>JABFXX010000240.1 GCA_013368795.1 Kofleriaceae bacterium
ATCGAACGCGAACATCGCGACGGCCATCGCGCCGACGAACACGAACGACGCGGTCACGCCGGAGACGAGCGAGACGACCGCGGGGCCCGGGCAGAAGCCCGAGATGCCCCAGCCAACGCCGAACAGCGCGGCGCCGCCGACGAGCCGCAGGTCGACGACGCTCGACGGCTTGCCAGGGAACGCGGTGCCAAAGCGCGGTGCGCCCCTGCCCTTCACGAGCCGCCACGCGACGACGTGAAGCGCGAGCGCGGTCGCGAACACGACGAGCAGCGTCGCGTCCCACGCACCGCCGAAGTCGAGGAAGCCGAGAACCTTCGACGGCTTCACCATGCCGGCGAGGCACACGCCGGCACCGAAGATCGCGCCGCACAGAAGTGGAATGATCCGCTTCACGACGCGCTCCTCAGGATCGAGCCGACGATCGTCGCGGTCGCGACGCCGATGCCCATGAACGTCATCGTCGCGATGATCGAGCGCTTCGACAGCCGGCTCATGCCGCACAGGCCGTGACCGCTCGTACAGCCATTCGACAGGCGCGTACCGAGACCGACGAGCACGCCCGACAGCGCGACCGCCCATAGCGGGACACGCGCGGCGCTGTCGAACGTCTCGGGCCTCACGACCTCGAAGATCGCGCCGACGCCGAGCATTCCGGCGACGAACCACGCACGCCACTCCCAGTCGCCCGAGGTGCCGCGGAGCAGGCCCGCGAAGATGCCGGACAGACCCGCGATGCGGCCGGTGCCGATCAGCATGATCGCGAGCGACGTCGCGATCAGCGCGCCACCGACGAGCGCGGAGACAGGCGTGAAGTCGTGCACGCCCGAATGCCTAGCACAGCTACAGATCGAAACCGATCACCGAGCGGAACCAGAAGCGGCCGTACGGCTCGCCCGGCTCGAGATCGTGGTCGATGTCGGTGATCCGGGCATACGCGGCAGCGGTCCACCATACCTTGCCGAGCCACAGCATCAGCGACGGTCCCGCGTAGGCCTGCGGGCGAAAGCTGAACGGCCGCGGCGACACGAACACCTGATCGGGGTACTCGGCGCGCTGCCACGCCTCCGCGCCGACGTGGAACTTCGGCGTGATCTCGTACGTCAGGCCGCCTGATGGCGTGATCACCCAGGCGCGGCGGTCGTCGAAGTAGATCTGGTACGCGACGGAGATGTTGAACACGGCGCTCAGGCGATCGAACCGGCGCTCGAACAGGAACCGGCCGTCGAGCATGACGTCGCTCTCGGTCTCGCTGATCTCGAGCAGCGCGCCGACGTTGCCGACGATCGGCCAGCTGTCCGGATCCTCGTTGAACGTGTAGCGGATGCGCTGGCGCAGCCCGTTGCCGACGCCCGCGAACAGCCCCGCCGATTCGAATCGATCGTCGAGCGACGGCACCAGCGTCGCGGTGAGTCCGAGCTCGAGGCGATCGACGAGACCGATCTCGAGCTCGCTCGCGAATGCACTCGCGAGGAACGTGACCTCGCGCATGCTGGCGAGCCGGCGCAGCGGAACGAGGTCGGTGGTCGTGACCAGATCGACGTCGCCGGGCGCCAGCGTGTCCGTCGTCAGCGTGTGCGCGAGCGGCCGGGGATTCGCGCTCGCCGTACTTGCGAGGACAGTGAGCGAGACGAGGACGCTAGAGCTCCACACCGACGATCGCACGGACCCAGAGCTTACCGTATTGATCGTTCACCACCGCGGTCTTGCCGATCCCGTCGAGGCGGGCGTAGACACCGAGCGAGAGGAACACGTTGGTCTGCTGGAGCAGCAGCGTCGGGCCGAGATAGTGGTGCGTCGCCATCGGCGCATCGCTGTTGTTTGCATCGTCCGGCACGACCTTGTCGAACCGGCCGCGCGCCCAGTACTCGGCGCCGACGATCACCTTGGGGTTGATCTCGTAGCTCGCGCCGACCGTCGGGTTGAAGATGAACTTCGTGTCCTTGGTCTGGAAGTACCACTCCTGCTCGACCCACAGGTTCGCGACGAGGTTGATCTCGCCGAGCCGCTTGCGCAGCAGCAGCTTCTCCTCGAACTCGAGCTCGTTGTGGAACTCGGCGAGCTCGAGGTAGACGCCGATGTCGATCGGGAACGTGCCGGCCTCGGCGAAGCGATAGCGCAGGCGCTGCTTCACGCCGTCGAAGCGCAGGAACGGCGTGTCCGCGGTCGCGCCCTGGCGGAACTGGAAGTACCAGCCGAATTCGAGGCGATCGGTGAGGCCGTACTCGAGCTCGGTGACGTGCACCGAGCGCAGGCTCGTGACGCCGTCGATCGTGCCGTCGGGGTGCTCGAGCTCGACGCGCACCGGGACGAGGTCGAGGTACTGCTCGATCTCGAGCTTGCCTGCGGGCAGCGTCTCGTACGGATACGAGAACGGGTTCGGGTGCGGATTGGCGAGAGCCGGCGACGCGAGCGCGGCGACGGCGATGGCGGCAAGGAGGTACTTCATGGCGTGGCTTCTGCGGACAGCGTGGGACGCACGTCGTCGGACGGGCGCGGCAGGATCCACGCCTTGTTGCCGAACCCGTCGCGCTCGCGTGCGAGATCGACGGTCGGATCGATGAGCCGCGCAACGCGGTGACCGTTGAGCGAGACGAACGCGTCGACGGTCACGATCGGATCTACGACGCCGCGCGCGCGGAAGTCGTCGGCGACGATGTGCGCGAGCTCGAGGATCATGTCGGGCTGCGGCGCCATCATCTTCGTCTGGTAGCGCGTCAGGTACTCGCCCGGGCGGACGTCCCAGCGGCGCTCGGTGCCCGGCTCGCGCACGTGCAGCACGACCGAGCCGTCCTTCTCCATCACCATGACGTGCCACGCGAACCGGAAGCCCTGCTCGGTCCAGCACACGTCGCCGGGATACGCGAAGTGGCGAACCGGCAGCAGGAGCTGGATCGCGAAGTAGAGACCGAGCATGGCGGGCAGGGCGCGAGCGACGCGCAGCGGCTTCGTCTCGATGTGCGGCGTGGGGCGGCCGAGCAGCCGGCGGGGCCACCCCTCGGGGAGGAACACGAGCGAGTTGGCGATCATGATCCACGGGAACATCCCGAGATGGAACATGCGCGCCGTGATGACGTGGAACAGGACGACGGCGACGTACGCGAACGGCCGGCTGCGGCGCCACAGCAAGAGCGGCACGATCGACAGATCGAACACGATGCCCGCATACGAGAACGCGTGGGCGACCCACGGCTCGCCGAACCACCTCCCGATCACCGGGAAGTCCTGGTTCGCCGACAGCCAGATCGACATCGGCTGCGCCTCGACGACCCAGTCGTACTTGAGCTTCGCGAGCCCCGCGAACACGTAGACGAGGCCGACCTGCGCGCGCAGCGTCCACAGCACCCAGCGCGGGACCTGCGTGCGCGCGACGTGCGGGCGGAGCCTGGCGTCGAGCGACCACGCGCTGCCCATCGGCAAAAGCGTCATCACGAGGCAGAGGCAGATCAGCAGGTAGTAGTGATTGAGGTAGTTCGTCTTGTCGATCAGGTGCTGGTACGTGAACAGCAGGCCGAAGCCGAGCGTCGCGGCGCGCGTGAACAGACCGACGACGATCATCGCGGCGAGCACCGCCATGACGCCGAAGTGGATGTACATGCCGGCGCCCGGCCACGGCTTGACCCAATCGAAGCCGTAGTAGCTGAAGAAGTGCGTCGGCACCTCGAAGTACTCGTGGATCATCCCGGTCGCCACGAACCGGATCGTCGCGACGAGCACGAGCAGACCGAACACGATGCGGAACGCCGCGATCGACGAGGCGTCGATCGGCTCGCGCAGGTGCGCGCGCAGCTGGGAGAGCGTTCTAGTCGCCATCGTTGTCGTTGAACTTGAGCGTCGCGCCGAGCGTCGCGATGACCTCGGTCGCGAGCACGCGCTGGAGGTCCTGCACGGCGGTGTACGCGGTCATCACCTCGGGGCGCTGATCGCGGAGTGCCTGCGCGTACGGCGGCGGGATCGCGGCGATCGCGGCGAATGCGGCGTCCATCGCCGTGCGCACGTCGCGATCGGTCGCCGGGTTCGCCGCGGCGACGAGCTTGCCGACGCCCTTGCCCGGCGTGCCATCGCGCGAGCCGAGGTAGATGTTGCGGATGCCGGTCAGCGTCTGGGTCATGTCGTCGATCGACGTGCCCGCGACCGGCGACTCCTGCAGATCGGGCTGCGGCGTGCCGCCCGTCGCCGTGCCCATCGGCTTGCCGATGCGCGCGTCGGCGACGACCTCGACCTGGAACACGCTCTCGTTGACGAGCGCGTCGATCGACGCCTTGATCGTCGCGAACTCGGTGTTGTCGGCGCCCGGATCCGCGAGCAGCGCGGCGTAGTCGATCCACGCATCACGCAGCTTCACCGCGGTCGCGGCGAGGCTGTCGGCACACGCGACGACGTAGTCGATGCGGCGCGGTGCGAGCACATCGCTCGTCAGCGACGCGAGCACAGCCGCGTCGTCGGCGCCGAACACGAAGTACTCGATCGTGTGGAAGCCCTTCTTGTTCGCGCCGAGGGTCTCGACGTACGCGAGATCGATCGGCTGCGCGCCGGCGAGCTCGGCCTCGATGCGTGCGGGGTCGACCGGAATCTGATCGATCGCCGTGCCGAGGCTCTGGATCGCGATCGGGCCGAACCGGAACGCGTCGGTCTGCTTCCACGGCACGCGTGCGGCGCGCCAGGCGGCCCGCATGTCCTCGAGCGTCGTGGCGTCCGGCGCGGCGGCGAACGCATGCGCGGCGGTCGCGAGATCGTTCGCCCGCGCGACGACCTCGTCGTACGTCGGCACGATGATCTCGCGCGCGAGCTCGCCGGCGACGATGCGGCGCTGGCCATCGCCGAGCGGGACGACGCACGACACGAGCGTGCCCGCGACGATGGCAACAGCGGCGCACAGGCCCGCGAGCGCCAGGCCTAGTCGCCGCTTCGCGCGACGAGTCACAACGACTCCACGAACCGGATCAGTGCCGCCCGCTCGTCCTTGCTCATCGCCTTGTAGGCATCGCGCGCCGCCGCGCCCTCGCCGCCGTGCCACAGGATCGCCTCGCTCGTGTCGCGCGCGCGACCGTCGTGGAGATAGTTCGTGTGGCCGTTGACGACGCGAACGAGCCCGAGGCCCCACAGCGGCGGCGTGCGCCACTCGTTGCCGTCGGCGAGGTAGTCCGGTCGATGATCGGCGAGCTCGTTGCCCATGTCGTGCAGCAGCATGTCGGAGTACGGAAAGATTGTCTGGTGCGAGAGCTCGGGAAGGCCCGCGACCTCGCCCGTGACGTACTTCGCCACGTGACAGCTCGCGCAGCCCGCCTCGTTGAACAGCTTCTTGCCGCGCAGCACGTCGGCGGCCTTGAAGTCACGGCGCGCTGGGACCGCGAGCAGCCGCGAGTAGTAGGTGACCTGATCGATCGTCTCTTGATCCGCTTCCGGATCGCCGCCGGTGATCGCCGCGCTGCACTCGGTCTGCACGGCCGGGCAGTTCTGCTGCGGATGCAGCGGCGAGGTGATGCCGATGTCGCCGAGGAACGCGCCCGACACCTGCTGCTCGACGCCCGGCTGGTTCGCCTTCCAGCCGAACCGGCCGAGGCGCGTGTCGTTCGCCATCGGATCCCACACGCGATTGGGGCGACCCGAGATGCCATCGCCGTCGGCGTCGGCCTCGTCGGCGTGCGCGAGCAGCGAGTCCTCGCTGACCGCCTCGAGTAGCCCGAGGCCGATCATCGCGTTCGCGGTGCGCGGCGACGTCATCACGTCCGCGGCCATCGCGCCGTACGCGAGATCGCTGAACGTGTACGTCGGAACGCGCAGGCTGTACTGCGTGCCGTCGTCGAACTGGCCGGGCGCCTCGACGTACGTGACGTGCGTTCCGCCCTCGGCAGGTACGCCGAGCACCGCATGGTGATTGAACTGGCCGCCGTAGTTCGGCTCGTCGAGCGGACCGCCGTGCTCGTCCTGACCGGGCACGCTGAGCCGCACGAGCAGGCCGAGGAACGCGTCGTCGGGCTTCTGCGGCGGCGCGCCGCGGCCGTCCATGAAATGACACGCGGCGCACGCGGTCGCGTTGAACGTCGGCCCGAGGCCGTCCTGGCCCGACGTCGACGCGGGCGCCGTCACCCAGTTGCGCTTGAAGAACGCGTTGCCGACGAAGAAGTCATCGCGACGCGCGCCCTTGAGGTTGCGCGCGGCGAGCGAGAACGCCATGCCGCCGGTCTCGAACACGGTCGTCTCGCCGCCGGCGAGCTCCTCGCCGGGCTCGTACGACGCTGCGTCGTCGCCGCTGCATGCGCCGATCGCGAGAGCGGCGGCGGCTGCGGCTGCTTGCAGGCGGGTCACGGCGTGCCTCTCTATCACGACTTCGTTACTGGAGGTTGATCGTGATGCCGAGTGCCGTCGCGGCCTCGACGGTGGTCTCCGTCTGCGTCTGCAGGTCCTGGATCGCCGTCATGATGAGCGGACGCTTCGTGTCGTCCTTGATCGCCTGGTCGAACGGGTGCGGGATGGCCTGGATCGCGGCGACGCTCGCGGCGATCTGCATCTTCAGCTTGTCGGCGAGCGCGACGTCCTTGGCGCGCACGAGGTCATCGATGCCCTTGCCGTGGTTGGCGCCGTACGTGCCGAGGTAGACGTTCTGGATGCCGAGCGCGTTCCCGTAGAGGTCGCGGTGCGTGTTGTCGGAGAAGCAGGAGTGCTCGTCCTCCTGATCGCGGTTGTCGAGCGCGACGGTCATGCGCTCGCCCGACAGCTCCGCGCCCGAGAGGCTGCCCATGCCGAGCAGGATCTTCCGGATCGAATCCTTGCCGCCGGCGACGAAGTCGGCGCGGTAGTTCTGCTGGTCGGGCGCCCACTGGTCGCGGACCTGCGTCATGTCGTCGACGAGCAGCTGCGTGACGAGCTGGAGGTACGTGCGGCGGCGGCCCTGGTTCGTTCCGGCCGGGTCGTTCATCACGTAGTCGGTGACCGGACGCGCGCCCGGACCGGTGTCGCTGAGGTCCTGGCCCCAGAGGAGGAACTCGATCGCGTGATAGCCGGCGGAGATGTTGGCCTCGCCGCCGTTCTCGTTCTGCTCCTTGATCACGTCGACCGTGATCATCGGGAAGGTCGTCTTGTCGTTGATGATGCCGGCATCGGGCATGCCCACGACGTAGTCGATGAACACCTCGTCCAGCGGCCACGAGTTGACCTCGCCCTCCGGTCCGTCCTCGGGGTTGTCGATCGGGCCGTCGTAGAACCGGTAGACCTCGGTCTGGAGGTACGGCTCGCGCGAGTCGAGCCACGCCTGCTTCGCGGCATCCATCGTCGCCTGCGTCGGATTCGCGATGAACGCGTCGACGGCGGTCTTCAGCGCCTCGGCCTTCGCGACCGTGTCCGAGTAGTTCGCATACACGTTGGCGGCGTACGTCTCGGCGACCGGCGCGAAGTCATCGCCGCCGTCATCGCCGCCGCAACCGGCGGCGAACATCGAGAGAGTGGACACGAGAGCACAACCAACGAGTTTCATGGATCCACCGATACCGAAAATGAAAGTGGATTTCAATATCTGCGGCGTCGTCCAGGCGGTTTGCTGGGAATCTCGTGATTTCAGCTACATCGACTGCGAAATCGGCCGAGCCGCGCGAGCGGGCCTAACGACGCGATCCGGCGCGGCCGACACCCCGTACGCGCGCGCCGGAGACCACCGTGCCCGCCTGGCCGGGACGTCCTTGGAGTGGGCCACTCCGGCCGCGCCCCACCGGGACAGCGAGAGATTTGGATAGGCCGATCGTGCACCGCGGGTATCGCGGCCTTGCAATCGCGCTGCGCGGACCCGCTCGTCGGCCCCAGATCCGGAGCCGGGGCACGGGCAATGCACTTGGTCCCTTCGCCATGAACGAAGAGGAAAGCGACGACGTGATCTTGCTCGAGCAGCGCGTGTTCGACGCGGACGACCTCGTCGACGACGAGCTCGAGCTGATCGACGACGACGACTTCAGCCCGACCGAGGAGATCATCCTCCTCGACATGCGGCTCGATCCGACCGACATCGAGGCCGCCTGAGCTTTCCGCGCCCGCGCGGTCGGCCTGCAAAGCTGACTCGCGGCGAGGCGCTGACCGCGGCGGATCGGCCTCGAATGCGAGTCGCGCAGGCCGCGAACCTTCGAGCGCATCCTGTCAGCGGGGACGAGAATCTCGGGCGCTCCAGAGGGCCAACCCCTTGGAGTCTGCGTGGTATCGTCCTCGGCGGGGATGTCTGAACGAGACGGCTACTCGACGCAGCCCACCGCCGCGGTGGACCCACTGGAAGCGAAGCTGCTGGTCTTCCGCCAGCAACCCGAGGCCAGAGGCTTCACATCACTGCGGCAAGAGCTGCGCGATGCCGGCCGTGGCGAGCTGCTCGCGGAGCTGTGCGCGACGTGGGCCCAGCACGAACGCGATCCGCACCGGGCCGCCGATGCGTGGTCCGAGGCCGGCGAGGCGATGGTCGTCCTCGGCGAGACCGCGACCGCGATCGAGTACCTGCGGACGTCGCTCGAGCTCGATCCGACGAACGAGCGCGCCGCCGACCGGCTGCTCGAGATCGTCGAGCCCAACGACCCCGCAGCCGCCGCCGAGATCATCGAGACCGAGCTGACCGAGCTCGCAAAGCGCCAGGGCACCGCCCGCAAGCCGGAGATGACGGCACGCCGCGCGGCGCATCACCGGCGCGCCGCCATCCTGTGGAACGACTACCTCGGCCGCATCGATCGCGCGCTATGGCACTACCAGCAGGCGTGGAAGCTCGAGCCGCATCGCACCGAGTCGCTCGACGCCGCGCGCAGCCTCTACGCATCGCTCGGCGACGACGCGATGGTCGCCAAGCTCTACATGGCCGAGCTCGAAGTGCTCGGCAACAAGGGCGAGCCGAAGCGCCGCGCGCAGCTGCGATTCGAGCTCGGCCGGCTCGCGCTCCGTAGCAGGGACCTCGAGACCGCGGCGCAGCACCTCGAGGAGGCCTCGCGGCTCGATCCGTCGTCGGTGCAGATCGCCGAGACGCTCGCCGACATCTACGCGAACCCGACGTTCCGCGACGGTCAGACGCGCCACAAGGCGGGCGAGCTGTTCGTCGAGCTCGGCCGCAAGCGGCTCGCGACGCGCGACGATCAGACCGGCATCAACTACCTGCGCCGCGCCGTCGGCGTCGATCCGAGCGCGAAGGGCAGCTCGCAGGCGCTCGAGAGCGCGCTGTCGGAGACGTCGCAGTGGGACGAGCTCGACCGGATCCTGCGCCACCGCAGCATGGTCGTCACCGATCCGACGGAGCGCATGGAGGTGCTGCGCCGGCGCGCCGCGCTGTATCGCAATCAGCTGCCGAATCACGACGGCCTGATCGAGGTCCTGTCGGAGCTGATCGCGTACGAGCAGCCGGGCAGCAAGGCGACGCGCGAGCTGAAGGACCTGCTGCGCGACGATCAGCAGTGGGACAAGCTGTCGATGCTGATGGAGGCCGAGCTCAACGCGCTCGGTCAGGATCCGAACACGCCGGCCGACCTGCTCGTCGGCGAGATCCTCGAGCTCGCGACGATCGCGCGCGAGCACCTCGGCGATCGCGACCGCGCCGCGGAGCTCCTGCACCAGGCGCTCGGCGTCAACCCGACGCACGAGGAGGCGCTCGCTCGCTACGTCGATCACTTCCGCGAGCGCCGCGACTGGCGCGGCCTCGTCGATCTGTACGAGTTCGCGCTCGACAACGTCCGCGAGGCCGGCGCCGACGCCGAGGAGCAGATTCGCCGGCTCGAGGAGATCGCGCAGCTCGCCGAGCTACGGATGGGCGACATCCCGCGCGCGATCGATGCGTGGCAGCGCATCTCCGAGCTCGAGCCCGGCTCGCCGAAGGTCGCCGAGGCGCTGCGCCGGCTGACCGCGCGGTCGAAGATGTGGGAGCAGCTCGTCGTGAGCCTCGAGCACGAGGTCGCGAGCGCCGGCGATCCGGTCACCCGGATGCAGTCGCTGAAGAAGATGGCGCAGACGTACCGCGAGCGGCAGATCGAGCCCCGCCGCGCCATCGAGCTCTACGAGCAGGTGCTCTCCGAGAATCCCGACGACGACGCGACGCTGAAGGCGCTCGTCGAGCTCTACGAGAAGGAAGGCGACGACGCCGGCCTCGCACACACGCTGCGCCGCCAGCTCGATCTCGACTCCGAGCGGTTGGTCGCGCAGATGCGCCGCGCCGGCAAGCCCGCCGATGCGCCGAAGGAGTGGCCGGTCGCCAAGCGCAGCGAGCGCCTGACCGTGCTGCGCCGGCTCTCGCAGATCTACGAAACCCGCCTCGCCGACGTCGACGGCGTCGTCTACGCGTGCAGCTCGGTGCTCGAGCTGCTCTCGGGCGACCGCGACGCGCTCGAGCGCATGGAGCGCGTGCTCGAGAAGGCGAACGATCCGCGCCTCGAGCAGACGCTCGAGTATCACGCGTCCGCATCGGCGAGCCCCGCCGAGCGCGCGAAGCTGCTCAAGCGGCTCGCGAAGATGGCGAGCGAGCGCCAGGACGACCTCGTCGCGCTCGAGCGCTGGGAGCAGACGATCAAGACGTCGCCCGGCGATCCCGACGCGCTCGCCGCGCTCGCCGGCCTCTACGAGCGTGCGCAGCGCTGGCCCGAGCTCGCGCAGATCCTCGAGCGCCTCGACGGTGGCAGGCCGCTGCCGGCGCCCGGCACCGGCGAGGCCGCGATGCGCGCGCTCGAGCTCGAGCGCTACGCGACCGTCGTCGACATGCATCTGCACGATCCGGTGCGCGCGGTCCGCGCGTGGCATCGCGTGCTCGAGCTGACGCCGAAGAACCGCAACGCGCTCGACGCGCTGTCGCGGCTGTATCGCGAAGGCCAGAAGTGGAAGGAGCTCGCCGAGATCGTCGGCCGCCAGATCTCCGTGATGCTCTCGCTCGGCATCGCCGACGACGAGGAGCGCGCGGCCGCGCTGATGATGGAGCGCGCGCAGATCCTCGAGGAGAAGCTCGGCGCGCCGCAGGAGGCGATCAAGGCGCTCGAGAGCCTGCTCGCCGATATCAATCCGAACCACCTCGAAGCGCACACCGCGCTGCGCCGGCTCCACGAGTCGCGCGGCGACTTCGACGCCGCCGTCCGCATCGCCGAGCGCGAGATGTATCTGTCGCCCGAGCCCGAGCGAAAGGTCTCGCGCGGCCTCGAGATCGGTTTCATCTGCCGCGACCGGCTCAACAATCCGACGCGCGCGCTGCAGGCGTTCAAGCGCGTGCTCGAGCTCGATCCGGATCAGGAGGAGGCGCTCCAGTGCGCCGCCGATCTGCTCGCGAAGCTCGGCCGGTGGAAGGAGCACGTCGCGATGCTCGAGCGCACGCTCGCTCGCGTGCCCAGCCGCGAGGCGTCGGACTCGGAGGAGCACGCCGAGCTGCGGCGCAACCTCGTCCAGCGCATCGCCGCCGCGACCGCCGACAAGCTCGGCGATCCGCGCGGTGCGTTCCGCTGGTGGCGCCGCGCCCACGACGAGGCGCCCGACGAGCACACGCTCGCCGACGTCCGCCGCGCCGCCGAGGGCTACGGCCTGTGGCGCGAGCTCGCCGAGGTTCTGACCGACGAGCGCAAGCGGCTCGTCGCCGCCGGCAATGGCACGCCCGCCGAACCGCAGCGCTTCGTCGGGCTCTCGAAGGAGCTCGGCGAGCTGTGCGAGCGCCGGATCAACGAGAAGCCGCGGGCGATGACGGTGATGGGCGAAGCGCTCGCCGTCGCGCCGCGCGACCTCTCGCTGCTCGGCGACATGGAGCGGCTCGCCGCCGAGCTCGATCAGCGTCCGATCTGGAAGCACGTGCTCGAGGCGTTCGACCCGGTGATCGAAGCCGCCGCGCCGAACGAGCGCGTCGATCTCTATCTGCGCCGCGCGAAGATCCTCGACGAGCGCACGAACGATGCGAAGGCCGCGGTCGCCGACGCGCTGTCGGCGTTCTCGTGGGGCCCCGATCGCGACGAGCCGCGCAACGCCCTGCTCCACCTCGCCGCGAAGGCGCGCGCGTGGAACGAAGTCGTCTCCGTCGAGAGCGCGCTCGTCGAGCGTGCGCCGACGACCGAGAAGCGCGTCGAGATCCTTCGCCGCAAGGCGCAGACGATCGAGGAGCAGCTGAAGGACGCGCCGCGCGCGTTCCGCACGCACCTGATCGCGCTGCTGCTCGCGCCCGAGGACGCAGACACGACGTCGCATCTGTGGCGCCTCGCGCGCGTGATCGGCAAGTACCGCGAGACCGACAAGACGCCGCGTCCCGAGCCGCAGCCCGCGTGGATCCAGGTCGAGACCGCGGTCGCCGAGGCCGTCGCATCGTCGAATCGCTCGCCGGGGCTCGGCAATCCTCCGCTCGCTCGCGGCTCGGCGGCGAACCGCCCGCCGCTGCCCGGCATGAAGCCTCACGTTCCGGCGCGCTCGTCGACGGAGCCGCTGTCCGACGGCGATCTCAACGTCGGCGACTCGACGCAGCCGATCGATCTCACCGAGATCGAGATGGCGTCGCGCTCCGGCGTGGCGCCGAAGCCGACCGAAGAGTTCAACCGCGAGAACTCGACGATGAACCTGTCGATGTCGGACATCGCGAAGCTCGCGATGCCGCCGCCGCCGCTCAAGGTTCCCACCGGTAGCGGCAAGCTGCCGCCTCCGCCGCCGCCGCGTCCGCCGCAGATCACCGCGGCCAATCGCACGCGCCGCAACAGCGCGCCGCCGCCGCTACCGCGCAAGGCGCAGGCACCGGTGCGCCGCTTGCCGCTGCCGACGCTGCCGACCCGCGCGTTCGAGACGCCGTGGGAGGAGCTCGCGCTCGCCTACGAGAGCCTGCCCGCGCCCGACGCGCCGAGCCGGCTGCGCTGGCTGTATCGCGCCGCCGAGGTCTGGGAGAACGGCGGCAAGGACATCAGCCGTGCGTTCGATGCGCTCGCCCGCGGGTTCGCGCAGGCGCGCCGCACGACGGAAGGTGACGCCGAGGTTCGCGCGCGACTGCATCGCATCGCGCAGGAGCACAAGGCATGGGACCGCCTCGCCGACCTCTACGAAGGCATGGCGGAGGAAGCCGACACCGCGAGCGCCGCCGCTGACCTCCTCATGGAGGTCGCACAGATCCGCTACGAGCAGAAACGGCCCCGCGAGGCCGAGGCCCAGCTGCGCCGGATCCTCGGCATGCTGCCGAACGACGCCGCCGCGCGCGGTCGGCTCGAGGAGCTGTATCGCAGCGAGTCGCGCTGGGTCGAGCTCGCCGCCTCGCTCGAGGAGCGGACCGATCCGCGCCTCGGCACCGCCGCGCCCGAAGCGGAGCGGCCGCAGCTCCTGCGCGAGCTCGCGACGATCTACACCGACAAGCTGCATCGCCCGCACGACGCGATCGATGCGCTCGAGCGGCTGCGCCACCTCGCGCCGACGGACATCACGATCCTGAACCAGGTCGCCGAGCTGTACGCGCAGCTCGGCCGCTGGTCGAAGGTGATCGAGATGCTCACGCGCGTCGCCGAGATCGCGGAGGGCACCGAGGACGCTCGGCAAGCGCTGCACTCGGTTGGCCGCATCTACATCGGCGAGCTCGAGCTGCCGGAGCGCGCCGTCGAGTCATACGTCACCGTCGTCACAACGTGGCCCGACGACAGCGACGCGTGGGGCAAGCTCGACGAGCTGTACCTCGCGCAGGCGCGCTGGAGCGACCTCGCCGACGTGCTGCGCCGCCGCGCCGCGCTCGCGCGCGATCCGAGTGAGCGCGCTCAGCTGCTCGCTCGCCGCGCCGGCGTGCTGCTCGACTGGCTCGACTCGCCCGAGGAGGCGGCCGCGACGCTCAAGCATGCGCGCACGGTCGCGCCCGACGATGCCGCGCTCGCCGATCAGATGGTCGCCGCGCTGACGAAGGCCGGCCGGCCGCGCGAGGCCGCCGCGATCCTCGAGTCGCGGATCGGTTCGCTCGCCGAGCAGCTCGCGACCGCCGAGAAGGACGCGCCGCCCGACGTCACGAAGACGGCGGTGAGCGCAGCGCCTGCGCGCAAGATGCCGCCGATGGGCAGCCGTCCGCAGAAGCGGCCGACGACGCCGCCGGCGGGCTCGCACATGACGTCTCAGCCGCCCGCGCCCGCGAAGCCGTCGCGCGGCGACCTCGCCGTGCTCTACATCCGGCTCGCCCAGCTGCGCATCAGCGAGGACGACAAGCCGGGTGCGCGCACCGCGATCGATCAGGCGCTCGCGCTCGTGCCCGAGCATCCGACCGCGCTCGCCGTGCTCGCCGAGCTGTCGTCGCCCGACGAGGATCCGCGCGCGTTCGCCGACACGAAGCTGCGCGAGGCCGACAGCGCGAAGGACGAGGACGTCAAGATCGCCGCGCTGATGGCGGCCGGTGACGTGCTCGCCCAGCGCGTCGGTGACCCGACCGCCGCGCGCGCCGCGTACGAGCGCGTGCTAACGCTCCGTCCGTTCCACGCGGACGCGACGTGGGCGCTCGCCGGCCTCTCCGAGAAGGGCGGCAATACCGAGGCCGCCGGCCACATCCTCGAGAAGAAGCTCGAGGACGAGTCGCTGACGCCGCCGGAGAAGGCGCGCATCCTCACCCAGCTCGCCGCGCTGTCGCGTGCCGCCGGTGTCGAGCCCGCCGCCGAGCGCCGCCTGCTCGAGGCGCTCGGGACGGTCCCCGATCACATCCCGGCGATCATCGCGCTCGCCGACGTCTACGCCGACGCCGAGCGGTGGAATGACGTCGAGGCGTTCCTCCGCGAGATCCTCGACGGCACGACGCTCGCGCAAGCGCCCGGCGCGCTCGTCGCCGATCTGCATCGCCGGCTCGCGAGCGCGCACGAGAAGCTCGGCCGCGACGAGCAGGCGTACCAGACGCTCGTCGCCGCCGACCGCCTCCATCGCGGTCACCTGCTGATCAAGCTCGCGCTCGGCGAGAATCGCTACAAGGCGCGGCGCTGGCGCGAGTCGGCGCTCCATCTGTCGCCGCTCGCGGCGCACGAGGATGCCGCGAAGTACCCGAGCGAGGTCGCGCAGGGCCTCTATCACGCGGCGCTCGCCGAGATTCGCTCGCTGCGTCCCGAGAAGGCAGCCGCGCTCTACGAGCGCGCGCTCGAGCTGAAGCCGAACTACGCGCCCGCACTGCAGGCGCTCGCCGAGCAGGCGATGGAGCATGGCGACCACCGCCGCGCCGCCGATCTGCTGACGAGGCAGGCGTTGTCAGCCGAAGATCCGGCGGAGCGCCTGCGTCTGTTCGAGGCGCTCGGCGACATGTCGCTGCAGATGCTGAAGGACGAGGAGCGCGCGTGCACCTGTTACGCCGCTGCCGTCGCCGCCGCCAAGCCGCTCGAGGCCAAGCACGTCCCGCTGCTCGAGAAGCTGCTCGAACGCCAGGACCTCGCCGGTGACCTCGCGGGCTCCGCGCGCACCGCCGAGCTGATGGCCGCGTTCGGCGCGACCGCCGCCGACCGCGCGGCTCGCCACCTGCGCGCCGCGCACGACTACCTCGCCGCCGGCGACAAGGTCCGCGCCCGCGCCGCCGCCGAGCGCGCCGTCGAGTCCGATCCATATGACGTCGATGCCGTCGATCTCGCGTCGCAGCTCGCGCTCGAGCAGAGCGATGTCGATGCCGCGGCGTCGATGCTGACGCGCCTGCTCACCGCGAAGGACGATCGGTTCTCCGCGTCGCAGACGCCGCACCGCGCGCTGCTCTCGTATCGGCTCGGCCACGCGCGCGCCCAGCGCGGCGACACGCGCCAGGCGATTCCTGCGCTCGAGCGCGCGATCGCACTCGCCCCCGACTCCGAGGGCGCGACCTCGGCGCGCCGCCAGCTCGTCGAGCTCGCGAAGCAGGACAACGATCCGTCGCGTCGCGATGCGGTCGCCGCGCACCTCGCCGCGATCACGCACGCGACCGGCGCGCTCGCCGACCTCGTCGCGTGGGGCGACGAGATGCGCCGCCAGAACAAGGCGGATGTCGGCCGCGCGACGCTCGAGCTCGCGGTCGCGTGTGGCCACGTCGCCGACGTCCACCAGAGCGCGTTCCTCCAGATCCACAAGCCCTACCAGATGCGCGACGACGAGCCCTACAAGGCGGTCGTCGACGATCGCTCGCTGCTCGTCGCCGAGGAGCATCCGCTCGCGCCGATCGCGGCGACGCTCGCCGAGGCCGCGGCCCTCATGTGGCCCGATCTCGAGGACTCGCTGACGCGCAACGGCTGCGCCGGCGCGAAGCGCATGCCGGCGAGCAGCAAGGCGCCCGCCGTGTCGATCTTCCCGCGCCTGACGACCGCACTCGGCACCGGTGCGGTGATGCTCTACTTCGCGCCCGACCTCGAGGCAGACACGGTCGTCGTCGCCGCCGCGACCCCGGTCATCGTGCTCGGCCGCCGGCTCATCAGCGAAGCGACCCCGCCACCGGACGCCGAGGTCCGCGCGATCCTCGCGCGCGCCGTCGAGCTCACGCGCCCCGAGCACATCGCGTTCGCCGGCCTGCCGCCGCGCGATGCCACGCGCCTGCTCACGTCGATCGTCCGCCTGTTCGGTCCGCAGCCGCTGCGCGAGGCGGTCTCGGCGTTCGTCGACGAGGACGTCCAGCGCGCGCACGACGAGGCGGTCAAGGGCGCGCTGCCGGTCAAGCTGCGCACGCGGCTCGAGTCGCTGCTCGTCGGGCTGGAGCCGAGCGCGCTCGACAACGCGCGCTACCTCGCGGTGTGCGAGCGCAACGCCGATCGCGCCGCGCTGCTCGTCGGCGGCGATCCGAACATCGTCGTCGCGCGGGCGAAGGCTCGCAACGATGGCTTCGCCCACCTGATCCGCGCCGTCGGCCACCCGCAGTGGCTCGCGACGCGCGCAAAGCTCGGCGTCGGCGTCAGGTCATAGACCGTCGGCCTCCGAGCCAACGATTCCGCGCAGCCGCGCCGCGAGCTCCTCGACGCGGGCCACCAGCGCCGGCCAGCGCTCGTCGCGCCGCAGTCCAGCCAGCAGCGGACAGCGCCGGAGCCACGCCGCGTCGACGAGTCCGCCATCGATCGCGCGACCCACCGCCGCCAGCGCGCGGTCGTGCTCGCCGAGGATCGCGCTCAGCTCGGCGAACAGCTGCCACAGCAGTAACGAGAAGCGGGGCCGTGGCAGCATCGCCTCTGCCTCGAGGTCGTCCAGTCGATCGTGCGTGACGTGCCCGCGCGCGACGTCCCGCTGAAGGAGCAGAACCTTGAGCGGTAGCGCCGCGATATTGGCGGCGATCACCGCGTCCGGCACCTCGACCGCATTGCCGCGCCAAAGATCGAGGCGAGCGCGATGAACCGCGCGGGTCAACCGCCCGTGATCGTCGTCGACGGGACGAGCCAGCAGCGCATCGACCTCGGTCCAGGCTCCGCGTAACGCCTGCGCCCTCGCGAGGTCCTCCGTCAGATCGGGCACGGTCGGGTCGAGCTGCATCGCGGTCTCGAGCTGACGGATCGCTTCGTCGAGCACGTCGACCTCGAGCTGCACGCGCGCCAGTGCGGCACGCAGGCGCCCCGACGTGGGGATCCTGTGCACGCCGCTGCGTAGCGCCTCGGCCGCGCCGATCTGGTCACCGAAGTAGACGCGCGTCGCCGCGAGCGCGACCCAGGACTCGCCGAGATTAGGCGCCACCACGACCGCGCGCTCGGCCGCCTGCCGCGCCCGCAGGCGCGTTGCCCCGCCCTGCAAGAACGCGAGCCTCGAGAGCGCCAATGCCCAGGTGGCAACCAGGTTCGGATCCGCGGGGGCGCGCGCGACGGCAGACTCGAGAAGCTCGACGGCACCTGAGAGGTCGCCGCTCCAGCTCGCGCGCAGCTCGCGCCGGCCGCGCAGATAGAGCTCGATCGCGTCAGGATCCGAGGCTTCGTGGCGTCTGCTTGTCGTGAGATCGGCGGTGAGCGCCTCGGCGATGCCGTGCGCGATCCGATCGGCAGCCACGAGGAAATCTCCCTGCGCCACGTCGAAGCGCTGCGCCCAGATTTGAATGCCGTCGGAGACGTGGATCACGCGCGCGCTCAAGCGTGTGGCAGTTCCCATGCGCCGGACCGAGCCTTCGACGACGACTTGCACGTCGAGGGTCCGCGCGACTTCGCGCGGATCGACGTCGATGGACTTCAGCGTGGTCGTCATGCCGCGCGGCCGTACCCGCAATCCCCGCGTCATCGACAACGTGTCGATGAGATCGTCGGTCAGCCCATCCGCGAAGTACTCGTCCGACGGTGGCCCGACATAGCGAAAAGGCAGCACGGCCACTGTCTTTGTCGCGGCCAGCGAGGACGACGTGGGCCGCCGTGGACGGCGCGACCGCGGTTCCGCCGCCGACGACAAACACGTCTCGAGAGCATCGCCGAGCTCGCCCGCACTGCTGAACCGATCGTCGCGCTGACGAGCCATCGCCCGCTTGACCACGTCGGCCAGCGCCTCGGAAATGGCGCCATCGAGCGCGCGCGGGTCGGGTGGTGGCTCGCCGAGCCGCCGACTCATCACCACGAACAGGTTCGGCCCGGTCCAGGCTCTCTCCCCGGTGAGAAGCTCGAACAAGACGGCCCCGAAGGCGTACAGGTCGCAGCGCAGATCGACGTTGTCGGGATCCTCGATCTGCTCGGGCGCCATGTACGCAGGTGTTCCCACGAGTGCACCGAGCGTTCGCGTCAGCGCATCGCGGTCGACGACCGCGCGGGCGATCCCGAAGTCTGTGACGGCGATCCGTCCGTCCCGTGCAATCAGGATGTTGTCGGGCTTCAGGTCGCGATGGACTACGCCCGCGTCGTGCGCGGCAGCGAGTCCATCGCACACCGCTCGCGCGACCCGCCGCACCTCGACCAGCGGGAGAGCACCTCGCGCGCGAAGTACGCTCGCCAGCGACTCGCCATCGACGTACTCCATCGTGAGGAACTTCAGTCCGTCGTGCTCCGCGATGTCGTGCACGCGCGCAACATTGGGATGAGTGATCCGCCGCGCGAGCTTCGCTTCGCGACGAAACCGTTCGATCGTGCTCGCGTCGTCGGCAAGACTGGCGTGAAGCACCTTGAGCGCGACGACCTCGTCGAGCTCGAGATCACGCGCGCGGTACACGGTGCCCATCGTCCCGGAGCCGGCAAGCGCCAGGATCTGGTAACGGCTCCCGAGGGTCATGCCCAGCGGGCTGCCCCGCTCGGTTGCCGCCGATGGGTCTGCGCGTTCGCTCATCACTCCGTCAGGACCGTATATTCAACGGTCTCGGCTCCCTTCGACGCGGGCCTGATGCTCGGACAGCTTCGCCTCGGGTGCCATGATGAATTCGCACAGATCGTCGCCGCGCGCGAGGCAGCGGATCTCGCGCGCGAGGACCTCGAGCCCGAATGCGGCGCTACACCATCCCGCGGAGTAACCGGCCGAGAACAGACAGGCGCAATCGTCGGTCGCCATCGCTCGCGCGCGCAGCACTTCCGTCTCGAACGTGTTGGGATGGCTGTAGTGCAAGAAGTACGAATCGTCACTTGTCGGTGTGCTGTCGTCGAAGATGTTGACGAAAGCCCAGCCTGCATGCGCGAAGTGCACGGGGCCGGAGGCGAGCCGTGCCACGCCATCATCAAGCGCGAGCTTCTCGCTGAAGGCGTTGCAGTCATTGGCGCCGATCGCGTGCGCGGTCGAGTAGATGAACCCGCTGGCAGCGTCCTTGCCAAATACATCGCGCAGCGCAGTGTACCAGCCGAGGTAGAGGCTATCGGCGCGCACGAAGAGGTATCGATCTCCGGCGACGTGAATCGTGCCCTTGTCGGGACGGTGCGCGATATCGGCGAACTCGCGCCGCACCATCGCCTGCGCGAATTCGAACGCGGGCGCGAGCGCGGCAGGTACACGTACACTGGTCAGCATCTCAGCTCCTCGGGGTTTCGACGATCAAAGCGCGCAGCTCGGCGAGCACGAGCGCGCGGCTGCCCGGCGTGGTGAACCGCGCCACCGCCTCCGCCAGCGCGGGACACAGCTCGGCGAGATCCTGTTCGCTCAGGTTCTCCGCGTCCTTCGCCAACCGCTCGCACTGCGAGCGCAGCACCGCCATCGGCATCGGGACGTAGCGCGCAAGCACGTCGAGCGTGCAAGTCGACACATGGTTCAGCTGCTGCGCAGCGGACTCGCCGCGCAGCGACGTGAACCCGGAACGGGCGCGCGGAGCCTCGCGCGCAACGGGTCGTGCTTGCGGTGACGTCGCGATCACGGGCGGCGGCAAAGGCGGCAGCTCGAGCGCGACGACCCGCTCGAGCTCCGCGAGCGCGTGAGTCCCGTCCGCGATCCGGACAGATACGTTCCGCGACAGCATGCACTCGACGATCGCGAGGACGAGCTCCGGCACATCAGGACGCAATACCCGGACCGACGGTACGAGCATTGGAGACATCACATGCGCAGTCGAGAACAACGGCTTCCCGACGAGGCATTCGTGAAGGATGCAGCCGAGCGCGAACACATCCGCAGCCGGTCCGACTCGCTTCGCGTGTGTGGCCTGCTCCGGTGCCATGTACGATGGCGTGCCCACGAGGGCGCCGGTCTCGGTAAGCGTCTCGTCCCCCGCAGAGGAGCGCGCGATACCGAAGTCGATCAGCTTCACCTGATCGACGCGACCACCGGCAAGGAGAAGATTGCTCGGTTTGACATCGCGGTGCACGATTCCGGCACGGTGCGCCGCGGCAAGCGCGCCCGCAATGCCGATGCCCAATCGCAACGTCTCGTGGAGATCGAGGCCGCGCTCGCTCAACAGCGAGCGAAGCGTGACACCGTCGATCCACTCCATCGCCAGAAACGGCTCGCCCTGCACCGTGATGCCGTGGCCGAGATAGCGGACGATCCCCGGATGGTCGAGCTTGGCGAGCAGATCGATCTCACGCTCGAAGCGTGCCTGTTGTCCGGTCCCGCGGAGGATCTTCAGTGCGACCGCCGAGCCGCTGTGTTCGTCGACCGCACGAAACACGGTTCCCATCGACCCGGAGCCGATCACTCGCCCCACACGAAACCGCTCCGTGTCGATTCGCATCCCCGTCGCTACCGCTAACTTCCTGGTTGGCGAGGATAACAAAACTGTGTTCTGCTGGCGCAAGAGCGACGAGCGCCATGGGCGACCTGCTTGCCTCCGCCGCGCTTGCCGAAGCGGACCACGACTACCGCACCGCCGTCGCCCACTACGACCAGGCGCTCGACGGCGCCGTCGGTCCGCTTCGCCGTGAGGTTCACCTTCGCCGGCTCGCCGCGATCCGCGCGGGCGGTCTCGCTGACACCGACCTACGCGCAGAGTCCGCGATCGAGTCAGCGACCGGAGACCTCGAGAGCGAGATCGAGGTTCGGTTCGAGCTGGCGCGCATCGCGCACGCGGGAGGTCGATTCGCTCGGGCCATTGCATTGGCCCTCGAGGCGCGATCACGCATCGCTAGCCTCGACGATGAGGATGCGGCCGCAGCATTCCGTGCAACGGCGCACCACATCGTTGGACAAGCGCGCCGCGGCCTGGGCCAGGTTCGACCTGCGCTCGCCGAGCTCGAGGCAGCCGTCGCGCTCTATCGCGAGCTCGACGACCAGACGAGCCTCGCGGGCGCGCTTCGCGACCTCGCACGTCTGGAGCCCGAGCTCGACCGCCTCGATGCACGCGAGCACCCTCGCCTGCTCGCCGCTGACGCGCGTGACCATCGTCTCCTGATCGGGCGTCAGCGAGAATGTGCATCCCTGGACGCGGCACTGGCTCAGGCGGCGCGATCGCAGGGCAGCCTGTGGCTCCTGAAGGGCGAGGCGGGAATCGGCAAGACGCGGCTATGCGAGGAGATCGATCGGCGCGCGCACCTGCTGGGCTTCACCACGCTGTGGGGACGCTGCTGGGACACCGACGAGGAAGCGTACGCACCGTGGGTCGAGATCGTGAAGGCGCAGCTCGCCCGCACGCCAACGTTGCTCGCGGAGCTCGGGCCCCTGTCCGACGGATTGGCGCTGCTCGCCAGTGAGCTGTCGGCGACAGGAGCGCCGCCCATCGCACCGCAACGCCGCGCACGCGCGTTCCACGTCGCGGAGTCGGCGCTCGCATTTCTGCGTGCGGCGAGCGCGGCGAGCCCGCTCGTTGTTTTCCTCGATGACCTGCATGCAGCAGATCGGACATCGCTCGAGCTTCTCCAGCTCATCGCGCGCGAGCTCCGCCACGCGCCCATCGTCGTGATCGCTACATACCGCGGCATCGAAGCGCGGCTCGACGAGGAGCTGCGACGCGAGCTCGTAGCGCTCGGCCGCACCGCGACGACGCTCGCGCTCACCGGCCTCGACGAGGAGGAAACTGCGCTCCTTGTCGGTGGAGGCCTCCCGCTCTCGCTGATCGCCGTCGTCCACCAGCGCAGCCAGGGCAACCCGCTGTTCGCCAACGAGCTCGCCATCGAGATCGCCGCGCGCATGGAGCGCGGCATGCTGGCGTCATCGACGACCGAGCTGCCGCTCGCACCGGCCGTCAGCGACGTCATCGTCGGACGGCTCCAGCGGGTCACGCCGGCCGCGCGTCACGTGCTCGAAGCTGCCGCCATCGCCGGCCGCACGTTTGTCATCCCGCTCGTCGCGCACCTCTGCGGCTGGAACGAAGCCGGCTGCCTCGCGGCGATGGAAGAAGGCCTGGCGGCGGGACTGGTGGCAGATGGCGGCGCACCCGACACGTTCCGCTTCGTGGACTCGCTCGTGCGCGCGGCGTTGTATCGCGAGATCCCGCCGGCTCGTCGCGCCGAGCTCCACCTCGCGTTCGCCGAGGCCGTCGAGCCGCGTTATGCGAACGGCCCCGAGCCGCGCTACGCCGAGCTTGCGCGGCACTTCGACAAAGCGCCTGCCACCGCCGGGCGAGAAAAGGCCGCACGCTATCACCGTCTCGCAGGCGAGCGAGCGGCGGCACACGCGGCCTTGCCCGACGCGGCGAAACACCTGAGCGCGGCGCTGCAGGCGATCGATGCGCTCGGCGCCGCATCCAATGCAGCCGAGCACTGCCGCACCCTGGTCGCGCTCGGCAACGTGCAGGTGGCGATGGGGCACCTCGATCTCTCGGCACAGATGTTCGCGCGCGCGGCCGAGCTGGCACGTCCGCTCGGGCCCGCGGTGCTGGCCCAGGTCGCGCTCGAGCTCGGCAGGATGCGCCACACGCCGGGACAGCCGCACACCCTGCTCGTCTCCCTGTGCACCGAAGCGCTGGCAGGACTCGACGAGGGCGAGCCCGCGTTGCGTGCACGTCTCCATGCGCGCCTCTCGGTCGAGCTGATGTTCACCTCTCACACCGACGAGCGCGAGGCTCATGCGCGAAAAGCCATGGCGATCGCGCGCGCCTCGTCCGATCCGACCCTGCTGGCAAGCACGCTCTACAGCGCGTTCCATTCGTTGTGGACCGTCGACAACCTCGACGAACGACTCGTGATTGCAGCCGAGCTCGACAGCGCCGCCACCGCCGCGGCGACGCCGGCGCTTGCGCTCCGCGCGTCCCACGCACGCGTGCTCGCGCACTTCGAGCTCGATGACCTCGCCGCGGTCGAGCTCGAGCTCGCCCGGCTCGGACGGCTTTCGCGCGAGCTTCGCGACCCTCATTACGAGTGGCTCGCCACCAGCCACGGCGCGGCGCTCGCACTGGTGCGCGGTCGCCTCGACGAGGCCGAGCGGCACGGCCTGTCCGCACGGTCGCTCGCAGACCGCATCGAGTGGCAGGACGAAGCGGAGATGGTGTGGCTGCTCTTGTGCTGGCGCCTGCGCGGAGAGCAAGGTCGCTTGCCGGAGCTGCGCGAGCGCGCCGAGCAGGCGCTCTCCAGAGGGCCGTCGTGGTTCGCCGACGCGCGGTACATCGTCGCCTCGATTCGCCTCGCGTGCGGCGATCGCGACGGCGCACGTTCGCTCTACGATGCACTGCTCGCCGACGGTGTCCGCGCGATACCGCGCGACATGCGCTGGCTCGGCAGCATGGTCGCGCTTGCCGAGCTAGCGATCGCGTTTCACGACGTTCCGACGCTTCGCGAGCTATACGACGTCCTGCTCCCCTGCGAGCCCCGCAACGCGCTGCAAGGCCCAGGCGCCGTGTCCTATGGCCCGGTCGCGCTGACGCTCGGACGGATCGCGACGGCGCTCGAGCGCGGCGAGCTCGCACGCGCACACCTCGAACGTGCGCTCGAGTGCGGACAGCGCAGCGGCTCTCTCCTCGTCACCGCCCACGCTGCAGCGGGCCTCGCAAGTCACGTCGCGGCGCCTCCCCCCGCCCCGTCCCCCACACTGACCCTGGTCCGCGAGGAGAACCTGTGGCGGGTGACATTTGGCGAAAGAACTCTCTGGGTCCGCGACGCCAAGGGCATGGCCTATCTGGCCGAGCTCGTCCGACGGCCCGGCGAGTCGATCCATGTCGCGCAACTCGCGGGCGCGGTCGCCGGCGAGGAGCTACCCATCGAAGGCGACGCTGGCGAGATGCTCGACGCGCGCGCACGCGCCGAATATCACGCCCGGCTCGAGATCCTCGAACGTGCGCTGATCGACGCCGAAGCTCGCAACGCACAGCCGATGCGCGCAGAGGTCGAGTTCTTGCGCGCCGAGCTCTCGCGTGCCGAGGGACTCGGCGGACGCGCTCGTCGCGCACTCGATCGCAACGAGCGCCTCCGCCAGAGTGTCACCAAACGACTCCGCGACGCGATTGGCAAGATTGCCGCTCAGGATCCGGCGCTCGGCGCGCGCTTGAGCTGCGCCGTTAGCACCGGAGCCTACTGCGTCTATTCCCAAACGTAGTGCCGGCTGCGCTGACTGGCATCTATCGAGTTCCTGACCACGTGTCCAGTGCAAGGTCCAGCGCTGAAGCCATATGGGACCACGCGGCTATCGATGGCAGGTTGAACGGCCCATAGCCGTGCATGTAGCAGGGAGCCCCCGGCGCGTAGCCGATGTGCTGAAGAATGATTCGCCCGTTGTCTTCGAACGTACGGAACTCGATCGTGCCCTTGTCGAAATGATCGGGAAGCGTCCTGAACTTGAAGCTGTTGGCAGTGGCTTCAATCACCTCCACGCCCGCACGATCACTCTTCCAGGCTGGGGTATACGCTTCCTTATACTCGAGTGGGCTCATCTGTATCCTGCCCATCTTGTCTTTTATGAATACGCTTCTGGTGCCGATGAGAACGTACGTTCCTCCCAACGTAATTCCCTTCGCGCCGCGGGGACCACCCGTCTGCTCGACCACAAATGGAAAGAAGCGGTTCGGGTTCAATTGTAGCAAGAACATCGCGATCGCGGCAGTCCTCGCTTTTCCAACCGGTCCAATATCCCACTGGATCCGGTACATGTACCCGCCGTTGGAGGTCGCGTGCCAGTTGACCAGATTGCCAAAGTAGCCTCGAGTCGTTGTTTGTTCCAATCTAGAAGCATCAGCAGCAGGCATATCGCTCACGCCACCGCTATTGGCCGCGAGCACCATTGCGCCTGGCTCTGAGTCTTCAGACATGACAGGTGCCGCAGCCCTCGCGACGTAGTCAGCATCGAACAGCTTCTCAGCGTATGTAACTCGCTCTCGACGCATCCGCGCGAGCTCCCGGTCATTGCTGGCATGGGCTGCGATGATCTGCTGCATGAGGTCGTTGCCAGTCCAGCCGTCGCGGCTCGGGCTGTCGAGCTCCGAATCGGGGATGATGTCCCAGGGAAATTCGATTCCGACGGCTCCATATGCGGTCGCAGCAGCGGCTCCATAACCGTAGAATCCGCCACCGCCGCCGCAATCGATGAAGACGCCAGTGGAGACACACCCCGTCGACTCGTAACGATGGCCGGTTGGATCCGTGTAATTGAGTGGACTATTGATCACATAAGAGTATCGGTTCCAGCTCTGCAATGCCGCTCCGTCGGGAATGACGGTGTCGGCTTCAATGAAGCGTCCGATGACCGGGTCGTACATGCGCGCCTGCATGTTGATGAGCCCGGCGTACTCGCGCGCTTCATGCCCCGTGAAGCCCCCGTTGTAGGCCGCCGAGGACTCGAGCACGACGGTAGGCGTCCACGTCAGCGGCTCGAGATTCCGGCCCCAAGGATCGTAGGCGCGCCGCTCGTACGCCGCACCGGCTTCATCGGTGATCAGTGTCGTGGAGCCGAGCTTGTCCTTGTGAGCGACGTGCATCGTGCCGTCGTACGTCGGCGAGGTCGGATCCTTGAATGCGCGGCTGACGGAGACTGTGGCGCCGCTCGGAGTGGTCACGTTGTATGTCGCCCGCATGCCCTCGGACATGTCGCCACCGGTCGTCAGCTCGGTCGCACCTGCGTAGTAGGTCGTCCGACCGGTCATGAGGTTCTTCTCCTGGACCTTGCGATCGCTGGCGTCGTACAGGAACGTGAAGTCCGCGTTCGGACCGCTGAGAGTCTTCGGCATGTGGCTCGGCGTGTACTCGAGCTCGGTGATGATGCCGTCGTCGTCGCGCTGCCGCATGTTGCCGTTGACGTCGTAGTTGTACGTCACGAGCGCATTGGCCGGCGTCGTCTTCTCGACCCGGTCGAGCCTCTCGTTCGAGTACACGTACGTGCCGACGTCGCTGCGGCTCTCGATGTTACCGAACGCATCGTACTCGGTGACGGCCTGCTGCCCGCAGTCGTTTCCGTTGCACAGACCGGAAACCCCAAGCGGCCAGAGGTGCGCCAGGGTCATGCGCTGCTTGGCGTCGTAACCGAAGGTCTGGAGGTGCGTGGCCGTCTCTGGATCCCAGTGCTTGCGGCTCGCCATGGTGCCGTCGTCGTTGTAGTCGTATGTCCAGCGCTCGAGCTCATCGTCGTCCTGGAAGACGGTGCTCGACATGAGCCGGCCGTTCGACGGATGGAACACGAAGCTCTGCGAGGTTCCGTTGAAGAAGGCATCGCTCGTGATCTGCCCGCGCGCACTCATCGCCGTGAGCATCCACAGCGGCTGGTTCGTCGACTGATCGACGATTCTGCCGAGTACGTCGTTCGCATCGTACTCGTACCGGATCTGGAATGGCACGTTCGCGTGGACGCGCGGGAAGTCGATGCTCTGGACGCGGCCTCGTGTGTCGTACTCGGTGCGCGTCATGAACGTCTTCGCGTCAGGAAAGATCTGCTCGACCGAACGCGGGCGCTTGAGCGGATCGAGGTGAATACGCTCGATGTAGCCGGTCGAGGTGTTGGTCTCGTAGAGGGCGCCCGGCGCCTCGACGTCGTAGACGTAGCCCTTCGGGCCGTCTGCATCGATGCGGGATGTGACGCGATCCAGCTCGTCGTAGCCGAATGTCGTTTGCCCCACGAACGCTGGGTCGTGCTGGCAAAGCTCGGGATGTCCGCTCGCGTCCTTCTCGAGGACTGCGCGGCCGAACTCGTCGTAGCGCTTGCAGCGCCGCCCCATTTTCTTATCGATGATGTCCTCGATGCGGTTGTACGCGTCGTAGAGGAACGTTACACGTGCCTGCCGCTCGGACGGGCTGCAGGGCTCGGCGTACAGCAGCCGGCCAAACGCGCCGTACGCGTAGCACATGTCCGCATTCTTTGCGGGGTCGGCGTCCTTTGGCTCCTCGCTACGCACGACGCGCCCACGGCCGTCCTTGATGATCTTGCGCATGTGGCCGAGTGGGTCGTAGGTGCGGCTCTCGTTGCCGTCGTACTCCGTGCGCGATTCCTTCCAGTCGGGGGTCGTCGTCTTGATCAACCGGTTGAGCCCGTCGTACTCGAAATGCGTCCACGCCGTCTCGGGCGCGTCGAGCGCGTCCGGAAGCGACGCGGCGATCACCTGGCCCGACGCGCCGTAGACGCTCGTGACCTGGGCGCGTACGCCGTTGAACACCGGGTACTCGCTGCGGACGGTGCGTCCGAGGCGATCGAGATCGGTGATCGAAGCGTCGTTTCCGTCGGCCCAGGAACGGATGCGCGTGCGCGTCGCCAGCCCGTCGTTGATGCGTTGATACTGCGTGAACGTCTTGGGCGCGAGAGGGGCGTTACCGTAGAGGCTCTGCGATTCCGTGGGACGGCAGAAGCCATCGAACGCGGTCACCGTGCGGCGGCCGGCGATGTCCACGCTCTCGGTCGCTAGCCCGCAGCGTGCGTCCCAGCTCGTCGAGGTCGAGTGTCCCTTCGCGTTGGTGGTGGTCGCGAGGAACGCACCGTCTCCGGTATACGTGTAGCCCTCCCACTGCGAACCCCAGTCTTGCGGGCTGGTGCGGGTCTTCTTCTTCACGTTGCCAAACGTGTCGTACTCGAACACGACACTATTACGATACTTGGGACGGTTGGGTTCGTTGTCGCGCCAGTGCAATGTCCAGTTTGGATAATAGTAGTTATGTGACTCGCGAAATTCGTTGAGCTGTGAGTTGCTGTCTTCCGACGTCTTGTGACTGACTTTTTCGTGTAGAACATTTCCGAGATACCACCCGGATGCAGTCTCGTTGTGGACTGTCCGCTCCACAATGGTCTCGCCACCGTTCATCGATGTGGTGCGGGTCTTGAGGGCATTGCCGAAGCTGTCGCGCTCGAGGTAGTCGGTCTTCGTCCAGCTCGTGGTCTTGACGTTGTCGAGTGTCAGCGCGCAGCCCGGACTATCGAGGAAGCAGCGGCGGTTCTGCTCGTTCCAGGACGAGGTCGACTCGAACGTCGACTTGTAGGTAGAGATCAGATCGGTGCGCAGCGTCCTCTGCGAGCTTGTCTGTACCGAAGTGGAAGTGCCACGCGAGATGGTGCCGATGGTCCGCTTTGCGCCGTTCAGGTTTTCCGTCACCGTGAGCCTCTCGGTCAGCAATCTCGCCTGCGGGTAGAGGCCGAGCGTCAGCGGACCCTTGCGATAACGTTCGTAGTCCTTCGTTCTCCAGACCTCGCCGTTCTCGTCCTCACGTTCGGAAACGACGGTGCGGTACTCGAACCCAAGATTTCCGCGCAGGTGGTCGTAACGGAAGTTCTCGTACTGATAGAGCCTCCACCACCACATCCCGGCGGCACCGTCGTCATCGACGAGACCGGTGTCGTTGTAGACGAGTGTGACAACGGGTCCCTCATGCGGTTCCTTCTCGAGGGGATATGTAACCGGGCCGCCGCTCTCGACGTGAACGCCAGCCAGAGGCGCGTAGGTGATCCGTGTGCGCTCTTCGAGCCCGTTGATCACCTGTTCGATCTGCGCGCCGGCGCGGCCTCCGTTGTGGACCTGCAATACGGCGGGCGATCCGACACCGCCCGTTAGCCAATCCTCCTGTCCGTCGACATCGCTATTCACGACCGTGGAGAAGGAAGGCCCTTCTGGAGGGAGCGTGTTTGCGACCTCGTCGAGCTGTTCGACACGGAAGCCATCCGGTTTTCCACGGAGGAGATACGTGATCTTTCCCTTAACCAGGGGCCCCGGGTGCGGATAATCTTGCTCCCAGATCTCGTGGTAGTAGGCGTCGACGAGAAAATCGGGATGTTGATCGCCATCGTAATCGTAGCTGCGTAATACGTCCGTGTAATAGAAGGAAAAGGTCTTGTCGCCCCACGACTTCGAGGGGGTAAAGGTCCAGCGCTGCTCGAAGCCTGCGCCTGTGCTGGTGTAGAGCGTCAAGCCACCGAAGAAGTCGGCCAGCCCATCGGAGTTCAAGTCGAGGAACCGTCCGGGCCCGGGACCAAAGAGCGGAGCGTGGGGATCCTCGATGGCACCGTTCGTATCGACGCGCGCATCGACATCTGCAGGCAAAAACAGGGGCGACTCGAGCGCCGTCAGCTGTCCGTTGACCAGCGAAAGGCTACGATACGTTGGCCACAGCTGATCGAACGCGCGCACGGCTCCGGTCTGTTCGTTACCGCTGATATAGAGCAGCTCGCTGTCGCCGTCGCCATCGGTGTCGATCGGACCGTAGGTCAGATCGCGCAGACCGCACGAGATCTCACCGCCCTGCTCTTCGGCGAAGTTGAACCCGACGCCAGGCTGATGGAGCGTGAAGTACCACTTGCCTGCCATCCATTGGACGTCGTCCGCCGGAGAACCCGCACTCGGATCGACAACCGACCGGCAGTAGATCAGATCTTCGAGTCCGTTGCCGTCGAGATCACCCAAGTAAGCGCCGAGGATCGGGTTCGCCACGCCATCGTCCAGGACCTTCTCCTGAAACGTGCCATTTCCGTTGGCGATGAGGACCTGAAACAGATCGCCGACGTTGGCGCGGCCGTCGCTCGGGTCAGTGACCGTCGAGAGCGCAAGACCGCTCAGATCGAGCGCCGGCATCAAACTGATGACCGCCGCCTGCCGACCCTTGACCGGATCGTACCAGTTGAACGAGGTGCTCAATGGCGACACGACCGAGTCATAGGCAGTGCTCGGGATGACGAGTCCGCCCTTCTTGGTGGCGTACAGGTCGCGAAAGTGCGCCGGAATTCCGGTGTCGATCGGCTTGTCGATTCCGTTCTGACCGGATGGCCAGAAGAGCCACGTAGCGTCCGCTTCGAGCGGTGCCACCAGGAAGTCCGTCTTGTGATCGCCGTCGAAGTCACCTTGCACGCGGAGAATCTCTCCGTCGAAGATCATGCCGTCGGGCCGCGTCTTGAAATCGGCTCCGGCGTACATCAGCGGCAAGTCGCTGAACCCCTCTTCGGGCACATGCCACTTGAAGACCGTGGGAGCCATGCACACCGCGTTGGGGTCACACACCTGCACTCGCTCGAGAATCAGAGTGTGCAGGAAGGCTGGGTTGTACTGGCTGTACGTGAGCGAGTACGTATTGACCAGCTGGCTGCCCACACTGGTCTTGATCGCGGATAGGTGGTGCCACACTCCATGGCGCCCGCCCAAGCGATAACCTTGGGTGATGAACTGCGGCGCCGAGGTCACCATTCCGTTGTCGTCGACAGATGACGAGGTGTGTGACTGATACTCGAAATCGACGCGGCGCGAGCAGCGCGTTCCGGCGGCCCGGTTGTATCCGTAGCAGATTCCGGTGAGGCGATGGTCCCAGCCCGCCCACTGCGCCCACTGCGGGTCGTCTTTATCCGAGGTGTAGAAGTACGAGATGGTGTTGCCGAAGCGATCCTTCGCATCGCTGAGAGCCCACACCGTCGGGGACCAGCCGCTGTGCTGGATGCGCGAGTCGTAGGTCGCACCGAGACGCAGTACCGTCCCGCCCGGCTCGTACACCTCGAAGTACGAATTCGGTTGCGACGAACTGTAACGACCGATGATCCGGAGGTTCTTGTCGTCGGTCTCGAGTCGGTACTCGGCGTCGGGCTTCCCGTTCATCCATGGTTGGAGCGGCACCATGCGCTTACCATCCATGCAGAGCGCATCGCTATCGACACCTTCGATCGCACGCAGCTCTCCGTCGCGAACCAGGTCCTTCGCGCAGCGATGAATGCGCGAGAGCCCCACGAGTGCCCAGCCCATCCCGAGGGCACCCGTTGGGAGATTGCTGTTGTACTCGAGCGAGATCGATGGAACGAAATCGTTCGCGGCAGGCGGCACCGCGATCGGGATCGAGTAGCGCATCGCGCCGTCCGCGTTGACGCTCACCTTGCCGGGGAGCGTGCCGGGCGTCAGGCCCGGCCCCCCACCCACCGTACCACCCGTTGGGTCGTCGCGCGTGGGGTCACCGCCCGTCGGGTCGGCGCTGGAGAGCGCCTGATGCGAGCTCGCCATCGTGCCGGAGCCGAGGTCGCACGCCGTAGTAAACAGAGCCGCAACCACCACCGCCGCCGTGGCTCGTCGAAAACCGTCTCGAATTTTCATGCCGTCTACCTCTGGTAAGACGGCGTGACGACCAAGCGTCACGTTGTGACGCCGGCGCGTGCGCCAGACCTAGGCCGTCGAGCGCGTCCGGACGAGCGCCCCCAACCTCATCGCTGGCCCCCTGCACTGTAGCCGACGTCGAGTGCCCCACGTTCGAGCGTCAGCGGCGTGGTCCCATCTGACCAAAAGACTCTCCAGTTCGCAACGTCCTGAACCAAGACAGGTGTTCCATCGGGACCTGGTTCATAATAGGACCTGTATAGGACTCGAGCGTCTGCAGAGAACTGGGTTGCTCGATTCGGCGCTACGACTGCCGTCTTCTCACCCGTCAGCTGCCCAAGTGCAGAGGCGAGTTGCTGCGCAAACCCGTCGTCATCGGCCCCCGTCCAACAAGACATCAGCAGAACCGGGGTCCCGGGCACGTACTTGTGTGCGTGCTCAGAGTTTACGGGGTTGACCACTTCCATGGCGAGTCCACGGGCACCCTCCGGCCCGCTGTAGATATCGACGGTGTCCTTGTAGCCATGACCGACAATCACAAAGAAGTCATCTGGATATCCACTATTATTAACAGCAGGATCATAGATCGGATCACTCGTGTCCAGAAGCGTCAGAAGATTACGTCGACTTGGCTGACTAACTTTGAGCCTCGGAGCCTCAGTGTACTTGTACAGTTTCATATCGTAGACCTTACGGAGGACATCGAATTTCCATTCATTGTCTCTCCATCGCTTCTGGATCTCTTGGGCCCACGAGCTCTCCACCTTGGCGGGGTTGGATAGGTCACCGAGGTTTTGGATCGGGACGAATCTGCTCGGCGCGGCGTGCGAGCGTTCGAAAGTGCCGCTCGTCCGGACCTCGCCTCGGTGGGTCCACGGATGCTCCGGCTTCGGCTTGGCCGCGTTCGTGTCCTGTCCCTGCGTATTCTCGTCGAGGGAGGGTTCGGCGTTCGGGTCCTGAGGACACGCCATTGGACCGCACTCGGTCCACCCTTCGGTGCCATCTCCGCTCGTGCCGCCGCCATCACCGCCCCAGCCCCCGGTCGGGTTGTCGGCCCAGAAGCCGCTCGGGTCGGTCGCGTTGATCGGATTGTTCCAGACGTAGCTGTAGCGGTTGTGGCTCCGCATGTCGGCCGGCGCCTGGATGAACGGATCGGGCGTGGTAAAGCGCCCGACAACCGGGTCGTAGAGGCGGCCGCGCATGTTCACGAGCCCACCCGCCTCGAGCTCCGACT
>JABFXX010000275.1 GCA_013368795.1 Kofleriaceae bacterium
CGCCGCCGTGCGCACGCTGCAGGACGGCGTCGAGACGATCCGCATGGAGGACGCGCTGCTCGACTACGCGATGCAGGTCGTCGAGGAGACCCGCCGCCATCCGGCGATCTCCGTCGGCGTATCGACGCGCGGCGCGCTCGCCTGGTATCGCGCTTCGCAGGCCGCCGCGCTCGCCGCGGGTCGCGAGTTCGTCATCCCCGATGACGTGAAGGGCCTCGCCGTGCCATGTCTCGCGCATCGTCTGGTCCTCACCCAGGCGCACGACTCGCTCGGTCGCCAGCGCGTCGACGGCGAACGCGTGATCGCCGAGATCGTCGGCCGCGTCGCCGTGCCGACGTGAGCTTCTGGAGCCGCCTTCGCCGCCGTCTGCGCCCGCCGCGCAGGCTGAGCTTCACGCGCGAAGGCCGGATCGTGACGGTGCTCGCGGTCGGCGTCGGCTTTGCCGCGATCAACACCGGCAACAACCTGCTCTACCTGCTGCTCGGCTGGCTGCTGTCGTTCATCATCGCGTCGGGCGTGCTGTCGGAGATGACGCTGCGCATGCTCAGCGTCGAGCGCCGGCCGCCGCCGCGCATCTTCGCGAGCGAGCCATTCCTGATGGAAGTCGTCATCAAGAACGGCAAGCCGAAGCGCGCGTCGTACTCGATCGAGGTCGAGGACCTGCAGGGCAAGACGCCGATCGACAAGCGCTGCTACTTCCTCAAGATCCCCGAGGGCAAATCGCAGCGCACGTCGTATCGCCACACGTTCGTGCGGCGCGGCCTCTACACGCTCACCGGCTACCGGCTCGCGACGAAGTTCCCGTTCGCGCTGTTCCGCAAGTCGCGCGACGTCGAGGCGCCGCTGCCGATCCTCGTCTATCCCGCGCGCGTCGCCGTGCCTCGGCCGCCGCCGCGCGCGCTGACGAAGGGCGACGCGATCGCGGAGCGGCTCGGCCGCCGCGGCGAGTTCTTCGGCCTGCGCGAGCTGCGCGCCGGCGACGACCGCCGAGACGTGCACTGGAAGTCGAGCGCACGCAGCGGCCGCTTGCTCGTGCGCGAGTACGAGGACGAGCTCGCACGACGCGTCGCGATCGCGGTCGACAACGCGCTGCCGCAGGACGTGCGCGACGCGGTCACCGACGGCGCGCTGACGCCGGCGCACGAGGCGCAGGTGTCCGCGGTCGAGCGCGCGATCAGCATCGCCGCGAGCCTCGCCGCCGCGTACCTCGAGGTCGGCTGGACCGTCGAGCTCGTCGCGCGCGGCACGAGCGTCGCGCCGGGAACCGGTCGAATGCACGAGGCGAAGATCGCGCGCGCGCTGGCGCTGCTTCCGTACGTCGGCGACGACATCGAGTTCATCGCGCTGCCCAAGCGTGTCGAGAGCGTGCTCGTCCAGCCGCGCGGCGTCGCCGCACAGGGGCGCCCGACGGCGCAGACGGTGATGGACGCATGAGATTCGCCGTCGCTCACAAGGCTGCGACCTATCTCGTTGTCGCGTTCGCGTACCTCGCGATGATCACCGGCGGCGGCGTGCAGCCCGCGATCGCGCTCGCCGGTCTCGTCGGTCTCGTCGGCTCGTGGTGGTGGGAGCCGCCGACGATCAAGTTCGAGAAGTGGTCGTGGATCTGGACGGTCGCGTCGGTGTTCGCGCTCGTCTACAGCGTGCTGACCGCGGTCGTCACCGGAGACTTCCTCGGTGTCGGCGCGCAGTTCCTGATCTGGCTCGTCGTCGCCAAGTGCTACAACCGGCGCGCCGCGCGCGACTGGCAGCAGATCTATCTGCTCGCGTTCTTGATGCTCGTCGCCGGCTCCGTGCTCAACGCGGACCTGACGTACGGCGCCTGCTTCCTCGGGTTCGTCATCTCCGCGACGTGGGCGCTGACGCTGTTCCATCTCCGCCGCGAGATGGAGGACAACCTGCTCGTCAAGCACGCCGCCGATCGCGCGAGCGAGCGCGTCGAGGTCCGTCGCATCCTCGACAGCAAGCGCATCGTCGGCAAGCGGTTCTTCCTCGGCACCGGTGCGCTGTCATTCGGCATCTTCCTCGTCGCGTCGATCGTGTTCCTCGCGATTCCTCGCGTCGGCTTTGGCTACTTCCTCAAGAACCAGCGCGGCCTGACGCTCGCCGGGTTCTCCGACGGTGTGAAGCTCGGCGGTCACGGCGTGATCAAGAGCGACAGCACGGTCGTGATGCGCGTCGAGATCGATTCGAAGTACGGCGGTCGCGACCGTCCCGAGATCCACTGGCGCGGCGTCGCGTTCGACTACTACGCCAACGGCCAGTGGTCGCGGAGCGCCGCGGCGCCGCGCACGAACGACAACTACTGGGCGTGGGGCGGGATCGAACACCATCAGATCGGCTGGCAGAGCTCGCCCGACGTCGGCAAGACGACCGGCGTCAAGCAGGAGATCTGGCTCGAGCCGCTCGACTCCGACGTGCTGTTCGCCGCCGGCCGGCCGCACCTGGTCGAGCTCGGGCAGATCGCGCGCAAGCGCAAGCCGCATCCGATGCGCAACGACGAGATCCGCATCGAACATGGCTCGACGCTGCACTACACCGTGTGGTCCGCGCTCGACGCGCCACCGCCCGACGAGCTGCGCGCTGCCGCCGGCACGCTGCCGAAGAACTACAACGTCTACCTCCAGCTTCCCGAGGGACAGATCACCGCGCAGACGCGCGCGCTCGCCCAGCAGATCACCGCGGGCCTCGCGACGAACTACGACAAGGCAGTCGCGATCGAGCGCTGGCTCGAGACCAACCTCTCCTACACGCTCGAGCTTCGCGATCCGCACGGCACCGAGCCCGTGCACTTCTTCCTGTTCGAGCGCAAGAAGGGCCACTGCGAGTACTTCGCATCTGCGTTCGTCGTGCTCGCGCGCCTCGCCGGGATTCCCACGCGCCAGGTCAACGGCTTCCTCGGCGGCGAGTGGAACGAGTATCAGGGCTACGTCGCGGTCCGCGCCGGCGACGCGCACTCGTGGGCCGAGGTGTTCTTCCCGGGCGAGGGCTGGGTCACGTTCGATCCGACGCCGGCGGCACCGGGCGGCGAGCTCGGCCGCGGTGGCAGTGGCTGGCGCGCGAAGCTCGGCCGGTTCGTCGACACGCTGCGGTTCCAGTGGTCGAAGTGGGTCATCGAGTACGACCTCGCATCGCAGCTCGAGCTGTTCAAGGACATCGGACGCGCGCTCAAGAGCGCGGCGGGCAGCGTGCGCGACGGCGTGCTCGCGGTGTTCCGCTACTGGCCGATCGGCCTCCTCGTCGGGCTCGCGTTCGCGGGCGTCCTGGCCTGGCGACGTCGCGGCCGCGTGTTCGAGAGCGGCGGCGGTCGCCGCGCGGGACGCGCGCGCGCACGCTCGCCGATCGCGGTCAGCTACGACCAGGTGGCGCGGCTGCTCGAGAAGCGGGGCCGCTCGCGAGATGCCGCGACGACGCCGCGCGAGCTCGCCGCCCGGCTCCTCGCCGACAACGCTCCCGCGGCCGCCGAGCTCGGCGAGCTGACCGAGCTCTACTACGCGGCCGAGTGGGGCCAACGCGGAGACGCGAGCGCCGAGCGCCGAGCAGCCGAGCTCGCGTCCGCGATCAAGCGCACGCTTTCCGCCGAGGGTCGCAAAGTAGCGCGCTGACGCGGTGACGTGCGCCACGCGCGGCCGCTGCCAGAATGGCAGCCGGACGGGTTAAGTTGAAGCGTCGATGTGCCCGTGATATCGACGGTTATCGTCAGTCGACCTCCTCGTCGGCAGACGGCAGAACCCTTGCAAAGAGCAGCGCCGATGACGCGTCTCGTAGTGCTGGCCTTCCTCATTCTGGGGGTCGGCGTCTCGCGTGCCGAGGTGACCCTCCCGTTCGGCGGGCCGCTGCCCGATGGCAGCTCGCTGAACTTCAACAGGCTGTTCCTGCACGAGGACAACAGTCCCGACCTCGCAGAGCCGAAGGTCCTTCCCGACTCGCTCGAGCACACATTCAATCTCGCGCATTGCGTCTGTAGCCAGTTCAACCCGCCCGACGAGCCGGACAACCCGAACTTCCACGAAAGCACATTCGCGTGGCAGATCACGGTCGCGCCCGCGGTAACCCCCACAGACCAGCCGATCCAGGTCTGGGTCGGCTCCGAGTGCAACACGGACAACGAGCAGACTCGCCTCGCGCAGTGCACGCAGATCGCGACGACCGACCCCGTCTCGGTGGTCGCGGCCACCAACGGCACGACGGTGGAGATCCCGATCTTCAATCTGATGAAGCCGAAGTCGACGGACATGGGCTGCCCCGAGGCGCAGGGCCAGGGCACGACGTGGCTCATGGTCGACACCAACAGGTCCAACACGATCGATATGCAGGACTTCTCCCTCTCGCTCGCGATCGATACCGACTCGCAGCCGCCGCCGCTGCCGACCGACTTCAGCGCGAAGGGCGCCGAGAACGCGATCAACCTCAGCTGGAAGGCGCCGCTGAATACGACCGACACGTTCTACTACCAGGCGCTCTGCGCGACGACCGCGACCGGCTCGGCCGCGAAGAGCAATCCGCCGAAACCGCAATACATGACGCCGCGCCTCCTGTGCGATGCACCGGAGAACATCCCGCTCTCGGCGAGCCCGGTCTCGACGAGCGGCGAGACCACCGACCCCGATGCCGGTATCGCCTCTCCCCCGCCCGAGCTTGCGGAGCTCAACCCGGCGTTCATCTGCGGCCAGACGTCGAACCCGAACGCGAGCGGCTTGCGCATCGAGGGTCTGGAAAACGGCACCGCGTACACCGTCGTCCTGCTCGCGATCGATCGCTTCGGCAACGCGTCGGGCACGTTCTTCACGTCGCCGCTGACGCCGGTCGCCGCGACCGACTTCTGGGAAGACCTCCACGATCAGGGTTCCGACGTCCAGGGCGGCTTCTGCCTGCTCTCGCAGACCTACGGCGACGACAACTCGCTGACGAACACGCTGCGCAGCTTCCGCGACAACACGCTCGGCGACACCGCGTTCGGGCGCTGGCTGGTCGATGTCTATTACGGGACGATCGGTGCGATCGATCTGCACGGCAGCCTCGCGCTGCGCATCGTCGCCGGCGTCCTGCTGCTGCCGCTCGTCGCGTTCGCGCTGCTCTGGCACCTGCTCACGCTGCCGGGCCTGCTCGCTCTTTTCGCGCTCGGCTTCCTCGTCCGCAAGCGGCGCATCACCCGCGCTCGTCTCGCGCTGGCCGCGACGGTCGCCGGCGTCCTGCTGCTGCCGACGCGCGCGCACGCGCAGACGCCGTACTGGGACGATCAAGGCATCGACGGCGACGACAGCCAGCCGCTCGCGATCGGCGACCCCGAGCGCGTCAAGTGGCACGCCGGCGTCCGCCTCGGTCCATATATCCCCGGCATCGACGCGCAGCTCGACATGCCGCGCGGCGGCGCCGATGGTCCGTACGAGCAGATGTTCGGTGGCGCGTCGGTCCTGCCGATGCTCGACCTCGATCGGTTCTTCTTCCGCAGCTTCGGCCAGCTCGGCCTCGGTATCTCGGTCGGCTACATGGGCAAGAAGGCCCATCCATGGAAGCTGGGCTCGAGCCCCGATGATCCGAAGCGGCCGCGTGCGCTCGGCGACGACAACTCGTTCCGGCTGATTCCGCTGTCGCTCAACGCGATCTATCGGCTCACGTACCTCGACGACGAATTCGGCATCCCGATCGTCCCGTACGCGAAGGCCGGCCTCGCCTACTACGTCTGGTGGAGCACGGCGCCGGACGGCGATTTCGCGACGGCGTGCAAGAGTGGCGGCAGCGACCCGATGTGCGACACGACGACGGCCGCCGGTGCGAGCCTCGGCTTCGTCGGCTCGATCGGCCTCGCGATCCGCGCCGAGCGGATCGATGCAGCGGCGGCGCGGTCGATGCGCGAGAGCGGCATCGAGCATGCGGGCTTCTACGCGGAGTACAGCGTCGGCAAGGTCGACGGCTTCGGCAGCGACAAGAAGCTCTCGGTCGGCGACAACACCTGGTTCGTCGGCATCGACTTCGAGTTCTGACAAAGTCCGTTCGCCGAGCTGATTCCACTTGTCAGCTGCGCCGCTCGGGGCCTCGTGTTATCGACGAGCCCATGACTTTGCGCGTGCTGGTGCCAGCTCTCCTCGTCGTCGGTTGTGGTAGTGCCAAACCCGAGACCACGGTGCCTGCACCGCCGGTCACCCAGAGCGAGGCCGCGCCGGTCGTCGCCGCTGCCGAGCCGGCCGCCGCCGCGAAGCCCGCTCCAGCGAGCAAGGCAAAGAAGGTCCGCACCGTCGAGGGGATCACCGAGTACCGCCTCGACAACGGACTCCAGGTCCTCCTGTTCCCCGATCCGACGCAGTCGACGTTGACGGTCAACATCACGTACCTCGTCGGCTCACGCCACGAGGGCTACGGCGAGACCGGCATGGCGCACCTGCTCGAGCACATGATGTTCAAGGGCTCGCCGCGCCACCGCAACGTGCTGAAGCTCGTCGGCGAGAAGGGCGGCCAGCTGAACGGCACGACGTGGTTCGATCGCACGAACTACTACGAGACGCTCCCGTCGTCGCCCGAGAACCTCGAGTGGACGCTCGACCTCGAGGCCGATCGCATGCGCAATGCATCGATCTCGCCCGACGACCTCAAGACCGAGTTCTCGGTCGTCCGCAACGAGTTCGAGATGGGCGAGAACAACCCGCAGTCGATCCTGTCCGAGCGGATCATGTCGACGGCGTTCCTCTGGCACAACTACGGCAAGTCGACGATCGGCTCGCGCGCCGACATCGAGCGGGTCCCGGTGCCGGCGCTGCGCGCGTTCTACGACCGCTACTACCAGCCCGACAACGCGGTGCTCGTCGTGTCGGGCAAGTTCGACGACGCGTTCGCGCTCGACAAGATCGAGAAGCTGTTCGGCACGATCGCGCGTCCCGAGCGCAAGCTCGCCCCGACGTACACCGTCGAGCCCGTCCAGGACGGCGAGCGCACCGTCACGCTGCGCCGCAACGGCGACGTCAACGTCGTCGGCCTCGCCTACCACACGGTCGCCGGCACGTCGGATGACTACCCGGCAGTCGAGGCCGCGATCGACGTCCTGACGCGCGAGCCGTCGGGCATCCTCTACAAGAAGCTGATCGAGACCAAGCTCGCCGCGTCGATGTACGGCAACAGCATGGCGACGCACGACCCGTTCGTCGCCGAGTTCGGCGCGCAGATCCGAGACGCGAAGAACGTCGACAAGGTCGAGCAGATCATGCGCACCTCGATCGAGGGCCTCGCTGCCGGCAAGATCGACGATAAGGCAATCGAGCGCTGGCGCGTCGCGACGCTCAAGGACATCGAGCTCTCGATGGCCGACAGCCAGGACATCGCGGTCGAGCTCTCGGAGTACGCCGCGCTCGGCGACTGGCGCACGATCTTCGCCTACCGCAACCGCGTCGCGAAGGTCACCGCGGCCGACGTCCAGCGCGTCGCGAAGGCGTACTTCAAGGCGTCGAACCGCACCGCCGGCCGCTTCATCCCGACGAAGGAGTCCGATCGCGCGCCGCTGACCGAGACGCCGAACGTCGAGGACTACGTCAAGGGCATCGAGGGTGGCGAGGTCAAGGAACAGGGCGAGGTGTTCGCGGCGACGCTCGACAACATCGAGTCGCGCACCGTCCGCAAGGACCTGAAGGGCGGCATCAAGGCGGCCCTCCTCGCGAAGAAGACGCGCGGTGGCAAGGTCTCGCTCGCGCTCGCATTCCACTGGGGTGACGAGAAGACGCTGCAGAACAAGAACAGCGCGGCCACCTCGCTGCTCGGATCGATGCTCGCGCGCGGCACGACCAAGAAGTCCTATCAGGACCTCCAGGATGCCGAGGACGCGCTCAAGGCGCACATCTGGATCTCGTCGAGCACCGACGGCCTGACGCTCCACATCGAAACCCTGCGCGACAAGCTGCCCGCGGCCCTCGACCTCGCGGCCGAGATCCTGACGCAGCCGTCGTTCCCGGCCAAGGAGCTCGAGATCGTGCGCCAGGAGCAGCTCGCGTCGCTCGAGGAGCGCCAGCAGGACCCGATGACGATCGCGTTCACGACACTGCAGGCGCTCACCTCGAAGTGGCCGAAGGGCGACCCTCGCCACGTCGACTCGATCCCCGACCAGATCGCGGCGATGAAGAAGGTCTCGATCGGCGAGATCAAGCAGTTCTACAAGGACTTCGCGGGCGCCGGTCACGGCGAGCTCGCCGTCGTCGGTGATCACGATCCGGCCGCGATCAGCGCGCAGGTCGAGAAGCTGTTCGGCACGTGGCAGACGAAGAAGCCGTACACGCGCCTGCCCGACAAGGCGTGGGGCGTCGCGGGCGCGACCAAGTCGGTCGATCTCAAGGACAAGGAGATGACGACGCTCGCGATCTCGCACGACATCGCGATGAAGGACACCGATGCCGACTACCCGGCGTGGGTCCTGCTCGCGCACATCCTCGGCGGCGACGGCGGCTCGCGCACGTGGATGCGCCTACGCGAGAAGGAGGGCCTGTCCTACGGCGTCGCGACGTGGGCCTATGCCGACGCGTTCGACGCGGTCGGCGGCTTCGGTGGCTACGCGATCGTCGCGCCGCAGAACCTCGCGAAGGCCAAGGCGTCGCTGCTCGACGAGGTCGGCCGCATGATCAGCGGCACCGTCACCGCCGACGAGCTCAAGCGCGGCAAGGACACGTGGATCAAGGATCAGGACACGAGCCTGTCGAACGACTCCTACGTGCTGCAGAGCCTCTCGACGCAGGCCTACCGCGGTCGCACGACGCAGTTCACGAAGGACTTCCGCGCGAAGCTGCAGGCGGTGACCGTCGAGGACATCGCGCGCGTCGCGAAGAAGTACCTCGATCCGAAGCGCCTCGTGATCGTCGACGCGGGTGACGTGTCGAAGCAGAAGGCGAAGTAGGCCTCGCGTGGCCCCGGCCTAGCAGGGCGTGGTTCTACGCGCTCAGCTCCCGGACGGCGGCCTCACGTACTCAGTTGCGACCTCTGCGCCATCCCAGAAGACCCAGAGCCGATCGCATTTCGGGCACCTCAGCATGGAGTCGGTTGCGAGATAGATCTCCTCCACATCAACCTGGTCCGAGAACGTATCCAGCTTCGTATCCGACATGATCCTCCACTCGTTGGGGCTGGGGATCACGCTGAGGTTGATAACCTCGTCACACTTGCAGAGGAACTTAGGCATGGCCGCTAGCTGTACATGTAGATGATGAAGCCGACCGGGACGAGCAGCCCGGCGCCGACGAAGTACTTGCCGCGCCCGAGGAGCCCCCGGTCGCCCTTCATCCTCAGCATCCCGGTGATCGCGAGCACGATCAGCGCGACCGCGAACGCGTCGGCGACGTAGGTCCACGCGCCCTTGAGGTTATTGAGG
>JABFXX010000357.1 GCA_013368795.1 Kofleriaceae bacterium
CGCGCAGGCGATGACGAACGCGGGCGTCATGTACGAGAAGGCGCGCCGTCCCGAGGACGCCGCCGACGTCTACATCGAGCTCGCGCAAAAGTACGCGACGACCGCGCCGGATCTCGCCGAGAAGGCCGCGTTCAACGCGGGCGTCGTCTACGAGAAGGCGATCTTTTACGACCGCGCCGCGAAGTCGTACGAGCTCGTCGTCGAGAAGTTCGGCAAGGGACAGAAGGCCGCCGACGCGCTGTTCAACGCCGGCCTGCTCCGCCAGGCCCTCGGTCAGAACGATCGCGCGATCGCGCACTACAAGGAGTACGCGAAGCGATTCGCCGAGCGCAAAGACGCGGCCGACGTCGCATTCAACATCGGCGTCGTCTACCAGGAAGCAGGCCAGGAAGGCCCCGCGTACCAGGCGTTCGCCGAGTACGCGCGCGTCTATCGCTCGACGGGCAAACGCATCGTCGAGGCGCACACGCGCGCCGGCCTCATGTCGCTCAAGCTCGGCCAGCTCAGGCGCGCGAAGGATGACTTCGCGACCGCGCAGGCGCTGTGGAAGCGCGAGAACGGTGCGGACAAGACCGCCGGCAAGGCGTGGGCCGCGCAGGCTCGCTACAACGAGGGCGAGCTGATCTTCCGCGAGTACGAGAAGGTCACGCTCGACGTGCCTCCTGCCAAGCTCGAGAAGGCGCTCAAGCAGAAGAGCAAGCTGCTCGCCGATGCCGAGAAGGTGTACCTGTCCGTCGTCGACTACCAGGACCTCAAGTGGGCGACCGCCGCGCTGTATCGCGTCGCGCAGGTCTACGACGGATTCGCCGAGTCGCTCGTCAACGCGTCGACGCCGAAGGGCCTCTCCGAGGACCAGGCGCAGGCGTATCGCGACGCGCTCGACGCGTACGTCGTCAACATCCAGAACAAGGCCGTCGACCTGTTCTCCGCCGGCTACACCAAGGCGATCCAGATGCAGGTCTACGACGAGTACACCGCGAAGATCCGCGAGGCGCTCGGCCGCGTGGCTCGCGACAAGTACCCGCCGGAGAACGAGTCGCGCAGCAAGGAGCGCACGGGAGATCGCCCGCCGACGCCGGAGATCATCACGGAGGTGGCGCGATGAGGAAGGCACTCGTGCTCGCGTGCATCTTCGCCGCCGCGTGCGGCGCATCGGGCAAGCGCTCGGTCAAGGGCGGCGGTCGCCGCGTCGTCGAGCACCGCGATCCGATCAAGCCGGCCGCCGCGAAGGAGTTCGAAGCGGCGATGCGCGCCGTGCGCCTCGGTGGCCCCGAATCGAACGAGACCGCGCGCGCCCGCCTCCGCGCCGCGCTCAAGATCGACGGCTCGATCTGGGAAGCCTGGTACGACCTCGGCGTCATCGCGTGGAAGGAAGGCGAAGACGAGGAGGCGATCGACGACTTCGGCAAGGCGCTGTCGCAGAACCCCGGCCACACGCCGAGCCTGCTCGCGCGCGCCGAGGCGAACCGCCGCGCCGGCAAGAAGAAGGACGCGCGCAGCGACTACCAGAACGCGATCAAGAACATGGAGGAGGACGATCCGAACCGGCGCGATGGCGCCGCTCGCCTCGCCTCGCTGCTCCGCGACTCCGGCGACTACGAGGATGCGGTCGAGGTCCTGCGCGAGACCGTTCGCGTATCGGGCACCAACGCGCGCATCTACACCGAGCTCGGCCAGATCTACATCGCGCAGAAGCGACTCGAGCTCGCGCAGCTCGTCCTCGCAAAAGCGGTCGAGCTCGACGCCAAGGATCCCGCCGTCTACAACGCGCTCGCGCTGCTCGCGCAGAAGCAGGGCAAGTCGCAGGAGGCGTTCGAGCGCTTCGATCAGGCGGTCGCCCTCGATGCCACCTACATCGACGCCCGGTTCAACAAGGCGAGCGTGCTCCTCGACGCCGGCGACTACGCGCGAGCCAAGGTCGAGCTCGCCGCGATCGTCGAAAAGAGGCCGGATGACTACGCGGCCCAGGTCTCGCTCGGGGTCGCGCATCGTGGGATGAAGGAGCTGCCCGAGGCCAAGAAGGTGTGGGAACGCGTGATCAAGAACGCCCCCAAGCGGTCGACGGCCCGCGCTGACGCGATCTGGAACCTCGCGATCCTCAAGATCGACTTCCTGGAAGACCCGGCCGGCGGCAAGGCGGAGCTGGAGCGCTACATGCAGGAAGCCCCGTCGAACCACGCGAAACGGCAGGACGTCACAAACAAGTGCATGGAGGTCAAATGCCGTTGAGGCATCCCGCCCCCTCTAGGGGGCTATTGGCCACGATCTTCGTGTGCGCGCTGGTAGTACCCGCAGCCGCACAGCCCAAGCAGAAGCTCGCGAACGACAAGGCTCCCGCTCCCGTCGAGGCGAAGGAGAAGGATGGCGCGAAGACGGACAAGAAGGAGAAGGTGAAGAACTTCGACTTCAACGCGCTCGACCTCAACGGCCGGATGCGGACGCCGCAGCTGCTGTACTTCCTCGAGCGCGCGAACGAGGAGCTCGAGCGCGCGAGCCTCGAGAAGCGCTCGTTCATTCCGCACATGGTGCGGTCGGTGGAGGAAGAGCAGCTGTGACGACCGTTGCCCTCCGCACGTCGCTGATCTGGCACGACGAGGTCATGGAGGACCTCGTCGCCCACAAGCCGATGAAGATCACCGTCGGCAACACGGGCACGCCAACCTTCGTGGTGCCGAACGTCGGCCTGCCGAAGGACTTCGCGATCGTGCGGCCGGGCAATCGTGGCTACCTGCTGACGCTCGGCGAGCGGATGCGGGGAACGATCTGCATCGACGGCGAGCAGAAGGACGTCGAGGAGCTCGTCCGCAATACCAACGCCGGCGGCTTCTCCGCGACACCGATCAGCGGCAAGGACTGGGGCGTCATCGACCTCGACGAGTCGGGCGACTACAAGGTCTTCTTCCAGTTCGTCCCCGTCGAGGATCACCAGCCGTTCTTCTCCAAGCCCGTGCTGCTCGCCGGGTTCGGCGGCTACTTCCTGTCGATGCTGGTGCTCGGAATCATCTTCTGGGCGACCGGCATCAGGAACGACTACGAGATCGCCGGCTCGCCCTTCCTCGGCGACATCGCCGAGTGTCTGTTCCGCGGCTGGGGCATCTCGACCGCAGCGCTCGGCGTCTCTGGCGTCGGCTTCGCGCTGTTCAAGAGCGACCCCGACAACCAGGCATCGTTCGGCTTCTCGATCCTGATGCACGCCGCGCTGCTGTTCATGACCTATCAGCTCTACGACGGAAACAATCCGTTCGAGTGGCCGGGGCCGCGCGCGCTGACCGGCAACTATCTCGTCACCCGCCTCGAGACCGAGGAGCCCGAGCCGCCCAAGCCCGTGCTCGCGACCGTGTCGTCGAAGCAGGACTCGGGCGCGGCGGCACCGAAGTCGCCGGAGAAGCCGAAGAACACCGCGACGAAGAACCCCGAGGGCGCCGCCGGTGGCAAGGGCGAGGTCGAACGCGCGCGCGATCCGAACGCGAAGGACACGCCGCCTGCCCCGCCGCGCGTCGCGCTGTTCGAGGACAAGAACCGCAAGGTCCTCGACAACATCATCGATCGCAATCTCTCGACGAGCTTGTCGAAGTTCTCCGGCATCAAGGGCGACGAGGTGAAGCGCGGCGACCTCGGCTTCGGTCCCGGCACGGGCACCGGCGTCGGCGCGGGTCACGGCACCGGCACGACGCGCGGCAGCAAGGGCACCGGCACGGGCGGCGGCGGCAACGCCGAGGGCGATTTCGTCTCGAACAAGGGCAAGATCGACATGGGCAAGGATCGCCCGGGCGGTGGCACGTGCGCGAAGCCGCCGTGCGGCACCTCGCCGAAGGAAGTGAAGGTCACGCTCGCCGAGCCCGAGGGTGACTTCGGCGGCCTCACCGCCGAGGAGATCAACCGCGTCGTGAAGTCGCGCGCCGGCGTGTTCCGCGCCTGCTACCAGGGCGAGCTCAATCGCAGCCCCGGTATCGGCGGCAAGCTGATCGTTCACTTCTCGATCGGCGGCGACGGCATCGTGAAGAACGCGAAGACCGCGGGTGGCTCGTCGCTGCGCAACGCCGCCGTCGAGCAGTGCGTGACGTCAAACATCATGCGCCTGAAGTTCCCCGCCAAGGGCGGCATCGCGAACGTCAACTATCCATTCCTCTTCCAGCCTGGAGGGTGATCATGCGTACGCTCGTCATCTCTGCTCTCGGTGCCGGCACGCTCGTCGCGTGCACGAACGAGCCGCAGTACGTGCCGTGCGCGCCGATGGGCGCCGCGATGAACGACAAGTGCACCATCGAAGCCGATGCGATGACGATGGAGCCCGACAACGTCGCGAGCCTGCACGTCCCGGTCAAGCCGGACGCGATGTGGCGCGCGCGCGACCGCGAGAAGCGCGAGGAGATCCAGATGCGCGTCGATCCGGCGGTCGTCGTGCCGGTGTATCGCCTCGAGCACTACGACCTCTCCGTCGAGTGGCGCGTCACCAACCTCGAGGACTCGCCCGGCCAGTTCCGCATCGACCTCAACGGTGCGAACGAGGAGTTCACCTACGATCCTCTCGCGCTGATGCCGGCCGACGAGGAGGATCCACCTGCCCCGCCGCTCGCGGGCAACATCCCGATCGACATCGGCCCGAACGGCACCGTCGAGGGCGTGTTCCGCGAGGACCAGCTGCTCGAGGCCGCGATCGATCTCGACCAGATCACGCGCGGCAACGTCCATCCGTTCGCGGCGACGCTGACCGTCAGCAAGAACGCCGACAGCTTCCAGCCGCTGACGATGCGCGAGATCGATCCGGTGACCGGCGACACGATTCCGGGCACGCCGACGGGCCCCGCGATCCCGCGCGAGGCATTCCGCCAGCTCGTCCGCGTCGACATGAAGTTCCGCCCCGATCGCCACATGCAGCTCGAGTTCGAGCTCCGCGTGCGGGAGCACACCGAGGTCATCCACGAGAAGGGCCTCAACGCACCGGCCGGCGAGCTCAACCTGCTCGATCCCGCCATCTACGCGGGCGTGCTCTAGCGATCGGCAGCGCCGCTCGTCGCGCGCCAGAGGCAATTGCACTACGATGGTTCTCAGATGAAGGGGTGCAGCGCGTTCCGCGTGCCGCTCGTCCTCGCCGGCCTGGCGCTCGGCGGCTCTGCCGAGGCGCGTCCCGCATCGACGGGCTTCTACGCCGAGGGTGGCCTCGGTGCGGTCGCGTTCCTGCCGCCGGACTCGGGCGACGCGGCCGTCGGCCCGGCGATGCAGATCCGCGTCGGCCGCGATCTGTTCTCGTTCCTGTCGCTCGGCCTCTTCGTCGCGGCCTCGAGCCACGAGGCGACGGTCCCGGCTCCGCCGAGCGGCGAATGGTTCCAGCTCTACCGCGGCGGTGGCGACCTTCGCCTCGGCGGCCGCGTCAACGCGGTCGCGTTCTTCCTCGAGGGTGGCGTCGGCGCGTCGATGATCTCGACGAACGTGCTCGAGAAGACGATGACGCTCGATCCCGGCGAGAAGTTCTCGATCGAGTTCCGCGGCGGCGGTGGCTTCGAGTACCAGCTCGAGAATCGCCACTACGCGTTCGGCGTCGCCGTCGACGCGTTCATGGTCCCGCAGTTCTCCGCGCTGAAGGCGCTCGATACGCGGCTCTACCTCCGCTACACGTACGGCGGCGGCTAGCATGTACCACCGCGCGGCGGTCGGCCGAGCGTGGTGGCGCTCGCTGCTCGAGATCGTCCTCGCCGGCGTGTTCTGGTTCGTCGGCGGTGCGGTCCTCGTCGCCGGCACGCTCGCGATCGCGGGGACGAAGAAGCTCGAGAATCTCGACAACACGTCGATGCTGTTCGTCGCACTCGCGATGATGGCCGGGCTCGTCCCGTCGACGATGCTCGCGGCGTGGGTCGTCGGCAAGAAGCCGGGTCTGCTGTCGTCGGTTGCCGGCAAGATCCGCAAGCGCTGGCTCGCGCGCTGCTTCGTGATCGCGCTCGCGGTCAACGTCGCGTGGATCGTCGTGTTCGCCATCGTCAACGTCGCGCTCGGCGACCATCACGCGGAGAGCACCAAGGCAGCAGCATCGCCGGACGGCGGCGGTCTCGGGCCGACCCTCGCCGTCGTGCTGGTGATCGTGCCGATCCAGTCCGCGGGCGAGGAGTACTTCTTCCGCGGCACGCTGATCCAGTTCGTCGGGCGGTTCGCGAAGCCGTGGCAGGTCGGCGCGGTGATCAGCGCGCTCGCGTTCACCGCCGTGCATGGTGCGCCGTCGACGGCGAGCATCACGCTGTTCGCGATGGGCGCGGTGTTCGCATGGCTGACCGTGCGCACCGGCGGGCTCGAGGCCGCGATCGCGCAGCACGCGACGAACAACGTGCTCGTGTTCTCGCTGATGGCGCTGTCGGGCGGCAGCGACAGCATCGATACGAAGCACCTGAACGAAGGTGTCACGTGGGGCGCCGTCGCGAGCCAGACCGTGGCGCTCGCGGTCTACGCGTACTTCATCGTGCGCAGCTACAAGCGCAAGCTACCGCAGGGTCCGCTTGCCGCGGCCGATCAGGTCCAGCAGCACGCGCCGGAACGGAGCGCTGGCGTCGAGCATGCCGATCACGGCGGCGACGCCCAGGCGCTGGCGCCAGAGCAGCAGGAGCCGCGCGGGTAGATGCATGCCGCCGGCCGCGAGCACGCGGCCCGTGGTCTCGGCAAAGTCGCCGGCGTAGGCCGCGTTCCAGTGGAAGTTGCCGTGCGTGACGAGCGGCGCCGCGAGCGCGCGCTCCCACTCGCGGTGCGCGATCGTCGCGAGCGAGTCGGTGCGGCGCAGGAGGCCCGAGCGACCGAGCGCCATGCGAAACCGCTCGGCGGCGGACTCGCTGTCGTCGTCGAGCAGCCCCCACCAGACCGCGAGATCGCGGTCGCGGACCTCGTCGGGGATCGCGAGCGCGCAGCCGAAGTCGAGGCAGTGGACGAGCACGTGACCATCGGCCTCCTCCTCGACGAGGAAGTTGCCGGGATTCGGATCGGCGTTGAGCAGGCCATGCGCGAGCGGGCTGCCCCACGCGAACTTGTAGATTGCTGCCGCGGCCTGCGCGCGCGCGTCGGGTGCGCCGCCGGACGCGACGTCGACGACGGTCTTGCCCTTCGCGCGGGTCATCGTGAGCACGTGCGCCGACGACAGCTCCTCGATGACGCGAGGGATCCGGATCGCCTTGTCGCCGTCCCATGCCTTCGCGAACTTCATCTGGTTCGCGGCTTCGGCCTGGTAGTCGAGCTCGCCGCGGACCGCCTCGCCGAGCGCGACGAGCGCCTCGTCCTCGAGCGAGCGACCGATCTCGGCGCCCGCGAGCTTGCGCACGAAGCTGCCGTCGTCGAGGTCAGCGCGCAGCGCGTCGGCGACGCCGGGATACTGGACCTTGACGACGACATCGGTACCGTCGTGCAGCTTGGCCGCGTGCACCTGGCCCAGCGATGCGGAGGCGAGCGGCGAGGCCTCCCACGCCGCGAACAGCGCGTGCGGCGGCTTGCCGAGATCCTGCTCGATCACGCTCGCGATCGCACCGGCCGACACGCTCGGCGCCTTGTCCCATAGCCCGCCGAGCACCGTGCGCGCGTTCTGGCTCGCACCGCGGCCACGGCCGAGCGACGCGCCCGGATCGTACGCCGCGAGCTGCGCGACCTTCGCGAGCCCGCCCTTGAGCCGCCCGGCCTGCGCGGCGAGCGCGCGTGCGGCCTCCTCGTCGACGACGTGGTCGTCCTCGTCGGAGCCCGTCGGGTCAGTCGTCAGGACCTGCTTGGCGCGCGCCCACAGCTTCGCGAAGCCAACCTTGCGCTCGGCCCACTTGCGGTCATCGGTGCTCATTCGGGTCCTCCGAGCTCGGCGAGCTTGTGCGCGCCCGAAGGTTCGTCCTGCCAGAACAGCTCGACGCGGTTCTTGCCGGTCTTCTTCGCGCGATAGAGCGCACGATCTGCGCGGCGTACGAGATCCTCGCCGGTCTGCGCCTTGGACTCGGGATATGCCGAGATGCCGAGCGACGCGGTGACTGCGAGCGCCCGCGGCGGCTCGTCGTCGGTCGTGATGCGCAGCTCCGCGATCGCCTCGCGAATGCGCTCGGCCAGGTTGTACGCGCCGACCATCTCCGTGCGCGGCAGGATCACCGCCATCTCCTCGCCACCGTAGCGCGCGGCGGTATCGACGCCACGCATCTGGGCTTTGATGACGTTGGCGATCGCACGCAACACACGGTCTCCGACGAGATGCCCGTAGGTATCGTTGAGCATCTTGAAATCGTCGACGTCCAGCATGATCACCGAGAACGGCGTGCCGTACCGCCGCGACCGCTCGATCTCCTCCTCGATGCGCGCGTCGAAGTAGCGGCGCACGAACAGGCCGGTGAGGCCATCGACCATCGCCAGCTCGTAGAGGTGCGCGTTCTGCAGCGCGGCCGCGATCTGGAGCGCGAGAGATTCGAGGAGGCGCTGATGCTCGGGCTTGAACGCCGCCTGCTTCGACGACTGCACCGCGACGACGCCATCGCAGTCGCCGTACATGAACAGGGGAACGCCGAGCCACGACCGGATGCCGTGGCTCGCACCGTCGGTGACGAGGTCGGAGCTCGCGAGGTCGTCGATGCGACGTCCCTGCGCGTGCGTCATCACCCAGCCGGACGCGCCCTGCCCCGGCGACATCGTATGGCGCAAGAACTTATCGCTGCGCTTATCGAAGCCATCCATCACGAGCTCCGAGTCGCGACCCGCGCGGCGATGGACGAACGTCACCGCCTCTGCCTCGGGAATTGCCTTGCAGGCCTCTCGCGCGACCGCCTCGACGAGCTCCTCGAGCTGCAGCGCCGCCGAGAACCGGCGGCCCGTCGCGGTCAGGATCTCGAGGTCGTGCACGCGCTCCTGCAGCTCGTGCCGCGCGCGCGACAGTCGAGCGAACACGAAATTGATGAGCAGATAGGTCAGCGACAGGAGGACGAAGCCGAGCGGCTGCTCGGGGTCGTACAGCAGCACGAGCACGACGCCGATCGGCATCAGCGATGCCTCGGCGGCGATGCCGGGCAGCGCGAGCTGGTGCAAGTAGTCGCGCGTGCCGTGGCCCATCAGCCACAGGCGCACGCCCTGGATCGTGTAGTGGAAGAACAGCAGTGAGCTCGCGATCGCGACGACACGCAGCGTGACGTCGATCGCCTCGGGGCGATGCCCGACGACGGAGTCCGCGCCAAACACGAGGCCGCACACGACGAGCAGCCCACCGCTCATCCCGCCGAAGTAGAGGACGTAGCCAAGCTCCGCCCACCATCCGTCGAGCTCGGTACCCTTGCGGCGCTTCGCCGACAGGCGTGCAGCCGCATCGATGGTGAGCGCGCCCGCGACAAGCCAGCCCGCCTCCGCGCTCCCGACGCTGAGCGCCGCAGCGACGTAGTACGCGGAGTCCAGCGACAGTACGCTGCCCTCGGTGAGCCGGAACGCGAGCGCGCGTGCGCCCAGGATCACGACGACGAACAGCAGGATCGGAAGCGTCGGTACCGCCGTGTTCATCGGCAGCACGCCGATCAGCGGGAGCGCGAGGACGAGCCAGCCGAGCACGCCGAGCGCGATCGTGAACGCGTGGCCGATGACGCGGCGATTGGGCACCGGTGCGGTCATCGCCGGCTCGGAATCGCGACGGATACGTGGCGAGGAGGCGCGATCAGCGTCGCGACCGGGCGTCGGCTGTGTGTCACGACGACCGTTGCTCGACGCCACGGGGCCGTAGTTATCAGAAGTCGCCTGGTAAGAAGTGAGAATCCCACCAGAACCGCAGGGTCTTCCATGACATCGGTACGGCGGTGTAGGTGCGCTTCGATCGGCGTCTCCGAAAGCGCGAAAGCCCCCGTCACCTGTCGGTGGCGAGGGCTCTCGGTGAGTGGTTGGGAGTTCAGATGTCGATGATCATGACGCCGCGCTCCGTCTCTTCACGGGGCGGGGTCACCGTCGACCGCGGACCGATATCGCGCTCGCGCTCGATCGGCAGCTCGGCTCGCCCGCGCTCTTCCTCGCGGCGCCGTTCCTCTTCTTTCTTGAGGATCTCTTCGATAATCCAGGGATCCAGCATCGCGGACCACCTTTCGGGTGACTTGAGAGGACGAGCCTAACTAATGATCTCTACGTAGCTCCTAACCTCCACCACTGCAACCCACGGGCCTTGGGACGATAAATCCCGCACCTTCATTCTAACGCATCGATTTCTGCGAGGCTTCATTTGGCACCTCCGAAATCGCGTAGCGGCGAGATCGACGGAACCCTGTCACATCTCGGGCCTTCCGGCCCCACTGACGCGAGACGCCGTCGGAGTTTGCTGAACGCGCGCGCCACGTTGTGTCGCTTATCCACACCCTTACCTTTTTGCGGGGTAGCAGTGACGAATCTGGCGCCTGCCAGATCCGCCAGGTGGGCAAAACCTCACATCGGTGGCTACTCGATCCGCCAGGTCGCGCGGGAGTCGGCGTCAGCTCAGTCGAGGTCTTTGAGCTTCCAGACGCCGTCTTCTTTGACGAACTTCACTTCGAACCGATCGCCGTAGCTCATGCGCGCGTCGTTGCCACGCTCGATGATCGGCTCGTCGACGTTCGCCTCGAGCGTGTTCATCAGCGTCTCCACCTGCTCCTTGCTCGGGCCGGTGAACTGCTGCTTCATCTTCGCGGCGTCCATCTTCTCGCGGTACTGGTTCGGCACGAAGCGCAGCATGATGTCCCAGCGCTCGAGCCGATACGCGCGGATGAACGAGCGCAGCGCCGCCTTCGGCGTCGACTGATCGTAGAAGCCGAGCGGGTTCGACGCGATCTTCCAGCGGCCGTCTTCCTGGACGAGGCGCATCTGATCGCCGAGGCCGTACTCGAACTCGGCGGAGACCTCGAGGCTTCCGTGCTTGCCGCGCAGGCGATCCGCGGTCTCGTCGACCTCGCGCGGGTTGTCTCGCATCATGCGGACGTAGTCCTCGCGCGAGACCTTGCCGCGGAAGCTCGACGACATGAGGTCGTACGCCTCGCCGAAGTCGTGGTTCTTGAGCGCGCGGCCGTACTTGTCGAGCGTCTGCGATGGACCCTTCGGAGTGCCGCAAGATGCGGCCGCAGCGAGCAGGCAAATGCACAGAGCGAGGCGCACGAGGGCGTTATCCCACAGGGATGCCACTTCTGCCACGTTCCGACCGTGCAGTCGGCGTCGGTTTCAGCAAACTCGATCCGTGACCAGGAGTCCAAGAATCGCCATGACCCGTGCCCTGCCCTGCGCACTCGCGCTCATCGGACTCGCCGCCTGCGGTGACAACCTCGACAACGCGACGACGCCGCAAGGTTCTTCGATCGATGCGACGTGCAGCGAGGCCGACCTGCCGGATCAGCTCGCGAAGCTGCACGGCATGACTGCGACGGAGACGCCATGCGGGAGCTTCGTCGCGACGCCGGCGCGCTGCTTTAGCCTCACGTTCGAGCAGCCGATCGATCACGCAGCACCGGCGGGCCCGACGTTCGATCAGCGCCTGTTCCTCGTCCACCGCGGCTGCGATCGGCCGATGGTGATCGCCGACTGGGGCTACTCGAACGACCTGTTCTACGACGACGAGCTGTCGACGCTGTTCCACGCGAACTCGCTGTGGGTCGAGCATCGCTATCAGGGCTCGTCGGTCCCGGCGCCCCAGGACTGGGATTGGTCGGCGCTCACGATCGAGAACGGCGCGAGCGACCTCCATCACGTGATCGGGATCCTGAAGTCGGTCTACGGCGGCCGCTGGGTCTCGACGGGCGCGAGCAAGGGCGGCATCACGGCGACGTATCACGCGTTCTTCTTCAAGGGCGAGCTCGACGGCACGATCCCGTACGTCGCGCCAGCATCGCGCTCGCGGGTCGATCCGAACTACCAGACGTACCTCGCGACCCACATGACCTCGCCGTGCGCACAGCGCCTCCGCGACGCACAGGTCGCGGCGCTGACGACGCGCAACGCGGCGATGCAGTCGCGCCTCGTCGCGCTGTCGATCCCGTCGACCGTGGCGCCGCTCTACGTCGAGTACATGGTCAGGTTCAGCGACTGGGGCTTCTGGCAGCGCTGGGGCAAGGACTACTGCGACCTCGTGCCGACGACGGCGTCGAGCGACGACTCGTTCTTTGGGTTCTTCCGCAACCTGAACAACTTCCCGGCGCAGGCCCCGGCGATCGACGAGCGGAGCGACGGCGCGCTCGCCTACGAGTGGCTGAGCGAGCAAGGCTTCGCGCAACAGATCGGCGCGCACATCAGCGACCTCCTGACCGAGACGTGGGCGATGGAAGACGACTTCAAGGATCAGTACCCCGGCGTCGCGCTGCCGGCCTACGACGGCTCGGTCACGCGCTCGGTGCGGCGCTGGGCGCAGCTGCGCGCGGAGAACCTCCTCTTGATCTACGGCGAGCTCGATCCATGGAGCGGCGGCGCACTCGACGAGCCGACGCATCCGACGAGCGCGCGATTCTTCGTCCCGGGCGGCAGCCACGGCTCGCAGCTGGTCGCGCTCGCGCCCGCGGATCGCGACGCCGCGCTCGCGCACGCCGAGCGAATGTTCGGCGAGCCCGCCGACATGGCGATGGCGCGGCAAGCAGCGGAGGCCGGCGCACGGCGCGACGAGATGCTGATGCGCGCGTCGGCGGGCACGCTGCAGCGCATGCTGATGCCGCGCTAGGCCGCACGCGGCACAAGGAGGGTCCCGAAGCGCTTCGCGCTTCACCCTCCTAGACGATCTTCGCGCGGGCGCGCGCGTGATCGGCGGCGAAGCTCGGCGTCGCCGCGATCATCGCGAGCGCGGCAACCACGAGCGCTCCGGCGGGAACCCACATCGCGTCGTAGAGCGAGTCGAGCTGCTCGCTGACGAGGCCGATGACGTACGACGACGACGCCGTGCCGAACAGGTGCATCACGAAGATCACGAGGCCCTGCGCGGCGACCGCACTGCTCGCGGGCGCGAGATCGTCGACAGTGACGGCCATCGGTGCGTGGTACCAGCTGAAGAAGAAGAACGTCGCGGTGCCGACGACGACGTAGAGTCCGTCCGGCGTCATCTCGATGCACAGCGCGGTGCACGGGATCGCGCACACCATGCCGATCACGATCGTCCACAGCCGACCGGCGATGAAGCGCTGCCGCAGGCGATCCGCGAGCCGGCCGCCGACGACGATGCCGGCAACCGCACCGACGAGCGCGATCGACAGGATCTGCGTCGCGTCGGCCTTCGACAGGTGCTTCTCGCGCGTCAGGAACTCGAGCAGCCATGCGTTGAAGCCGCCGGCGGCGAACGCCATGAAGGTCGTCGAGATGATCAGCCAGCGCAGCGTGCGAATGCGCAGCAGCTGGCGCCCCTCGACGACGAACAGCTTGCCGAGCTGGAGCAGATAGCGCACGAGCGGCACGCGGTCGTGCTGGCCCGGATGTGCGGGCACCTGCAGCATCGTCACGCCGATGCCGACGACGAGGCCGGGAACCGCGAGCACGACGACCACCGCGGGGAACCCGAGCGCGAGGCCCGCGCCGAAACCGACGAGCCCGCCGAACAGGAGGCCGAGGTTGAAGATCGCCATCCGGCTCGCCTTGTGCGGGCCTTCATAGAGCTGGCCGAGGATCGAGTTCGCGACCGGGACGACCGCTGCGGTGCCAAAGCCGACGATCGCGCGCGTCACGCCGAGCGAGAGCATGTTCGTCGCCGCCGCCCCGGCCGCGCCGGCGATGCTCGCGATCACCATGCCGAATGCGATCACGCGCCGGCGGTCGTAGCGATCGCCGGCCCAGCCAAACGGCAACGTGGCGATCGCGTGCGGCACGAGGAACACCGTCGTGAGGAGCCCCAGCTCCTCGTCGGTCGCGCCGAACTTCGCGATGAGATCGGGATAGACGCCGAACAGCGCGTTACGCATCGCGTACGCGATCAGGTTCGAGACCGCGAGGAAGACGAGGATCTTCGGACCACCTACCCTCCGCATCCACAGCGACGCCTTCGGCGACGCATCGTCGCCGGCGAGCTCAGCGGCCTTCTCGGCCCGCCGGCTCATGGCGCGTTGTCGCCGGTACCCGTCGTCTCCTGCACGCTGACATCGTACTTCGCTTCCGCGGTCGCTGCGCTGTCGGGATTCCTTACACGGATCACCGCCTGCTGCCCGGGGGCGACCGGCGCGGACACCTTCTCGACGACGCCCTTCTTGCCCTTGTTCGACGACGCCACCGGCTTTCCGTCGACGAGCAGCTCGACCTCGAGGTCGAGCTCGGCCGGGACATCGACGGTGACGTCGACGGTACGCGGCGCATCGCCGACCGCGATCGCGAAGCAGTCGACGTCGCCCGGCGTCCACGTCGCATGGACCACCGTGCGATCGGCGGGCATCTGCCCGGGCTTGTCGACGAGGTCGTTCGGCTCGATCTCCTCGTCGGTGCCGATCACGTGCGCGGCCGCGTGGAGCGTGTACGAAGTTTCCGGGTTCGATGCCGAGCCCTTGATCGTCACGTAGTGAAACGGCGGAGCGCCCGGCGCGACCACGGGCAGGAGCCCGCGCACGACGAGCGGTGCGCCGCGCGGCGCCTTGCGCGTCGCGAGCAGCTGACCGATCGCGTCGCTGACCTCGAGCTCGAGCGCGACGCCCTCGATCGGCGAGACCTGGATATCGAGCGCGTTCTTCTCTGACAGCGTCTCGACCGACAGCTTCCACACGTCCTTGTCGCCGGCCCAGCCGAGGTAGCCGATCGCGTTGTCGGCGACGATCAGATCGTTCGCGGTGCCGCGATCGTCGTCGGGCTCGCGCTCGTTGCCCGGGCCTGGCAGCACGAGCTGCGTCGACAGCTCGTAGACCGGCGCCGGGGTCATATCGACAGTCGCGGGCTGGGCCTTCGCGCCCTTTCGCGCCCTCGCCGGCTTCGCCTTCTTCTTCGGCGCCTGGCGTACGATCAGCATGTACGTGCCCGCCGTGACGCCGGCGTTCGGGATGCCTTCCTTCACGCGCGCGCCGCCTCGGTCCGACTTGCCGACGAGCGTGCCCGCCGAATCGACCAGCTCGAGCGTCAGGTCCATGCCCTCGACGCCCGTCAGCATCACGCTGAGCACGCCCGGCTTGTCGACCTCGAGCTTGTAGAAGTCGGCGTCGTTCTCGGGCTCGATCTTGCCGCGCGCGGTGCCACCGAGCGCCAGCGGCGATGCGACCTCGTCGGAGTCGTTCGGCTCGATCTCGTCGGCGGACGGTCCCGGACCGTGGCCGGCATCGGGCAGCTGCGGGCCGGTGACGACCTCGACCGGTGCCGCGCTGCCGGTGCGCTTGGACTTCGTCCCGCCGCCCCGGCATGCGGCGAGCGCGCCCAGGCCGAGGATCGACGCGACGACGACGAAACGTTTCATGTGACCTTCGATTTATCTGCGAGTCCCGCGAGGAACTCCGCAGATGAAACCACCTGGCCATCCACTTTGATTTCACCGGCCATCTTGAAGATCTTGCCCTTGCGGAGCGGCACGACCGAGATGTGAAGCTGGTCGCCCGGGACGACGGCCTTGCGGAACTTCACGGCGTCGATCGCCATGAACAGCATGACCTGCGTCGCCGGATCGAAGCTGACGACCTTGCTGGCGAGAATGCCTCCCACCTGCGCCATCGCTTCGATCTGCAGGACGCCCGGCATCACCGGAGCGCCTGGGAAGTGTCCCTGAAAGAACGGCTCGTTGATCGTGACGTTCTTGAGGGCGACGACCTTCTCGTCGGTCAGCTCGAGGACGCGATCGACGAGGAGGAACGGATATCGGTGAGGGAGCGCGGCGAGGATCTGCTCGATCTTCATCACCGGCTGCTGTGCGCTTGGACGCTCGTCCATGCGCGCAGACTAGCTCACTTCATCTCTGCATTCAGCTTTGCGGTCAGGTCGACGGCCTTGTCGGCCCAGACGACGGCTTCGCGGTCGAGGATGATGTTCACGCCCTCGGCCTTCGCCAGCGCCTCGACCTTCGGGCTCGCCTGCTTCAGAAGGTCCTGGATGAGCTTCGTGCGCTCGCCGGCGAGGTCGCGCTCGAGCTTCACGTAGACCTGCTGCAGCTCGACAAACTTCTTCTCGAGCTCCTGACGCTTCTGCGCGTAGACGTCGGGCTTGAGCACGGCCTTCTGCTTGTCGAGATCGGCGTCCGCCTTCTTGAGCTCTTCCTGCTTCTTGTCGAGCTCGGACTGCTTCGCCTTGCGCGTCTTCTCGAACGAGTCGTTCGCGCGCTTGCCGGCGGGCGTCGTCGACAGCGTGCTGTCGATGTCGATCACGCCGATCTTCGGCGCCGGCACGGCGCTCGTCGCCATGCCTGACAAGAGCGGGCTCACCATCAGGCCGAGACCGAGACAACCAAGAGCTAGATACCGGTTCATGGGCACCTCATACGACGAGTTCGACGAGCGGCCAAACGGATTGTTCAACCAATCTCTAGAAGAAGTTGCCGATCGTGAACTCGAAAACCAGGGGATCTTCGCCCGGTTGCGCGTCGAGCGGGATACCCCACTCGAACCGGAGCGGACCGATCGGCGAGATCCAGCGGAAGCCGAAACCGACACTCTTGCGGATACCGGCGGTGAGCGACTCGGGGAAGCGGAAGCACGGGTCGAACTGGATCGGTACCGACGAGTTCTTCCGCTGCAGGCCGGAGCAGTAGCGGCTCTCGAGGTTGTACGCGTTACCCATGTCGTAGAACACGACGCCGGAGATGCCGACCTTCTTGAACAGCGGGAACTCGATCTCGCTGTTCCAGATGAGCTGCATGTTGCCGCCGAGCGGGATGCCACCGGGCGTGAGGTTCTGGTTCGGATCGCCTGCCTGCTGCGTGAGCAGGCGCGGGCCGAGCGACAGCGGCGCGTAGCCGCGGATGTTGTAGATACCGCCGACGAGGTAGCGCTCGCTGATCGGTACGCCGAGCGGATCGGTCGAGGTCGTCACGCCGATCTCGGCATTGAGCTTGAGGACGAACGGTCCCCAGAGCGGCCGGTAGTGGCGGGCGAAGCCGCCCCAGCGGATGAACTTGTTCTCGCTGCCCGTGTACTGGCTCGCGTACTCCGCGAAGAGCGAGTGGTAGAAGCCGCCCGTCGGGAACAGGCGGTTGTTACGCGAGTCCCACGAGATCGACGCACGCACCGACGAGGTGATGCCGCCGCGGAACAGGTTCGCGACCGTGTTCGCCTGCGTCGGCAGCGTCGTCGCGCCGAGCGTCGTCACGCCGCCCGAGCCCTGCGTGATGCTGACGTTCTCGAGCTTGTAGGTGAGGAACGCGCGGACGTCGCGGATCGTCGACCCGAAGTCGAAGAACGGCGTGAGCGCGTAGCCCCACGTCAGCGTGCCACCCGAGGCGTTGCGGTAGAACGAGCCGAAGCCGCGGCTCTGGTTGTAGAGGTCGAACGCGAACGTCCACTGCGTGTCGAGGAAGTACGGCTCGACGAAGCGGAGGAGGAACAGCTGGCGGAGCGAGCTGATCTGCGCCTGCAGCGCGAGGGTCTGGCCGCGGCCGAACAGGTTGTTCTGCGAGATCTGCGCCTGGGCGATGAAGTTCTCGACCGACGAGAAGCCGGCGCCAATCTGGAACGTGCCGGTCGGCCGCTCGGTCACCTCGACGTTGACCTCGACGAACTCGTCGGAGCTGCCGCGCTTGGTCGAGACGACGACGTTCTCGAAGAAGCCGAGCGCCATGACGCGGCGCTTGGAGACCTCGAGGTTCGTGTTGTTGAACAGCTCGCCCTCGGAGATCTTCATCTCGCGACGGATCACCTTGTCGCGCGTCTTCGAGTTGCCGCGGATGTTGATGCGCTCGAAGTAGGCGCGCTTGCCGCGCGAAACCTCGAACGTCAGGCTGATCTGCTTCTTGTCGAGGTCGACCTTCGTCAGCGGCAGGACGTTCGCGTAGGCGTAGCCCTGGTCCTGATAGAACGCGGACAGGTTCTCGCGGTCCTCGGCGATCTTGGTGCGCGAGAACGTCATGCCCGGGCGGACCTTCACCTTCTCGAGGTTCTTGGGCGCACCGCCGATCAGGTCGCCTTTGAAGTTGACCGCACCGATCGTGAAGATCGGTCCCTCGTCGATCGGGATCGAGAGGTACATGTACTGCTTGTCGCGCGACAGCCGCAGCTGCGGCGTGCCGACCTTGACGTTCGCGTAGCCCTTGTCCCAGTAGTGCGCCGAGACGAGCAGCAGGTCGCGCTCGAACGCCTCCTGCGAGTAGGTGCCCGAGTCGTTGAGGAACGACAGCGCATCGGCGCGACGCGTGGCGATCGAGCCGCGCAGCTCGTCGTCGCTGATGTTGTTGTTGCCGATGAACTGGACCTCGCGGATCTTGACCTTGGCCTTCTCGTCGATCTTGAACCAGACGTCGACCTCGGCCTCGTTGACCGGCTTGATCTCGTAATCGACCGTCGCGAGGTAGAACCCCTTCTGGACGTAGAGGTCCGCGATCTTGTCGCGGTTCTTCTTCACCTTCGAGATGTCGACGATCGCGTCGAGCTCGAGGTCGAGCACCTCGTTGATCTTGTCGAGGCCCATCTCGGCGTTGCCCGCGATGAGCACCTTGCGGATCGCCGGCTTCTCCTTGACCGCGAACGTCAGCGTCAGTGCGCCGCTCGGGCCGACCTCGCCTTCGACATCGATGTCGGCGAAGAAGCCCATCTTCCACATCGCGCGGAGGTCCTCGCGCAGCTTCGTCGCGTCGAGCAGCGTGCCCGGCTTGCTGAGCAGCTGGACGCGGATCGCGTCGTCCTCGACCTTGCGGTTACCGCGGAACTGGACGCGCTCGATCGGCCTGCCCTGCCACGACACGCCACCACCCGACGGCGGAGGCGTCTGCTGCGGCCCCTGCGGCTGCGACGGCGCTGGCTGGGCCGGGCCCGCTGGCGTCGTGCCGCCACCGGTCGGTCCTCCCGGCTCGGTCGGCGTTGGCGCCGGCACCGGTTCGGGGGAAGGCTGCGCGAACAACGTCGCCGGCAAGGCGATCGCGACGATGACGAGTCCGACCAGCGCGCGCTTCACGACTGCACTTCCTTCTCGTGGTCCTGGCGTGCGTCGCGCTCGTCCTGTTCGGGCGCGCTCGCCTCCGAGGGATGCGTTCCGCGGTAGCCGGTCGGCGCTTCCTCGACCAGGCGTCCGCCGTCGACCATGCGGAGCTTGCGAGGCATGAGCTGCGCGAGCTCCGGGTTGTGCGTGACGACGAGCAGCGTCGACCCACGCTCACTGTTGAGGTCGAGGAACAGCTGGTGAATCGCCTCGCCGGTCGAGCGATCGAGGTTGCCGGTCGGTTCGTCGGCAAGGAGCAGCGACGGCTCGAGCACCATCGCGCGAGCGAGCGCGACGCGCTGCTGCTCGCCGCCCGACAGCTCGCTCGGCCGGTGCGTCAGGCGGTGCGAGAGGCCAACGCGGCCGAGGATGTCCTTGGCGCGGGCGCGCGCGACCGGGACCGAAACCTTCTGGATCAAGGCCGGCATCATCACGTTCTCGATCGCCGTGAACTCCGGCAAGAGGTGATGGAACTGGAACACGAAGCCGATCCGGCGATTGCGGAACTCGGCGAGCCGCGACGCGCCCATCATCGTCAGCTCCTCGCCGTCGAACCGGATCGAGCCCGAGGTCGGCAGGTCGAGCGTGCCGAGGATCTGCAGGAACGTCGATTTGCCGACGCCCGAGGCGCCGACGACGGCCACCATGTCGCCCGGGTTCAGGACGAGATCGACGTCCTGGAGGACCGGCAGGGCCTGGCCGTTGTGGATGTACGCCTTGCCGAGCTTGCGGACCTCGACCCGAGCGCCGCGCGCGCGGAGAGGGGTCACATCAGGCTGACGAGAAGGCTCCAGATCCGGCGCGTCGGTCACAAAATTCCTAAGAGGCGCAGGACCTTACTTTCGGGGCCTGCGAGTGTCAACGCGCGTTCCGACCTATGCCGCGGGCAATCGGTTGCCCGCCGGGATCGGGAGTTTTTGTCAGAGCGAGACGGTCGCGCCGAGGGTCCAGACGCGCGAGGTCAGGCCGAACTCCATGTTCTCGCGCTGCGGGCTCGAGGTCTTCGCATGCTCGATCGTGTAGTCGACGAAGATCGAGCCCGCGACGGCTCCGAGGTCGACGCGGTACTCGAACCCGCCGCCGACAAGGAAGCCCGCGCCCGAGAACGTGCTGTCGTAGTCGGTCCGGTCGACCGAGCTGTACTGGATGCCGGCTCGCCCGAATGCTTCGAAGTTGCTTGCGAGCGGGAAGTTGAGCTTTCCGGCGAGTGCCAGCGAGGTCCACGTGTACGGGTGATCGAGCCGGTACATGTCGGCCCTCGAGATGAGGCCCTCGACCGCGACTCGAGCGAACGAATAGCCGACATGGAACCGTCCGCTCCGTCCATCCTCTTTCATCTCGAGGTCACCGGATGTTGCCGGACTGGGCCCGATGCCGAGCCCCAGGTACGTACCGGCCGATGCAGCCGGAGCGGAAGCGGCGACGAGGACCAGAGCGAGAGCCGTGCGCGACATGGTGGGCACATCGAGCATGCGGTGTGCCACCTAGTAAGTAATCGGAACAACGAGGGGCACGCTCAGAAACCTGTCACCGTTTCTTCACTACACCGCACATGTGTGACGCATCTCCGCGGGCACTCCTTCGACGCGTCGTCGAGGAGGGGTACCCAAACCGCGACATCCTCGTCGCGGTTTCGGCCTGTCAGTGACGCATGCCGGCGGCGGGACGAACGCGGGCCGCGACGAGCGCCGGGTAGAACGTGGCAGCCATCGAGATCAGGACGCCGGCAGCCGCCGTGATGATCACCGACGACGTATCGACATGCACCGGCATCCGGTCGATGTAGTAGACGTCCGGGTTCAGCGGGATCCCGTACGCCTTGCCGAACCAGCACGCGAGCAGGCCCGTGCCGACGCCGAGGGCCGTGCCGACGATGCCGATCAGAAGGCCCTGGATCGCGAACACGAGCATCAGCGACAGGTCGCTCGCGCCGAGCGTCTTCAAGAGCGCGATCTCGCGCTGCTTCTCGACGACGACCATGATGAGGTTGCCGACGATCGAGAACGATGCGACGAGGATCACGATCCCGAGGACGAGGAACATCGCGATCTTCTCGAGCTTGAGCGCCGAGAACAGCGAGCGGTTGAGCTCCTTCCAGTCCTGAACGCGGTACTGCGGGCCGAGCGCGGTGCGGAGCTTCGCAACGTACTCGTCGGTATCGTCGGGATTCGTGATCCGGACCTCGATGCCGTCGACAACGTCGCCGCGATCGAGGAAGTCGGTCAGCGAATCGAGCGTGACGTAGACGAACTTGAGGTCGTACTCGTACATCCCGGTGAAGAACTCGCCGGCGACGCGGTAATCGCGCGTGAACGGAATCGGCGTGCCGGTCGCGTCGGGGTTCGACGGATCGGAGAGCGGCGAGACGACGCGGACTTCCTCGCCGGTATAGAGATGCGTCTGCTTGCGCAGCTCGCGACCGATGAGCACGCCTGGCAGCGACTGCGTACGGCGCGACAACGACGGCTGATCGATCGGTACGTCGATCACCTTGATCGTGTCGAGATCGGACTCGACCTTGCCGCTGTAATCGATCGGCGGCTCCTCGGTCGTCACGAGATCCTCCGGCGGCGGATCGACGACCGGCGCAGCGCTCCCGACAACCGCGGACGCGTCGCCGCCAAAGATGTCCGCCGGCGGCGGCGGCATCGGGCCCGGATCCTCGATCGGCTGCTGCGGATCGACCGCGCCCTGGTCGTCCGAGCCCGCGCTCGGCCCAGCGTCACTCGGCTCGCCCGCACCGGGCTGCGAGAAGTCGATCGGCTCGCCACGCTCGGGGATGTCAGGCGGCGGCGGGTCGACGACCGCGCTGCCCTTCCCTGCCCCCTGCTGCGGGATCTCGAGGTCGCGCGAGTCCTCGACGAGCGGCTCGAGGCGATCGAGCGCCTCCTTGTCGGCTCCGAGGCTGTCGACGAGCTTGGTGACCTTGCCGACGGTCGCCGGGTCGATGCCCTTGATGATGACGGGCATGCCGTTGTTGTTCGCGGCGATGACGACCTCGCTGGTCGCGTACGGCGTCGACGCGACCACGCCCGGCACCTTGTCGATACGCGCCTTCAGCTCGCGCCAGTTCGAGATGTCGCTCGATTCGGCGGTCTCGGAGGCCGTGACCTGGATGTGTGCGTTCGAGCCGAGGATCTTCTGGCGCAGATCGGTCTCGAAGCCGCTCATCACCGAGAGCACGCAGACGAGGGCGCCCGTTCCGATCCACACGCCGACGAGCGGCACCGTCGTGAAGAACGAGAACACGTAGCGAAGCAGCCCGACGATGATCGAGTAGTAGAGGAGCACGAAGCCGATCACCATCGCGATCAGCGTCGCGCGCGCGAGCGCGTACATCGCCTCGGGCTGGAGCTTCAGCGGGTTCGCCCGCGTGATGAGCGTGTTCTGGACGACGAGGCTCGCGACCGCGACGAACAGCGCGAGGAAGAAGAAGAACAGGACGACGCGGCTGACGCGGTGGTGGCGCGCCATCAGATAGCGCCACGCGACGAACGACTTGAACCCGACGCCGATCGTCAGGTCGTTCCGCTTGCCGACCGCAGACTGCGGCTTCGCGAGCCCGTGCTCGGCGTTGAGGAGGCGCAGCGTGCCGCGCACGAGCAGCATGAAGCCGAGGAAGACCGGACCGTACGCGACGATGTACGTACCGCCCGACTTCGAGACGGAGTTGTACGTGAGCAGCGTGATGACGATGCCCGCGATGATCCCGACCACACCCAGCGTCATCTCGATCGCGGCGCGGATCCGGCGCCGGCGGCGCGTCGCGATCACGACCTGAGTGTCGGTCTGGAGCGGCAGCTCGCCGACGTAGCCGAGCGTGCGGTCCGCACGCTTCTCGGCCATCGCCTCCTCGAGCATCGCGCTCTGCGCGCCGAACACCGCCCACACGAACAGCCAGCGCGGCAGGCGGCGGTTGCCGAACCGCAGCACGCCGTCGATCGCGAACAGGAGCGAGAAGAGGAACGGGATGACGGCGAGGTAGCCGATCCACACGGCCACCGCCGCCTCCTCGGAGCGGAGCGAGAAGAAGATGGCCGCCGCCAGCACCATGCCGCCGACGCCGAATGCGACCTGCCGCGTCGCCTTCTTGCGGCGCGTCTTCTCGTCATCTCGTTCGTCGCGGTCGTCCACGTCGGTACTCCAATCACTCCGGGCGCATCAGCGGGAACAGGATCACGTCGCGGATCGACGACTGGCCGGTCAGCATCATCGTCAGGCGATCGATGCCGATGCCCTCGCCCGCCGCCGGTGGCATGCCGATCTCGAGCGCGCGACAGTAGTCCTCGTCGTAGTCCATCGTCTCGGCGGCGCCGGTGGCCTTGGCGACGAGCTGCGCCTGGAAGCGCGAGCGCTGGTCGTCTGGATCGTTGAGCTCCGAGAAGCCGTTCGCGATCTCCTTGCCACATACGAACAGCTCGAACCGGTCGCAAAATGCCGGGTCCTTGTCGTTCTTGCGCGCGAGCGGCGAAACCGCGAGCGGGAACTGCGTCAGGAATGTCGGCTGCACGAGCTTCGCCTCGGCCGTCGCCTCGAATACCAGGTACCCGATATGTCCTGCGCGCACGCGACCTTCCACCTCGTTGGGATAGCGCTCGATCATGCGCGCTGCCACCGTCGGCCGTGCCCCCGGGTCCTTGAACTCGGTCACGAGATCCTCTGCCGACTGCTCGAGCGCGCCCTGCGGCACACCTTCGAGGAGCGCACGGGCGACCTCCGCCGGAGAGATTCCGAGAGCGATTGCCGTCTCGGCCGCGAACGCAGGATCCGCAAAGACCCGCGAGGCGTCGGAGATGTGGCCGAGCTCTCGCACGGCGTCCTGGATCGACAGCCGCTTCCAGGGCGCGGCGAGCTCGACCTCGGTGCCATCCCACGTGACGGTCGTCTTGCCGTTCACGTCCTTCGCGAGCTCCGCGACCATGGCCTCGGTGAGGTCCATGAGGTCGTTGTAGTTCGCGTAGGCCTGGTAGAACTCGAGCATCGTGAACTCGGGGTTGTGTTGACGCGACAACCCTTCGTTGCGGAAGTTGCGATTGATCTCGTAAACCCGCTCGAATCCACCGACCACGAGGCGCTTCAGGTACAGCTCCGGCGCGATGCGCATGTAGAGCTTCATGTCGAGCGCGTTGTGGTGCGTGATGAACGGACGCGCCGCGGCACCACCGATGATCGGGTGCATCATCGGCGTCTCGACCTCGAGGAAGTTACGTGCGTCGAGGAAACGACGGATGCCGCGCACGATCGCCGTGCGCTTCTTGAACACGTCGCGAACCTCGGGCGAGATCGCGAGATCCACGTAGCGCTGGCGGTAGCGCAGCTCGACGTCGGTGAGGCCGTGCCACTTGTCGGGCAGCGGCCGCAGTGACTTCGTGACGAGCCACAGCCGCTTCGCGAGGATCGACAGCTCGCCGGTCTTCGTCCAGAACGCGGGGCCTTCCGCCGCGACGATGTCGCCGACGTCGAGCTTGGAGAGGACGTTCTGGAAGTCGCTCGCGTCGAGGTGCTCGACGTTGACGAACAGCTGGATGTTGGCGGTCGTGTCGACGATGTTCGCGAACACCGTCTTGCCCATCCCTCGCTTGGCCATCATGCGGCCGGCGACGCGCAACGTCTCGCCGTCGATCGGGTGAATGCCTTTCTCGGCGGGCGGCGTCGCGGGCTTGGTGCCCTCGTAGCGGGCGCGGACGGCCGCGAGGCTCGTCGTCGGGCCGACGTCGTTGCGATACGGATCGGAGCCGGAAGCGCGGAGAGCGGCCGCCTTCTCGCGACGCTCGCCGATGATCCGGTCGAGCGTGGACTCGGGGGTTTCGGACATGGCGGCGGACCTTACCACCTGTGCTATCACGCGGACATGCTTAGGCTCGCTCTCCTCGTCTGCCTCCTCGCCGCCGCCTGCAAGGGAGACAAGCCATCCCCGAGCAAGCAGCCCTCCGGAGGCAGCCAGGCGCCCGCGCCGGTCGCCGCCAGCACGTGTGGCAAGGCCGTCGCGAAGGGTCCGATCGCGTGGTTCGAGGATGACTACGCGGCGGCACTCGCCTGCGCGAAGGAGCAGAAGAAGCCGCTCGTGATCGACATGTGGGCACCGTGGTGCCACACGTGCATCTCGATGCAGACGACGGTGTTCCTGGACCCGTCGCTGAAGGAGATCGCCGACAAGTACGTGTGGGTCGCGCTCGACACCGACCGCGAGGAGAACGCCGCGGCCGTCGGCAAGCTGTCGCGCTCGGCGATGCCGACGTTCTACGTGATCGGTCCCGACGAGGCCGTGCTGTCGCGCTTCGTCGGCGCGGCGACGGTCGCGCAGTTCAAGGAGTTCCTCGACGCGGGAACGCGCGCGATGATCGGCGGCACCGATGCCGGCGACGCGCACCTCACGACGGCACAGCGCGCGCTCGCGAAGGGCGATCTCGAGAGCGCCGAGTCCGAGCTCGTCGCCGCGCTCGAGACCGCGCCGACCGCGTGGATTCGTCGCCAGGAAGCCATCTACACGCTCCAGATGACGAAGCAGAAGCGCGGCGACACGAAGGGCTGCGTCGACCTCAGCGAGCAGTACATGCCGCAGGTCGGCCAGACCGCGATCGCGACGAACTTCTGGGCGGCCGCGTTCGAGTGTGCAGGCCAGCTCGCGAAGGATGCCAAGGGCGAGGCCGCGCGCGCGGCGAAGGTCCGCGAGGATGCGGTAAAGCGCCTCGCCGCCGTGCTCGACGACCAGGAAGCGCCGCTGTCCGTCGATGATCGCGTCGAAGGCCTCGGCTATCTGCGCGACGCGCAGGACGAGCTCGGCAAGAAGGCCGAGGCGAAGGCGACCGCCGAGCGCGCGAAGAAGATCGTCGACGACGCGACGGCGAACGCGAAGACGCCGTTCGAGAAGATGACGTTCATCTGGCCGCGCGCCGACATCTACGCGTACCTCGGCAAGCCGCTCGATCTCGTCGCCGACTACGAGGCGCTCGCGGCGCAGCTGCCGAAGGAGTACGACCCGCCGGCGCGCCTGGGCTGGCTCTACATGAAGGCCGGCAAGCTCGCCGAGGCCGCGACGTGGACCGACAAGGCGATCGCGCTCGCCTACGGTCCGCGCAAGGCGCGCGTGCTCGCCCAGCGCGCCGAGATCGCCGCGGCGGCGAAGGACAGGGACGCGGAGAAGAAGTACCGCACCGAGGTCGTGAAGCTGTGGGAGTCGCTCCCCGAGGGCCAGAAGTCGGCCGACAGCCTCGCGAAGGCGCAGGCCGCGCTCGCCGCGATCGACGCGCCCGAGAAGAAGTAGAGAACGACCTCGTAATCGACCGTTCACGTCGGGGGAGTCGACAGAACCGACAGTCCAAGTGGCTGCAATGTCGTCGGTTCCGACGCTCCGCGCGTGGTCCGGCCCTTGAAATGAGGGCCGGCATGCTCAAGACGCTTCGCCTCGCTCTCTTCACCCTCCCCACTCTCCCCTTCGTGATGGGCGCCCAGGGCGACGGCTGCGCCGCCGGCTCGGCATCGCCCGCACCCGACGTCCGCGGTACGTGGAACATCGCGTACGACGACACGATCGGGATCGAGGTGAAGATCGGCGGCGCCGTCTACAACGCCGAGCTCGGCGCCGCGGGCGGCTCGTTCACGATCAACCACGAGGGCAAGCCGTACACGTTCGACCTCGACTGCGGGCGGCCCGACGTCGTGTGCCCGAGCGAGGCGTGGCCGGATCGCGTCGTCATCGAGCAGCGCGACTCGATGAAGCAGCACCAGATGGTCGTCAACCTGCCGCAGCAAGCGTGCATGGGCGCGCTGATGAAGCCGGCGCCCGGCACCTGCGGCATCGGCACGTCGAACCCGAACTGCGATCTCGTGTGCGATGGCGGCGTGACCGTGAAGACGACGGAGCACTTCGGCGTGATCGGCGAGGCCGGCGAGACGTTCCGTCTCTACCTCGGCGGCGGCATCGTCACGAACGGCATCAACTGCGCGATGCTCGGCTACTCGGTCGCCGACGCGCAGCTCGACAACGTCGGCGACAAGGGCGTCGACTGGGAAGCGACCGGCATGAGCGCGGGCCTCGTCACGATCGGCTACTCGGGCGCGTGCCTGTTCGCCGGTCAGGTCGACGGAACGAACCAGGCGGTGCTCGTCGGCGCCGAGCTGAAGTTCACGACGGGCTTCACGGGCGAGAAGCAGTAGGGGTGGAGCGCGTCTGTGCCCGAGGACCTGCAAAGTCCTCGTAGGGTGGAATTCCCGCGCGGCCGAGGTAGGTTAGCGCTCCCATGGGTAAGCGGTTCCTCGGCGTCGTCGCGCTCGTCGCCGCCGTGATTGGCCTCGGCGCGTCGATCGCGAGCCTCGTCGACTACTTCGGCGCGGAGCCGACGTTCTGTGCCGAGAGCGGCTGCGCGACGGTCCGCGCGTCGGCGTGGGCGCATCCGCTCGGCATTCCGATGCCGGTGATCGGCATCGTCTACTTCACGCTGATGATCGTGCTCGCGTTCGCGGCGCGGCCGCGCGTGCGCATGCTGCTCGGCGCGCTCGGCGGCGCCGCCGCGATCGGCCTCATCGTCCTCCAGGGCGCCGTGATCGGCTCGTGGTGCAAGCTCTGCATGGTTGCCGACCCCGCGGCGATCGTATCGGCGATCGCCGTGCTCGCCGGCGCAGCGACGCTGCGGCTGACCTGGCGCGCGAGTGCGCTCCTGCCCGCGCTCGCGCTCGTCGTGCTGTCGCTCGGCCTGTGGACGCACGCCGAGCTCTCGGATCTCCCGCGCAACGCGCCGCCGTCGGTGATGGCCGAGCAGCGCCCCGGCATGGTCACGATCGTCGAGTACGTCGACTTCGAGTGCCCGTTCTGCCGCGCGCTCGACAAGAAGCTCTCCGAGGCGCTCGCCAAGACCAAGCGAAAGGTTCGCATCGTGCGGCGCATGGTGCCGCTGCCGAGCCACGCGCATGCGGTGCCTGCGGCGATGGCGTGGTGCGCGGCCGACGCGCAGGGCAAGGGCGAGGCGATGGCAAAGGCGCTGTTCGCGGCGGCGCCCGAGACGCTGACGCCTGCCGGCTGCGAGGCGCTCGCGGTCGCCCTCGGCTGCGACGTGATGAAGTATCGCGAGACGTTCGCGAGCGCCGAGCTGCGCGCGCGGATCGAGGGCGACATCGCCGACGCGCGGGCGGCGGGCCTCGAAGGATTCCCGCCGATCTTCATCGGGACGCAGCGGTTCGAGGGCAGCGATCACTCGGCGGCGACCCTGCTCGCCGCGATCGAGCGCGGCGAAGGCCGCTAGCCTGATCGTGATCGTGGACGTGATCGGCCCCCCTGATCGTGGCCGTGCACGTGCACGGGAACGCTCCCCTGATCGTGGCCGACACCGTCAGCGATCAGGGGATCTGAGATCGCAGCGCCGCACGCGTTCATCGATCGAGTCCGCTCGACCGATCAGATCGGCTCGTATTCGTCGGTCGAGCTCTTAGAGGCGACGGTTCAGAGCAGGCGCACCTATGGCTCCGCACGGAGCGACCACGGTGTCGGCCACGCCCACGTTTGCGGTCCCGTTCACGTGCACGGCCACGATCACGGGCTCGTCCACGGCCACGACCACGACCACGGGATCAATTCCGCTGCGCGTTCGCGGCCTGGAGCAGGAACGTGCGGATCAGATCGTCGAGGTCGCCGTCGAGCACGCCGTTCACGTCCGAGGTCTTCACCTCGGTGCGGTGGTCGTTGACCTGCTGGTACGGGAACAGCACGTAGCTGCGGATCTGCGAGCCCCACTCGATCTTGAGGCGCGCCTTCGCGTCCTCGGCGGCCTTCGCCTCGCGCTTGGCGAGCTCGTAGTCGTAGAGGCGCGCGCGGAGCAGCTTGAACGCCTTGTCCTTGTTCGCGTGCTGGCTGCGCTCGTTCTGGCACTGCACGACGATGCCCGTCGGCATGTGCGTGATGCGCACCGCCGAGTCGGTCTTGTTGACGTGCTGGCCACCGGCGCCACCTGCGCGATAGGTGTCGATGCGCAGGTCGACCTCGTTGATCTGGACCTCGATGTCGTCGTCGATGTCGGCGGTGACGGTCACCGCGGCGAACGACGTCTGGCGGCGGCCGTTCGCGTCGAACGGAGAGACGCGCACGAGCCGGTGCACGCCGTTCTCGGCCTTGAGCAGGCCATAGGCGTAGTCGCCCTCGACGGTGAACGTCGCCTGCTTGATGCCCGCTTCTTCGGCGGGCGTCTCCTCGAGGACGTCGACCTTCCAGCCCTTGCGGTCGCAGAACCGGATCAGCATGCGCATCAGCATCTGCGCCCAGTCGCTCGCGTCGACGCCGCCGGCGCCGCTCGTGATCTGGACGATCGCGCCGCCGCCGTCGAGCTCGCCCGACAGCATGCGCTTGAACTCGAGGTCATCGAGCTGCTTCTGGATCGCGCTGACCTGGCCTTCCGCTTCCTTCGCGGATGCCTCGTCGCTCGCCTCCTCGGCGAGCTCGAGGAGGACCTCGGCGTCGGACAGCGCGCGCACCTGGGCATCCCAGCTGCCGACGACCTGCTCGAGCGACTTCTTGTCGCGCAGCAGCGTCTGCGCCTTCTTCTGGTCGTCCCAGAAGTTCGGCCGCGCTGCGATGGAGTCGAGCTCCTCGATCTTCAGACGCTTCTGATCGACGTCAAAGCAACCTCCGGAGCTCGGTCACCTTGCCGGAGAGCTCCTTCAGTTGCGCGCGAACTGCACGCACGTCCGTTCCATCGATCGCCATGGCGCGTGTCTATACCCTGGCTCGACGGAGAGTGACAAGGTCGGCGCTCTGGCCGAGCGCGACCGGGTACTTACCGGTGAAGCACGCCGAGCAGTAGCCCTTGCCGGTTCCTTCGCCGGCGACCGCCTGCATCATCCCCTCGTGCGAGAGGTACGCGAGCGTGTCGCTCGTGACGTAGGTGTTGATCTCGTCGACCGAGTGCGACGCGGCGACGAGCTCGGAGCGCGTCGGCGTGTCGATCCCGTAGAAGCACGGGTGCGTCGTCGGCGGCGCGCTGATCCGCAGGTGCACTTCCTTGGCGCCCGCGGCCCTCAGCATCTTGACGATCTTGCGCGACGTCGTGCCGCGAACGAGCGAATCGTCGACGACGACGACGCGCTTGCCGTCGACGATCGACCGCACCGGCGACAGCTTCAGGCGAACGCCGAAGTGGCGGATCGAGTCCTGCGGCTCGATGAACGTGCGGCCGACGTAGTGGCTGCGGATGAGGCCCATCTCGAACGGGATGCCGCTCTCCTTCGAGTAGCCGATCGCCGCCGGCACACCCGAGTCGGGTACCGGAATGACGACATCGGCCTCGACGGGCGACTCCTGAGCGAGGCGCATGCCCATCTTCTCGCGGGCGCGATAGACGCTCTTGCCGTTCACGAGCGAGTCGGGGCGCGCGAAGTAGACGTGCTCGAACACGCAGAAGTTCGACGTCGAGACCTCGGGGTGACGATGGGTCGTCATGCCGCCCTTCTCGATGACGACGATCTCGCCGGGCTCGACCTCGCGAAGGAGATCGCCCTCGATGAGATCGAACGAGCAGGTCTCGCTCGACAGGACGTAAGCGTCCTTCAGCCGGCCGATGACGAGCGGGCGGAACCCGTTGGGGTCGCGAACGCCGATCATCGTCGAGGTCGCGCCGTGGGTCGCGAGAATGACGAGCGAGTACGCGCCGCGGACCCGCCTCAGCGCGGCCATCAGCTTGCCGAGCACGTCCGGCTCGCGGGCCTTGGCCATGAGGTGAACGATCACCTCGGTGTCGCTGTTCGTCTGAAAGAGCGATCCCTGGGCCTCGAGCTCGGTACGGAGCTCGGTGGCGTTCACCAGGTTGCCGTTGTGGGCGATGGCGATCGACCCGCCGGCGTACTCGAACAGGAACGGCTGGGCGTTGCGGAGCTCCGAGCTGCCTGCGGTCGAGTAGCGAACGTGGCCGATCGCGGTCGATCCCGGCAACTTGGCCAGGACGTCTCTATTAAAGGCGTCGCTGACCAGGCCCATGGCGACATGTCGCCTGAGCTTGCCGTCGTCCGCGGCGACGAGCCCTGCGGACTCCTGGCCACGATGTTGGAGGGCATGCATGCCCAGATACGCGATGTTGGCCGCTTCGTCGTGGCCATGGATGCCGAACACCCCGCACATGCGGCTCACTTAGCACGCGAGGCTGATCCCAGGGAGCAATTCTTGTGGAAGGTTCGCGGTTCACGTACCTTTTCGGAGACGTGCCACGACTCCTCTGGCGCGATGCGCAGGGCATCGAGGGCTCACTGGATCTGACCTCGGCAGAGATCAAGGTCGGTAGAGCCATGGACTGCGCCATCCGCACTGACGACGCGATGGTCTCCCGACATCACGCACGCATCTTTTGGGGAGGAGGCGGCTACGTGCTCGAGGACCTGTCCTCGGCCAACGGCGTCTACTTCCAAGAGCAGCGCGTGCAGTCGCACCTGTTCAAGCATGGCGACGCGGTTCGGTGCGGATCTCTCTGGCTCCGGTTTGTCGACCAGCAGCAGCTCGGCGCCAGCGCCGCCGCGCCGCCGCAGGCCGGGCCGTCGCCGATGATGCAGCATCCCGGCATGGGCGCGACCGCGCCTGCGGGCCCGACCGGCCACGTCGCCGCGGTGAACCCACAGCTCCCACAGTCGCCGGCGCCGGGTGCCGCGCTCGCCGCGATCGCACCGCAGAGCAACGAGACCGACGTCGAGATTCGCGTCCTGCGCCGCCGCGTCGAGCAGCTGCAGACCGAGCTGCGCGTCTATCGCAGCCAGAAGTTCAACCAGGACACCGCGCGCCGCATGGAGGATCTCGAGAACGATCTCTCCATGATGGAGATCGAGCGCGACAACCTGAAGAACCGGCTCGACAAGGCGGAGACCTCGCTGAAGCTCGAGGCTGGCAGCGTCAAGGTGAAGCGCGCGCTCGAGATCGCGGCGATGACCGCCGAGGCCGCGGCGTCGCTCAACGATCTGCTGTCGAGCCTGCGCATCGAGGTGATGGCGGCCGAGGGTGAGTTCGAGCAGTTCGCGCATCAGATCCCGCGCTCGAGCTTCGAGCTCATCCGCCAGTCACTGAAGGATGCCGCCGGTCACTGCGACGAGGCGCGCGAGCTCCTCCGCAAGCTGCGCGAAGTCGCCGAGTAACTGCGCGAAGTCGCCGAGTAACGCTGCAAGCTGCGCGAAGTCGCCGAGTAGCGCCGCGCCCTGCCCTCGCGTCTTAGACGTGCGCGGGGATGTAGTCGATGCCGACCCAGAGCAGGCCGTGCGCGAGCGTCAGGAAGATCGCCATCCACAGCGCGGCGAAGATGCCGTCGATGCGGAACCACTTCTTCTTCTCGAAGATCTTCACGGTCGCGTAGAGCAGACCGCCGTTGATGACGAGCGGCATCGCGAACCCGGCGACGCCGAGCGTCGCGATGTCGAGGATCGGCCGGAGCGCCCAGTAGAGCGCCGTGTTCAGCACCGCGAACACGAACGCGACGAGCGGCGTCGCCCACTTCTTCTCGAAGACGATCTTCTCGTTCTTCTTCGCAGCGACCCAGAACACGCCCGTGAACACGACGAGCCGGATGCCCAGCTTGATCAGGATCGCTACCGCAGGAGACATATTCGGAGCATGACACGCGGATCGTGACGATCAACGTACAAGGTGAGCCGATCTGGGGTCGGAACCCTGTTATTTCAGCGATCTACGCCCGCTCAATTGTAATTGGTCGATGACAAGTATTGGACAACTGTCATCGATGCATTACATTTCTTAGC
>JABFXX010000590.1 GCA_013368795.1 Kofleriaceae bacterium
GGCTCTTCGTCTCGGCGAGCGTCGCCTCGAGCTGGCGCTGGGCCGCGGTGGCCTGCGCCTGGGCCTCGCCGTGCGCCTCGGCGTGCTGAGACTCGAGGTCCGCCTTCGCCTGGGCATGCTGCGCGGCGAGCTGGTCGAGCTGGCTCGCGTGCTCGTCGCGCGCCGCGGCGATCGCGGCGACATGGCCGGCATGCGCCTCGTCGAGCGCGGCCTTGAGCCGCTCGATCTCGCCGCCGAGCTCGCCCTTGGCCTTCGAGAGCTCGCCACCGAGCTCGTTCTTGATGCGCGAGACCTCGCCGGCGTGATCCGCCTTGAGGTTCACGAGCTCGCCGTTGTGCTTCTTCTCGAGCGCCTCGAGCGCCTCGTCGTGCGCCATGCGGCTCGCGCGGCGCAGCTCCTCGAGCGCTTCCTCGAGCTTCGCGGCGTGTGCGGCGTCGAGGTCTTCGCGCAGGCGGTTGAGCGCGAACTCCTGCGCGGTCTCCGCCTCGGCCTTCAGCGCGGCGAGCTCGCCCTTGTGGCGCTGGATCAGCTGCTCGCGCTCGGTGCGCAGCGTGCGCTCGGACTCCGACGCGGTCGCCGCGCGCGACGCACGCTCCGTGGCGAGGTCCTTCTCGGCCTGCGCGAGCGCGGTCTCCGCCGAGGTCGCGGCCCTCGTCTTCGCCTCGAGATCCTGCTCGAGCTGCGACGCTTGCGCGGTCGCCGCCTTGAGGCTCGCGGCGAGCTCCTTCTGCTTGTTGCTGTCCTCGAGGAGGCGCTCCTCGAGCTCGCTGTTCTTCGACTCGAGCGTCGCCTTCGCGTGCTGCGACTGGCGCAGCTTCTCCTGCGCCTCGGCGAGCTCCTTGGCCTGGTGCTCGACCGCGGCCTTGATCTGCTTGAGCTCCTTGTCCTTCGCGAGGTTCTGCTCGCGCAGGTTCAGGAACTGGTTCTCGCGGCTGCCGCCCTTCGCGGCGGCTTCGGCGGCGGCGCGTGCGCGCTCGAGCTCGGTCTTGAGCTGCGAGATCTGGCGCTCGAGCTCGCCGATCGTGCGGAGCGACTTGCGGTCGTAGAGCCCCGACTGCTCGCTCTCCGCGCGCTGCGCGATGTCGTCGAGACCGAGGTCGACGGCCGGATGCGCGCCGCTCGGCGACGCGTGCGCGCCGGTCGGCGAATGCGCGCGCGGCGCACTCGGCAACGGCTGCGAGGTCGGCGAATTCGGCCGCGGCGGTGGCGTGCCCGTCGGCGAATTCGGCCGCGGCGGCGGGGTCGTCGCCGATGCGGGACGGCGTGCGGCCTCGCTGATCACCGGCTCGGCGAGGACGCGTGCATCCGGCGTCGCGGCCTCGTGCGGCGCCTCGACCTCGACGGGCGGTACGTCCTCCTCGATCTCGACCGGGACATCGTCGTCGAGCGAGACCAGATCGTCGTCGACGATCGGGATGCCCGACAGCGAGATGTTGCGATCATCCGCTGCGACCTCTTCGACTACGTCGCTGGCGGACGCGGCGACCTCTTCGACCACGTCGCTGGCGGGCGCGGCGACCTCGTCGACGATGTCGCTGGCGGGCGCGGCGACCTCGTCGATCACGTCACTCGCGGACGCGGCGACCTCGTCGACCGGCGCGGCGGCCTCGTCGACCACGTCGTAGGTCGGCGTCGGCGCTTCATCCATGTCGTCGGCGGGCGCGGCGGCCTCGTGCTCGGCCTGCGCGCTGCCGCTGTCGTGGATCGGCGACGGCACGCTGTCCATGTCGAGCAGCGCCTTCGTCGGTGCGCGGTCATCGGGCTCGGGCGCGTCGTCGGGGATCTTGTGCGGGACCGGCTCGGGAATCGCCGAGTCCTCGTCGAGCGCGTCGCTCGGCGGGGGCGGCGCGAGCTCCATTGGCTCGGGCTCCTCGGTGACCGGCGCGTACGCACCGCTGCCGCCGATCGGCTCGGGAATCGAATCGTGATCGACGACCTGCTCGACCGGCGATTCGAGCTCCGGCTCGGCGAGCGGCGCGGGCTCGTGCGCGGGCGCGGGCTCGTCACCGCCGAGCAGCGACGCGAAGGCCGCGTCGGTCTCCGCGTCGAGCATCTGATCCATCTGGATCCCGCTGCCGGGACCGACCGTCTGCATGTCGTGCTCGAAGCTCGACACCCGATCGTCGTCCTCGAGCTGCTCGTCGAGCACGACGTCGCCGTCGGCGATCTCCATCGGGATGTCTTCCTCGACGGGGAGGCCGAGGTCCTCGTCCTCCTGCAGGTCGCCGAGGCCGATCAGGTTGTCGATCTTGCCGACGAGCTCGTCGCTCGTCATCCCACGCTTGTCGATGTACTCGTTCGCGTGGACCTTGAGGCCGCGATGCTTCGCGAAGCTATCGGGCGGCACGCTCGCGGTGACGAGGACGATCGGCACCTTCGCCGACAGCGCCTTGCGGAACTTCTGGAACGACTTGAACCCGGCCTTCTCGGGCTCCTCGACCGCGATGATCACGAGGTCCGGCGGATCCGCCTGGCCGAGCGTCAGCGCGCGCTCGGCATCCGGCTCCGTCATCACCACGACCCGATAGCGACCGAGTTGCTTGGTGAGGGTGTCGCGGAAACCGGTGTCGGAATCGACAAGAAGGACGCGTCGGTTCATTCCCTGGCGGGATGATATCCCGACTCAGTGTGGGCCTCCTGGACCCACGCGCATCTTCTTTGGGATGTCGATTCAGCGAGTTCCGACGAGATCGGTGCGACCGACCAGCCAGACGAGCTCGTTGACCGTCAGCTGCGGCGCCATGAACAGGTAGCCGCGACCTGCGCCGTCGACGTAGGAAACTGCCCTGGTGCCGTCCTCCATCGAGACGACGTGGACGGTCCGGTCGCCGAGGCGCACGGCCTGGCCTTCCCGCCAATCGTCGGCGTTGACGTCGCGGACGACGAGCACCGACAGCAGGAACGGGTTCCCCGTGAGATTGATCTCGTAGGAGATGAGTCCGGCCTGATGGCCTTCGATGCCGGCGGGCAGCTCGCGGGCGCCTAGCACCTTCGCGTTCGGCTCCTGGAAGCGCGGCGGCGAGACCGCGAGGCGCGTGCGCACCCACGGATCGGTCTCCGACCCGCGCACTTCGAGCGGAAGGGGGCGCACGCCTTCACGTGCTGCCTGGTGCACCACAGTCGCGGTCCGCGTCGCGTTGTTCTGACCCGGCGCCTGCACGCCGACGAACAGCGCGATCGCGGCCGCGGCAGCGACCATCGCCGAGCCGGGGAGGAGGTATTGATACCACCGGCGGCGCTGAGCCGCTTGCTCGATCCGTTCTTCACCGTCGAGAGCGCGCGCGAGGCGCGCACGAAACATGTCGGATGCAGGCGGCGCGACGAGCGAACGCCTCACCAGTGAGACGTCTGCACGCTCCTGGTCGAGATGGGCGCGGCACGCAGCGCACTCCGTGAGGTGCGCCTCGAGCTCGTGCCGCTCCTCGTCGGCGAGCTCGTCATCGAGATACGCCATCGAAAGAGTGTCGATGCTCTTACACAGACTCATTGCGAACCCTCACGCGCCTTCTTGGCGCGGTACTTCTCGAGGTCGATTGCCTTGCCCTCGGCTGCCTTCGCGTCGGCGGCCTTCGTTTCATCTGACTTCTTCACGTAGCCTTCTGCAACTGCAAACTCGCGCAGTGCGGCGGCCAGGAGCTTGCGCCCACGAAACAGTCGGCTCATCACCGTGCCGACGGGGCATTCCATGATCTCGGCGATCTCTTTGTACGAGAGGCCCTGCATGTCGCAGAGGATCACGGCGGTGCGGAAATCATCGGGGAGCGACTCGAGCGCGCGCTGCACGTCATCCGACACGCTCGACTGGAGCATCGCCTTCTCCGGCGAGACCTTGTCGTTTGCATCGGCATGGACGAGCACGCCGTCGGTCGCGTCTTGCTCTGCGGTCGCCGCGTCGAGCACTTCGCGCGAGCGCTTGCGCCGCTGATACTCGTTGATGAACGTGTTCGTGACGATCCGGAGCAGCCACGCCTTGCAGTTGGAGTCCTGCTGGAACGAGTCCCAGAACCGGAACGCGCGGAGCAGCGAGTCCTGGACCAGGTCCTCGGCGTCTCGCGGGTTACGCGTCAGCCGGTAGGCCGCGCCGTACATCGCATCGAGATGGACGAGCGCCTGACGCTCGAACTCGTTGCGCTTCTGCTTCACGGCCAGCATTCGAACTGTCTACCGGCCGGAGCGGCCGCCTTCTTCCCGAAACGCGGCTCTACGTATCTCGCGCGATAACTTTTCGAAATCACGCGAGTTTTTCTGACGGGATCTACGCGCGGAACGGCGTGTGCGGCACGCTCAGGGCCTCGGCGACCGCGGCATGCGGGACGCCACCCTTGTACGTGTTGATGCCGGTCACGAGGTGCGGCACCGCGGCGACCGCCTTCTCGAGGCCGTTGTCCGCGAGCGTGACGACGTACTTGATCGTCGCGTTCGTCAGCGCGTACGTCGACGTACGGGGCACCGCGCCCGGCATGTTCGCGACCATGTACGCGGTGACGCCGTGGAGGTCGTACGTCGGGTTGTCGTGGTACGTCGGGCGCGCGCCTTCGACGCAGCCGCCCTGATCGATCGACACGTCGACGATCACCGAGCCCGGCTCCATCTGCTTGATCATCTTCTCGGTGACGAGGCGAGGCGCACGCGCACCGGGGAGGAGGACCGCGCCGACGACGAGGTCGCTCTCCTGGACCGCGCGCTCGATGCTGAGCGGATCGGAGTACTGCGTCGAGATGCGGCCGCCGTAGATGTCGTCGAGGTACGCGAGCGTCTTCAGGTTGATGTCGAGGACCGTGACGTTCGCGCCGAGGCCGACGGCCATCTTCACCGCGTTCTGGCCGACGACGCCGCCACCGATCACGGTGACGCGGCCGCGCTTGACGCCCGGCACGCCGCCGAGGAGAACACCCTTACCACCGCGCTCGCGCTCGAGATACGTCGCGCCTGCCTGCACCGACATGCGGCCGGCGACCGCGCTCATCGGCGTGAGCAGCGGGAGATCACCCGGCGTCGGCTCGATCGTCTCGTACGCGACGCCGTTGACGCCACGCGCGAGCAGCTCCTTGCCGAGCTCGTGCGCCGCGGCGAGGTGGAGGTACGTGAACAGCAGCAGGTCCTTGCGCATCAGCGCGAACTCGGGCGCGATCGGCTCCTTGACCTTCACGACCATGTCGCAGTCCCAGATCTCTTCGCGCGTCGCGACCATCGTCGCGCCTGCCTTGACGTAGGCGTCATCGGGGATCGACGAGCCGACGCCCGCGTTTTGCTCGACGAACACTTTGTGGCCGCGGGCGACGAGCGTCGCGACTCCAGACGGAGTCATGCCGACGCGAAATTCTTGGGTTTTGATCTCTTTGGGAACGCCAATGCGCATGTTGGTGGGCGCAGCATGGTCTTGCGTCCAAAAAAGTTCAATCCAGCGACGAGCGAGAATCTGCGTGACGCGTTGCGCTAGTTGTTCGTGTAGATGAACGCGTCGTCGCCGCCTGTCGTGATCACGAGCAAGATCGTGTCGGCCTTCGTCGCCGCATCCGTCATTGCCCACGCCTGATCCAAGATCGCGGTCGACTGATCGTCGTACGACAGATACGCGAGGATCTGCTTCGTCCAGCGGTCGGCGGCCGACACGTTCATCGTCGACGCCTTGATGTCCTCGAGCTTGCGCGTGAGCAGCGTCTGCGCGGCCGACAGCGTGTACGGCGTGCCGAGCGGATACGCGAACGCGCGCGTGACGCTGACACCGATCTTGTGGCCATCGATCACGACTTCGAGGTCGGTGATCTTGCCCGTCGTGTCGTACATGATCTCGGTCTCGGTGTGGAGCAGCGGTGCGAGCTCGCAGCGTGCGAGCTCTTCATACGCGAACGCTTCCGACAGCGCCGAGCTGCCGCCGGCATTCGGTGTCGCCATCATGCGCGCGCCACCCTCCGTGAGCAGATTGCGATCCGCCGGATCGTTGTAACGGCGCTGGAACGTGAGCGTCACGTGCACCGCGCTCGGGCTCGCACCGGTGAGCTCTGGATCGTTCAGCACGCCGCACATGCCGGCGAGGTCGCCAAATCCCGCGAGCGGCACACCCGACGACGGCGGCGCGTCGAGCTCGATGTCGGCCGCATCGATCGACGGCCCGGCCGCATCCGGCAGCGCCGGATCGGGACCGGCAGAGCTGCCATCGCAGGCGAGGAGGCTGGCGGATGCAACGGCGAGGAGAAGGGCGCGCACGGCGAGCCGACGATACGGCACCGCGGTCGCGCGCGAAACTGGCGACCGGAGTTGCCGCTATTGACCGACCGGAATCGTGATCGTGCCCACGTCGACGATGTCGTCGTCGAGCGTCTTGCGCATCACCGGGCTCCCCCACCTCTTCACCCCGGTGGTGTCGAACAGCTCGATGTGCACGTCGTACTCGCCGTACGGCATCTCGCCGGTCAACCCGCCGCCGTCGAAGCAGTAGAACCGATCGGTGAAGCCGCCGTCGCTGCCGAACGCGACGACGTCGACGTACTCGATGCCGAGCGCGGAGCACGCATACACGGGCGAGAACTGCCACGCGATCTTGAGCGAGCCGGCGACGCGATGGCAGACCTGACTGCACGACGGCGCATCGAGCCACGCCTCGCCCGCGTCGTTGCACGTCGCGACCTGCATCTCGTCGAGGCAGTCGGACGCCACGAGTGGCGAGTACGCGTACGTGCCGTCCTCGCAGGTGTCGAAGATGTCCTCGCATCCGGACTCGAGCTTGCGCTCGCACTCGGCGAGCGTCGCCGGCAGCTTCTTGGCCGCGCGCTCGGCCTCGGTGAGGCACGCGTACATCTTCGAGCAGCCGGTCCGCGCGGTCGCGCGACAGAACGCCGAGACATTCGTCGTGTCGACACTCGAGGTGCCGCCGTCGTCATCGGCGCAGCCGACCGCAAGCGTGCAAGTAAGCGAAGCGAGGAGGAAACCAAGCCAGGACGCGTTGTTCATGCCTCCCTAAACCCAGGCCCTTCGATATGTCGCACGGAATCGTGCAACCTCGTGATATGAGCCGCCCCGTGGCGATGGATGCAGTCGAGCGGATCCTCCAGGTCGGGCGTGTCGCGCATCCCGAGGTGACCGCACCTACGAGCGCGCTCGATCCGCTCGTGCGCACCCGGCTCGCCGACGAGGAGCATCCCGAGCAGCTCGCCGCCGACGAGATCTTTCTCGCGTGCGCCTGCGCCGCAGCCGATCGCGCCGCGATCACCGCGTTCGAGCGCCGCTACTTCGGCGCCATTCCCGCGGCGCTGTCGCGCCTCTCGCTCGGCCGCGACGAGATCGCCGAGATCGAACAGATCCTCCGCGTCCGCCTGTTCGTCGCCGAGGGCTCCGACCTGCCGCGCGTCGTGACATACGCAGGGCAGGGCCAGCTCGGCGGCCTCTTGCGCGTCGCCGCGATCCGCGCCGGGCTCAACTTGCTGCGCGAGCGCGGCCGGCTCGATGCCGAGGCGAGCGACGGCCTCGAAGACGTGCCCGTCACCGCCGACGATCCCGAGCTCGCGCGCCTCAAGGCGCAGCATCGCAGCGCGTTCAAGGCCGCGTTCGAGCAAGCGGTCGCCGCGCTCGAGCCGCGCGAGCGCAGCGTGCTCAACCTCGCGCTCGTGAAGAACCTCGGCATCGACAAGATCGGCGCGATCTACGGCGTGCATCGCGCGACCGCCGCGCGCTGGGTCGCGAACGCACGCGCGAGCCTCACGCGCGGCGTGCACAAGATCCTCGGCGACACGATCGGCGCACGCGGGAGCGACCTCGAGAATCTGCTCCCGCTCGTCGAGAGCCAGCTCGAGCTGTCGCTCGAACGCCTGCTCCGCACGCGCGGCGACTAGCGCTATCGTTTCGGGATGCGCGTCGTCTTCGTCCTCGCCCTCCTCACCGCATGTGGCCGCGAGCCGAGCCAGGACGCGAGCCTCGCGCAGACGGCGAGCGAGTGCCGCGGCAAGGACCTCGCGTGTCCGCGGCCGATCCTCTACGTGAAGGATCTCGCGGCGAGTCAGCGCTACTACCGCGACAAGCTCGGCTTCCACGTCGATTGGACCGACGGCGATCCGGCCGACTTCGGCGCAGTGTCGCGCGGCAACACGCAGCTCTTCATGTGCGAGAAGTGCCAGGGCCATCCGGGCGGCTGGATCTGGGTGATGACGCCCGACGTCGATCGCCTCCACAAGGAGCTCGTGCGCCGCGGCGCGAAGATCCAATCGCCGCCGGAGAACAAGCCGTGGCGCGTGCGCGAGATGCAGGTCGCCGATCCAGACGGCAACGTCCTACGCATCGGCTCGCCGATCCGTCACTGACAGCGATTGCTCGAGCAGCGATCCGACACGCAGTCGCTCGAGAACCAGCACGCATCGCCGGCATAGCCGCCGCCCATGCACACGTTCTGGCCCGACGCCGAGTCGCGGCGGCACGACTGACCCTCGTCGCAGTCGCTCGAGAACGTGCAGCTCGGCTGCGTCACGTAGACCGCGCCGCGCGCACCGCCACCACCGCCGCCCATGCCGTTCACGACGATCGGTGCGTGCTGCATGCCGCTCTCGTAGCCCGTCTGATAGCTCTGGCGAATCTGCGCGCGCCACTCGGGCATGCAGCTCGTGTCGACCCACGTCGTGTCGAGCCGCCGCCGCTCGAGGCCGCTGTTGTAGCCGGACTCGTATGCGTAGTTGGGGTCCTGGCACATCCGCGCGACGTGCTGCTGTTCTTGTTGCTGGATCTGCGCCATCGGAATGCACGCGGCGAGCGAGGCGAGGGCGAGGAGCGATGCGAATCGGGTCATGCCCGCTAAACCCGGCCGCCGGCCGATGTCGCATGGTTTCTGCCGAAAAACGAAACGGGCCCCGCAGGGCCCGTCGACGTGATGCGCGGCGAGGACTTAGCCCTCCGCCGACGCCTCCTCGTCCTTGCCGTGGCACTTCTTGTACTTCTTGCCCGAGCCGCACGGACACGGATCGTTGCGGCCGACCTTGGGACGCTCGCGCTTGATCGGCGCGGTCGTCGGGCCTTCGCCGGCGGTGCGAGCCTTGGCGCCGCCACGCTTGCCGCGCGCGGCCTGCTCGTGCTCCTTCACCTCGGCATCGACGTCCTCGTCGTTCTTGTCGGCGACGCCGCGCTCGATCATCTGCCGCTCCTTCTCCTTCTGGAGCTGCGGCACGGCCTCTTCCTGGCGCTGGATGTGGACGTGGAAGACCTTCTTGATCACGTTCTCCTGGATCCGGTCCATCATCTCGGAGAACAGGCTGAAGCCGGCCTTCTTGTACTCCTTCTTCGGATCCTTCTGGCCGTAGCCCATGAGGCCGATG
>JABFXX010000387.1 GCA_013368795.1 Kofleriaceae bacterium
GTCGGCTCGGCGGCCGTATCTGCGGGAGCGGCCGGTTCCGGCTCGACCGGGGCGGCGGCCGGCGGAGGCGTCGGTGCTGCGACCGCGGCGACAGGCGCGGGCTGGGCCGCGACTTGCTGCGCGGGTGCCGGCTGCGTCGCTTCCGCCTTGTCCGTCCGCGGCTTCACGACGAACTGCCACACGCCGATGCCGCCGAGCGCGAGCACGACGGGGATCGAGAACCAGAGGAGCTTCTTGCCGCCCGATGCACCGGTGACCCTGCCCTGCTCCCAGCCGAGCTTCATGCTCGTCCGCGTGTCGCGCGGCGTGATCGCGGAGGCGCTCGTGCGCGCGGTCTCGCCGGTCACCGCAGCGACCTCCTCGGTCCAGCTGTTGTGCGACGAGGTCCGGCCGGCATCGACGAGGCTCGCCCCCGACTTGGTCGGCGCGTCGTCGACGAGCCACGGCTCGGGCTTCTCGCCGAACAGCTTGCGCATGTACGACGCGAGCCCCGACGTCGACGACGTCAGGTTCATCGCGAGCGCGAACTGCTCGAGCGCGAGGCGCAGCTCGTCGGCGGTCTGGTAGCGGCGCGCCGGATCGGGCGCCAGCGCCTTCATGATGATCTGCGCGAGCTCGTTCGGCAGATCGGGACGGCGCACGCGCGGCATCGGCACCTTGCCGGTGACGATCGCGTCCATCACGACGTAGTCGCTGTCGCCCTTGAACAGACGCGTCGTCGTCGCGAGCTCGTAGAGCACGATGCCGAGCGCGAACACGTCGCTCCGGCGATCGATGCTCTCGCCCTTGCACTGCTCGGGCGACATATACGAGACCTTGCCCTTCATCGAGCCGCCGCTCGTCTGCGCGTGACGCGTGCGCGCCTTGGCGATGCCGAAATCGAGGACCTTGACCGAACCGTCAAACCCGACGATGACGTTCGACGGCGACACGTCGCGGTGGACGATGCTCAGCGCCTTCTTGTCGTTGCTCCGTCGCTCGTGCGCGTAGTGCAGGCCCGCCGCGACCGCGCTGACGATCGCGATCATGTGGCCGAGCGGCATGTGACCCTTGGTCTTCGACACCGCGGAGAGCAGCCGGCGCAGGTCCTCGCCGTGGATGTACTCCATCGCGAAGAAGTAGCCGCCGGTGTCCTCGCCGACGTCGAACACCTGCACGACGTTCTGGTGATGCAGCGTCGCCGCGATGCGCGCCTCGTCGAGGAACATCGTGATGAACCGCTTGTCCGTCGCATGCTCGGCGCGGATGCGCTTCAGCACGACGTGGCGCTCGAAGTTCTCGATGCCGTCGCTGCGCGCGAGCAATACGTCGGCCATCCCACCCGACGCGAGATGTTTCAATACGGTGTACCGACCGAGCTGCTCGACCCCCACCGGCGGATCGTATGAAATCGCCGCGGATCACTCAAGAACGCCGCACGCGTGCTGCGCATGTGTAAGACTTCGCAGCCTACATGTCGGAGAGCTTCGGTTCCTGGCAGCTCGAAGCGCTCGTCGCGGTCGGGGGTCTCGGCGAAGTGTGGCGTGCTCGTCGGGACGCCACGGTCACAGCGGTCAAGCGCCTGCACACGCACCTCGCACGCAACGACGAGGCGCTGCGCCAGTTCTCCGTCGAGCAGCGCCTCGCGACGACGCTGCCGCGCCACCCGAACGTCGTCCACGCCTTCGAGGCCGGCGACGTCGCAGGTCGGCCGTATGTCGCGCTCGAGCTCGTGCCGGGCGAGGACCTGAGGCGGCTCGTCGCACCGCCCGCGACGAAGCAGAACGCGACGCCGGCTCAGGTCATCCTGCCTCGCGGCCGGGCGCTCGCGATCGTCACCGCCGCCTGCGACGGCGCGGCGCACCTCCACGAACATGGCTGGGTCCACGGCGACGTCTGTCCGGGGAACCTGGTCGTCGCGATCGAGAACGATTCGGATCGCAGGCGGGGGTTGGACCGGATCGTGCTCGTCGATCTCGGCGTCGCGCGGGCGGCCGGCGAAGCGGGCGCGGTGCGCGGCACGCACGCGTACATGGCGCCCGAGCAGGTGCGCGGCGAAGCGTGGACGCCCGCGACCGACGTGTTCGCGCTCGGCGTCGTGCTGTGGGAGCTGATCGCAGGCGCAAGCCTGTTTCATCGCGGCCCGCCGTGGCTGTCGATGGCGGCGGTCGTCGAGGTCCCCGCCCCTCCGCTCGCC
>JABFXX010000196.1 GCA_013368795.1 Kofleriaceae bacterium
GCCACCACCGCCGCCGCGGTAGCCGCCGGGACCACCGCCACCGCCGCCGCCATAGCCACCGCCGCCAGGCGCGCCGCCGCCCGGTGGGCCGCCGTAGCCGCCGCCGGGACGCGGACCACCGAACGAGCGACCACCACCACCGCCACCCGGACCACGAGCCTCGCGCTCGCGCGCTTCGTTGATCCGAAGCATGCGGCCGTCGAGCTCCTGACCATCGAGCTCTTGCAGCGCCTGCTGCGCGCCCTCAGCTGTCGCCATTTCGACGAAGGCAAAGCCACGAGACCGACCTGTCTCGCGATCCATGATGATCGAGACGCTCGCTACTTCGCGTCCGTTGGCTCCAAATGCCTCTCTGAGTGATGCCTCGGTGGTGTTGTAGTTCAGATTGCCCACGTAGAGCTTCGTTCCCACGGACGTGTCTCCTGACGATTCTGCGGACTGCGATGAGTTTGCGTGCGTTTCGAAGCGACAGGTGCACGGATGCTGTGCACCCCACGCCTCACCGTAGAGCCTATCACAGGCCCAGGCGGCCTAGATCACCCCGTGAGGCGTCCGAAACCAGGTGGTTTTTATTCGGCTGCGACAGGAAAGCCTTTAGTATGGGTCGCACCTGTCACAAGGGGGGATTCACTTGAAGAAATTGGCTTTCCTGGGAGGAGCGGTTGCCGCCGGCCTGCTGGCCGTCGCGCATACGCCGCTAACGCAAGCTGCCGATCATACCGACTCGCCATCCGTGAGGACGGCGACCAACGGTATGGCGGATCTGAATGACGTCTATGTCTGGATGACGACGGACGCGGGGAAAGTGAATCTGGCCCTGACGGTGTCGCCGTTCGATAACCTGTCCAGCCGCCAATTCGGCCCGACGGTGGTCTACGCGTTCCACCTCAGCAGCCGCCCCGGATTCGGAATGGCCGGCACGGAGTCGAAGATCATCTGCAAGTTTGCCAGTGACACAGACGGCGAGTGCTTCGTTGTCGACCCCGCGGGCAAGACGGTCGACTACGTGAAGGGCGATTTCAGCACCGCGACCGGCAAGGCCGCGCCGTCAGGCAAGTTCCGCGTGTTCGCGGGCAAGCGCTCCGATCCGTTCTTCTTCAACCTCGGCGGCTTCATCGCGGCGGTCGGCCGCGCTGTTACCGCCTGTGGCGGCACGTGTCCGCCGCCGGCTGGCACCGATGCCGCGAAGTGCGTCCAGATTCCCGCGGCGGTCGGCGCCCAGCTCCGTGCTGACATTGGCACCAAGCCCGCGACGAACAACGCAGCGACCCTGTGCGATGACACGGCGGACATCGACTGCTTCAAGTCGGCGAACGTCATGGCGATCGTCGTCGAGGTGGACAAGACGCTCGTCCTCGACGGTGACAACAAGCTCGTCAGCGTGTGGGCCAGCACCCACGCGGGATCGTGAGGAGGACGAACATGACCACCACGATCAAGCTCCTCGCGATCGCGACCCTCCTCGCCGCGTGCGGTGACAACAAGGAAATCCCCGATTCGCGCGTCAGCGACGGCAAGCCGGCCGACGCGTACTGCTCGGACTGCCCCGCCGCCCCGGCGCTCGGCGCGCAGATCGACCGCATGGGTCGCCCGGCCGTGAACACGGTCCTCACCAAGGGATTCACCGCCGACCAGACCGCGGCCGGCGCTGCGAAGGACGCGTACAACGCGGACAGCTCTCCGGCGAACTGGCTGACGAACGTGCCGGAGTTCATGAAGAACCTGGCGACGCTCGACGCGCTCGACACGGGCTTCTGCGGCAATGGCATCTGCGAGGTCGGCGAGACGGGTTCGTCCGGTGCCAATCCTTGCGCGGACTGTGCGACCGCCACACAAGTCGGCACCATCACCACGGCATGCGGTAACCAGGTGCTCTACAACGAGGGCCTGGGCGGTGCGGCGAAGGCCGATTCCTATCAGGCGCTCGCCGGCCTGCTCGCTGCCGACGAGATCTACGTCGACACCTCGCGCGGCCAGTGCGCGTTCTACCTCGCGGTCGAGTTCGGCGTCGCCACCGGCCTCGGCAACACGACGTGCGGCGGTCGCGCGCCGCAGTACGACGTGATCGACTTCAGCCTCAGCATGCTCGCCGAGGGCATCGCCGGCTTCTCGACGGACGGCATGTTCAAGCCGGACCTGAAGGACAACGCGCCGCCGCACACGGACTACCTGGCGTCGTTCCCGTACCTCGGCGACCCGCACTGATGCACCGCCTGCTCGTCGCGGCTCTGCTGCTCGCAGCATGCCGCGGCGACCGTGCACCCGCACCGACGGCAACGAAGGTGCTCAAAGACGCCGGTCTCGACGGACCGGCGTCGCGCGTTTCGGACGTTCCGGCGTTGCCGCGCAGCGACGACGGCGTCGCCGAGCTGCACGCGCTCGACCAACGAATCGAGATCGCAGCCGAGGACACCGCGCGACTCGTGGGGCTTCTTCTCGAGCGCGCGGCGATCCGCGGCCACGCCCTGGACTACGAGCGCGCGCTCGCGGCGTCGGCGGCGCTCGTGAAGGAGCTACCGCGCGACGTCACCGCGCTGGAGCTACGCGTGAAGGTGCTGACCGCGGTGCACCGGTTCGCCGACGCACGCGCGGCGATCGCAGAGCTCGCACCGCTCGTGTTCCCGGTGCAGCTCGTCGAGCTGAACGTCGCGCTCGACGAAGCGACCGGACAGTCCGCGCGAGCGCTCGAAGGCCGCGCGAAGCTCGCCGCCGAGGCGCCGACCCCGCAGATGATCACGCTGTACGCGGGTGCGCTCGCGCGCGCGGGCAAGTTCGACGAGGCGCTCGCGCAACTTCCGAAGGCGATCGCCGGCGCCGCGCGGATCAACACACCGCGCGGGACGAACTGGCTCTATTTCCAGTGGGGTCTCATCTACGAGGCGAAGGGAGACCTCGCGATCGCGCGCGACCACTACCTCGCCGCGTACGCGCGGATGCCCGGTTCGCTCGAGACCGTCGAGCACCTCGCCGGTGCGCTCGCGGCGACCGGTGATCGCGAGCGTGCGCGGCGGATCGTCGCCGACGCGGTCGCCGACAATCCGCATCCGTCGCTGCGCGCACTCGCGCTCGAGCTTGCCGACAAGGTCGAGCCGAGCGAGCTCGCGTTGGTCACCGCGGAGTGGGAGAGCTACGTGAAGGCGCTTCCCGAGGCGTTCGCCGATCACGCTGCGAGGTTCTACCTCGGCGTCGGTAAGAACCCGACTCGCGCGCTCGAGCTCGCCCGGCTGAACCTCGCCAATCGCGACACGCTGCAGGCGCGCGCGCTCGTCGTCGATGCGGCGCTCGCCGCGGGCGACCCGGCGGGAGCATGCGCGGTCGTCGAGCCACTCCTGGCCGGCGGCACGAAGGCGGAGCGGTTCAGCGCGTGGAAGGCGCTCGGCGCGTGCGGGCGCAAGGGCGACGCAGAGAAGCTCGCGCGCGAGCTGGGCATCTAGGCGCACGACTTGCGCAGGCGGCGGTGGCGCGTCATCTAAACGCGACGGGCGCAGCAACGCAGCGTAGGTGCTGAGGTATTGTCCGCCCGCCGGTCCCATGCCGCTGCCCTATCCGCATCGCGCGACGTTCCTCGCCAGCACGCTGGTCGTGCCGCTGGAGCAGGCTGCGGCGACGCCGTACGTGGCGCGGATGTTGACGCTGCTCGTGTTCGATCACTTCCTGCGCCATCCGATGGTGACGCTCGGTGACGATGACGAGCGATTCGGCGACGAGCAGAGCCGCAACATCGACGCGAACCATCCGCAGATCGAGGAAACGATCGACTGGCTGTTCCGGATCGCGCGCCGGCACGAGGTGCTGTGGTTCGAGATCAGCATCGATCGCGCGCACGCACAGGCGACGCTGCTCCGGTCGCGGCGTCCCGATGGCGTGAACGACGAGTGGACGTCGAGCGCCGATCTCTCGCTCTCGCAGCAGATCAGTCAGTGCCTGTCGCAGTGGCTCGCCGCGCGTCGCTTGCCGCTGGTGCCTACCCTGCCCGAGTTCTCCGTCGAGGATATGCGCGCGGCCGGCGATCGACTCGTGAAGGCGCAGGCGATGCTGTCGCTGCGCAACGACTACACGCAGCTGCCGGCGAAGCTGCTCGAGCCGCTGCCGAAGCTCGCGATCCCATACCTGCGCGTGCTCGCCGAAGTGTCGGGCGCCGCGGCGCGCACGCTCGATCCGAAGATCCTCGCGATCGATCCGACGCATCCGGTCGCGCGACGCAACGCGTACGTGACCGGGCTGATGAAGGGCGGGGCCGATCGTCGAGACATCCTGCCGCTCGTCACCGAGTGCCCGATGTACGGCAAGCCGCACCTGTCGATCTGGGGCGAGCCGTTCGACGCCGATCGACCGATCGAGAACATGGGCGTCCGCCACCAGGGCATCGCGGCGAGCCTGATGCCGGGCAATCCGTACGCGTGCCACAACTACTCGCTCCAGCTCGCTGCACACGGCCGGCTCGAGGAGAGCTACCGGTGGGCGGACCGCGCGACGGTCGCGGCGCCCGACTTCGGTGCGGCGCACCTCGACTGCGTGCGGAGGCTGCGCCAGGTCGCGCGGCCCGGCCAGGCATTCGCCGAGGCGCAGTATCGCAGCCGCGAGATCCTCGATCGCGCGCAGTCCGGCAAGCTGTCCGCGAACGACTCGCAGGCGCCGCACCATGCCGCGCTGCTCATCGCGTTCGCGCACTTCGATGTCGGCCGGATCGCCGAGGCGATCGAGCTGGCCGATGCCGCGCTCGCCAAGCTGCCCGACGACGCCGCGACGAAGGAAGCGTTCGCCTGGGCGTTCAAGCGCGTCTCGCACTGGAAGACCGACGCGGGACTGCTCGCGCGCGCGTACGCGTGGGAGGGCTACCACCGCGGCGATCCGGGACGTGCGGTCGTCGGGCTCGCGCGCGGCCGCATCACCGACGACGAAGACAGCGCGATCATGATCGAGTCGCTGATCGCGATCGGTCGCGAGGATCAGGCGAAGGTCGCGTATCACCACTGCGGCGGCCTCGACGGCGCGGGCCTCCTCGCCGACGGCAAGGCGCGACTCGCGGCGGCGCGCACGCTGATCCTCGCCGGCGAGCTCGAGGAAGCGCTCGATCAGATCCAGATCGTGCAGCTGCGCCGCAGCCAGTCGCGCCTCGAGGCCGAGATCAATCGCGTGCTGCGCCTCGCGGCGACGCGGCCGGCGGCGGACTGGGAGCGCGTGATCGAGCGGCGCGTCCAGCGCGGCGCGACCAAGCTCGCGCAGATGGCGGCGCGCGACCTCGCCGACTTCGTGCCGGGCATGGACACCCCGCTCGTGCGCCAGGCGCTCGGCATTCGCAAGCCGATCAAGCCCGACGCGCGCTGGATCAAGGAGCTGCTCGCGACGCTGCCGGCGATCCAGAAGTCCGCAGGCAACGTGCTCGCGCGGCTCGCGCGCCCCGACGACGATTCGCTCGCCGCGGCCGACACGCTCGCGCAGGAATGGTGGACCGCGCTCGTGCCGCCCGCGAAGGATCGCGACGCGCACGCGCAAGGTGCGATCCTCGCGCTCGGCGTCGCGCTCGCGCAGTACTTCGGCGAGGCCTCTGCGGCGCCGTCGCCGATCGCGGGCGCCTACCGTCACATCGCGACCGAGGCGCTGCACCTCGTGCGTCGCGCGCGTTACCAGATCGAGCACACCGCGATCGCCGCGCTGCTCGGGCTCGTCGAGAACCTGGCCGGTGCGCCCGAGTGGCTGCTCGATACGTGGCTCCTCCGCGTCGAGCGCTCGCTCGATCTCGAGGCCGAGCACGGCGCGTACCTCGAGAGCCTCACCGCCGGCCTGCCGACGGTCTCGCGCATGCTGCGCGGCGACGAACGCATCGGCTGGGAGCTGCGGTTCGCGCACGATCTCGCGGCGACTGACGCGTCGATGTACGAGCCCGCGTCGGCGATGTTCGAGCGCTCGGTTCGCGCGACCGAAGGCGGAACCACCGCGCTCGCGTGGTCGCTCGCCGCCGCGAACGCATCGCCGCCGCCATCGCATCTCGACGTTCACTGGCTCGCCGCGCTCGCAAACCCGACGACCGTCGCCGCACCGTGGCTCGCCCTCGCCGAGGGCCTGATGCTCACGGGCCGGCCGAAGGAAGGCCTCGCCGCCGCGTGCAAGGCGCTCACCGCCGCGACCGCGAAGGAGCGCGCCGGCGCGATCGCAAAGCTGAAGCCGGCGTGGCGCGCCGCCGGCATCGCGACGCCGATCGACGGTGACGTCGCGTTCGAGGCCGGCAACGCCGCGGTTGCCGAAGACCGCTTCGAGCCCGCGATCGAGCACCTGCGCTGGGCCGTCGCGTGCGAGCCCGGCAACGCCAAGCGCGCTCATGCACTCGCGGTCGCGCTCGCGCGCACCGGCCACGGCCTCGAGGCGATTCGCATCCTCGCCGCGCACGAGCGCGCCGACGCACCTCGCATCATCGGACGCGTGCTCGTCGACAGCGGCCGCTATGCCGAGGCCGTCCTCGTCCTGCGCTACGCCGCCCGCCGGTTCCGCAGCGCGGAGGACTGGGCGCTCCTCTGCACGACCGCGGCGCGCGCCGACAACGACGCCGTCGCCGTCGAGGCCGGCCGCAACGCGCTCCGCCTCGGCTCGACGGACACCGACGTCCTCATGGCACTCGCAACGGGCCTCTACCGGCTCGGCGAGTTCGTCGAGTGCGAGAAGATCGCGCAGCAGCTGATCGGCAACCGCAGCACGCCGCGCGACATCCGCGTCGTCGGTCTCCACGCGATGGCGCGCGCGCTCGCCGGCCAGGGCCGTCACGTCGACGCGCATCCCTACGCGAAGGAAGCCGCGCGCCTCGGCCCCAACGGCGAGGTCGCCGCCGAGCTCATCGAGACGATGGATCGCATCATCGCCCAGCAGACGCCGCCGACGCGCACGTCGCCCGAGCTCTCGATGGATCGTCAGGCATTCGCCGATCTCGAGGCCGGCAAGTTCGACCAGCTCACGAGCGCGATCACGAGCCCGTCGTGGGGCATCACGCGCGCCGCGCTCGCCGCCTGCGAGTTCCGCACGCTCGACGAGAGCGGCATCCCGGTCGCGCCGCGTGCGCTCGACGCGGCCGTCGCCGTCCTCGGCCGCACCGTCGGCGCCACGCACCCCGACGCGGCCCTCGCGCGCATCCGCGCACTCCGCATTCGCGACAACGCGTTCATCCAGATCGATGCGCCGCCGCCGCTCGGCACGCGCTACACGTGGGAAGACTTCGAGCGCGCATACATGGAGCGCGACCGGCGCCCGCATCGCCCGAGCGCGCTGCTCAGCTACGCACGCTGACGCATCATCGCCACCGCGCACACCTCTTTGCGGTTCGACGGCAGGTGGCGCATGCGCACGCTCTGAAACCCGAACCCCGCAATGCGCTGCGCGAGCACCGGCAGCTCGGCGACGAACGACACGTCGTTCAGCTTCAGCGTGAACACCGCGCCGACGAGCGTCGGTGCGAGCTTCGGCATCAGCCTGCCCACCTCGTGCAGCGCGACCTGCGGCGCGAGGTTCACGTCGACGAGCAACCAGTCGACGCGCTTCGGCAGCTGCTCCCAGCGCAACGCGCCGACCTTGATCGGCAAATGATGCACGCCCTTCATCGCGCGCACGTTCGGCGCGAGCTCGCCGGTGTCGACACCAAACACTTCGACGCCGCGCTTCGCGAGCGCCATCACCGCACCGCCGGGCGCCGCACCGATCTCGAGCGCAACGTCGCCGGTGCGCACGGGCAAGCCCGCCCACGCGATCGCCTCTTCGATCTTCGCATACGCGCGCGACGGCGCATCGGCGGGCACGTCGACGGCGATGAGCGCACCCGGTGCCGCCACGTGATTCGCATCCTGTCGATGCAAGCCCAACCACGCAGGCTCGTCGGCACTTGCGGAAACGATCACGTCGGCAACCAGCTCGCCGTCAGTGGCCGGACCGGCCGCGACACCGGGCAGTCCCACCCCGAGCGCCGCGTGCCACGGCGCGAGATCAGTCACGCTCTCAGGATCTCTCGGATATACGTGGAGCCTGTCAGCCCCGACCAGCGCCAGTTGGTGGACAGCGTCTTCCGGGCTCCGCGCCGGCCCTATCGATCGGCCCCAAACCCGCGCGAACACGGAGCCCGGCGCGTCGTCGACGGCAATTGCATCGACCGACTTGAACGTGACAAGACCCGGGCGCGAGTACGCGAACCGCAGGTCCGGCCTTGCGCGTCCCACGTCGAGCTTCAGGGCGGATTCCATCCCTGGGAGACACGTCGCGAACGCGAAGTCGGTCACAGGTTGCACACCATAGCGGACTCGACGCAGCAATTTGCAAGACGAAGTGGATTCCCTCCCGTGGCGGATCTGAAATAAGGTGCAGCCTTCCACGCCACCCGAGGTTCAGAGATGCTCAACAAATACACTTCCCTCCTTGCTATTCCTTTCGTCGCGCTGGTTGGTTGCGGTGGCGATGACGGCAACACCCCGAAGCCGAAGCCGGACGCCGCGGTGAACAACCCGGTCGACGCGCCGCCGCAGGCGACGTGCTCGTTCGCGAACGTCATGATGGGCGGTCTCGCGTTCGGCAGCGACGCGATGCCGGCGACCGACAAGGCGACCAGCACGGACCCGAACATGAAGTTCTCCTGGTTCGAGGTCATCGAGAATACGCAGAACCCTGACGACCCGCTGAACGGCCGCAAGCAGCTGTCGATCGGTGGCCGCATCCCGGGCGGCGATCCGGATCTGCCGTTCAACGACGCGACGGACGACGTCTTCATCGTCAACCTCATCGCGAACGAACAGGGCGTGTTCCTCATCAACAACGACGTCAACTTCAACACCGACATTAGCGCCGACACGTACAACGCCGAGACGCTCATCTTCGGTAACGTCGTGGGCCAGAACTTCCAGAACTTCTATTACGCCACGAACGGCTCGATCAAGGTGACCCAGCTCGGCCAGAACACCGGCGAGAACGGTGGCATCACCAAGGGCACCGTGTCGGCGGTGACCTACCACGAGCTGGATGACAATGGCGCCGAGGTCGCAACCGGCTGCAAGCCGCAGCTCGACGGCATGGAGTTCGTCCTCAAGACCCTTGCGACGGCGAACGGCAAGCCGACCACGGCCGAGGCCGGTCACGACGTCGAGGACTACAAGGCCCTCGTCAAGCGCGCTCACGAGCTGATGGCGCAGCGCCGTCAGTAGCGATCGCTCCAGCTCGCGGTATCGTCGCTCGCGATGTACCGCCTGCTCTACTG
>JABFXX010000161.1 GCA_013368795.1 Kofleriaceae bacterium
CGCCGCGACGTAGTTGGGCTGTCATGCGCCCGCACCATTGCAGGTATCGGCGAGGTTGCACTCGGTCGCCGTCGAGTCGCCGCACGCGGTCGCCGCCGCGATGTAGTTGGGCTGACACGCGCCGGCACCGTCGCACGTATCTGCGAGGTCGCATTCGCCGGTCGAGCCATCGCCGCACGCGGTCGCCGCCGCGACGTGATTCGGCTGGCACGCGCCCGCGCCGTCGCACGTATCGGCGTGGTCGCAGTCGCTCTCGGTCGCGTCACCACACGCGGTCGCCGCCGCGACGTAGTTCGTCTGGCACGTGCCCGCGCCGTCGCAGGTGTCTGCGCGATCGCACTCGCTCGTCGATGCGTCGCCGCACGCGGTGTTGGCCGCGGCGATGTTCTGGACGCACATGCCGGCCTGGCAGGTGTCCGCGCGATCGCACGCGGAGTCTGCGGGATTTCCGCACGCCGTGCCGTCGGGCTTGCCGCCACATTCCGACATGTCGGCGTCGACACCTGCGTCGTCGAAGGTCTGTCCTGAATCATCACCGCAGGCAGAGAGGAGAGCGCCAGCGACGACAAGGACACAGCACCACGAACGGAACAACAGCATCGTCCCGTTCTCGCGCACACCCTCGGGTAATCACCAGGTACGCGCGCAGAATTTCAGTGCAGCAACTTGCTGCACCAAGTTTCCCGAGTCGGCGCCGGCGAGACGATTGTGGGGAACGAACAGGTAGCGCCGGGCTCTAGCACCGCATGCAGCTCTTACGATCCGTGTTTGTCGTGTGCGTGATGGCAGGTGGTGCAGCTGCCAACACGAAGGTGGGTGATACCAAGGACGCGTGCGACCGTTCTGACGTCGTCACCTTCAAGGGCAAGGGCGGCGCGAAGGTGTCGGTCAAGGCGGGGCAGACCAAGGAGGCCGACATGAACGGCCCGGTCCGCGAGCTGACCTGGTTCTGTGGCGGCAGCCAGGAGGCATCGAGCAACGACGTGCCGTGGGATCACGTGAAGCTGAAGCGCGCGTCGAATGGTGCGCTGCAGTGGACGTTCTATCGATTGCCGCCGCCGCCGGCCAAGGCCAGTGCGCCGCCGGGCCAGACCGCGACCCATCGCGCGGGTGATACGTCGGATGGCTGCGACGGCGACAAGGCGGTGACGTTCGCGTCGAAGGGCGGAACCGTCAGCGTGGCGAAGAGCCAGACGATCACCGTCGACCTCGCGAAGCCGGTGACCGAGATGACTTGGTTCTGCGGCAACAGCAAGGAGCGCGTCGCGAACGACACGCCGTTCGACCAGGTCCAGATCTCGCGGCGGGTGAACGGCGCGATCAAGTGGGTGTTCCTGCTCAAGACGGCGGCGCCTGATCCCGTGGACGTGTGCAACAAGATCCGCGCGACCGGGCAGCTCGTCTACAAGGACGAGAAGGGGAAGACCGTGCCGCTCGCACGGGCGCAGGTGAAGCTGATGGACGAGGACTTCGGGCCGACCGATCAGACGATGGCGATCGGGATGACCGACGCGCAGGGGCGGTTCGACCTGACCGGCAAGGCGAGCGACGGCGGCTGCGTGGGGGCGGGGTGCAAACGGCCCGATCCGTACGTGGAGTTCGTGCTGTATGACCCGAACCGCATCGATGTTCGCGACCCGCTCGGGAACACGGCGCGCGTGCAGACGCCGACGCGGCCCGACTCGTGCGGGACGATCAACTTCGGCACGCAGAAGTGGGGCGGCGCCGAGCTCGAGCCGATCCTGTTCGCGTACGGCGAGGACGCGTACACGCGGTTCACCTCGCAGACCGGCGACAAGCGCGTGCCGGGAAACGACGGCGTAGTCGAGATCGAGTATCCGACGGTGTTCATCCACAACACGCCGTACACGACATACACGACGATCCACTGGAACTGGCACGGTGACAGCAAGACCGGGTTCGACTCGCTCCACCACGAATTCGGCCACCGGCTCCGCCACGCCGCCGACGGCAGCGTCGATCACTTCAACGGCGACATGATGAAGTTCCGCTACGCGCGCAACCACAAGCGCGACGAGGTCACGAACGAAGGGTTTGCGTTCAACGAAGGCTGGGCCGGCTACGTGCACTCGGCGCTGCGCTACGGCGACATCTCGCCGACCTGGAAGGGCACCAACAAGGGTGACAACGTGCAGGGCGACGTGTCGAGTCAGCTCCAGCAGCTGAGCGACAAGTGCGGCGGGCTCGAGGCGCTGTGGGGGACGATGCGCGACGCGCCGAAGGCATCCATTCACTCGATCGACGAGTTTCGCGCGGAATTCATGAAGAAGAACCCCAGCTGCAGCGTGGCCGATCCGGGCGGCACGCCGACGGTGACACCGCCCGACGAGGGTTCGAGCAGCTCGGCGATCGTCGCCGACGCCAAGCTCGGCGAGCGTATCCGTACGGACATGCTGGCGTCCGTCAAGCTGCGCACCCGGCTGAATCGTCGCAGCGCGATCCGGCCGCACGTGACGGTGACCGGGCTCGACGCGCTCGCGGATCGCCAGCTCGAGCGCGATCAGGATCTGCACGAGGCCACGCGCGCGGCGTACGAGAAGGCGCTCGAGTCACTCGCCCTCCCGGTCGACGCGATCGCGGACGGCCGTTACGCGAAGGCGCTGGCGGCTGCCAAGGCGCAGCTCGCGCGGGACGTGCGCGTCGCGGTGCGGCGGCACGTGCGCGAGACCAAGCAGGACGTCGAGGCCGCGCGCAAGACCGCGACCGGCGACGCTGCGAAGTACCTCGACGCGATCCTTGCCAGCTACTTGCGCGTCGACGCCGACAAGGTCTCGTTGCCGAAGTCATTCTGGCCGACGACGACCCGCTGACCCGGGCAACGACAACAATGTCCTGATTTGCAGGGCGGGCCCGGACTCGTCGCGCGTAACGGCTCAGCATCACAGGGCCGTCGCCGGTATGTCCCGTGATAACGGACGGCCGGCATGAAACGCAGCTTCGTGCTCATCCTCGGCCTTGCCGCTTGCAGCCCATCTCCGACCGATCAGCCGGACACCTGTCCGCCGCAGTCGATCGATCCACCACTTGCCGAGGTCGAGATCAACGCCGTGCTCGACATGACCTCGACTGCCGGTGACCTGAAGATCTCGCTGTTTCATCCGATCAGTGTGGGCGACAACCGCGGCTGGGTCGCGCTCGAGCCCACCCAGCACCTCGACGTGTTCCCGCAAGACGTTCACGGCGATCCCGTGCTCGATGCGCCGATCGCGCTCGACGTCCAGAGCGACGGTTGCAATCCCACGAGCTATACCGCGAGCGGGCTCGCGACTGACCTCTTCGTCACGCTCCACGCTGATGACGGCTTCGACTTCGCGCAGCGCCTCGACGTCGCGCCGATCACTGCGACCGCGCCGGCGGACCCCGTCCAGCTCGGTGTGCCGTTCACGATCGCGCTGAGCCGCGACATCCCGGCGATCTCCGGAACCAGCGTCGTCGAGGAGTGGAGCGTCGAGCTCCGTGGCGCCTGCGTGAACGTCGATCCGGCGCTCGGCTATGCGAGGGCAATCGATCCGAACGCGAACGGGTCGCAGGGGACGAGCTCTCATGACGGCCTGCTCGAGATCGAGATCCCGGCGAGCGCGATCACGCTGCCGGCCGGCGGCTGCGATGTAACCGCGACGCTCGTCGATGGTGTCATCTGGCAGACGCAGGGCACGTTCCTGGGCCGCTACCACACCGACTTCACGGTGCGCATCGGCGGGTAGCTCACCGGCGCAATGCGGTCTCGCGTTCCATCCGTGACAGCTTCTCGGGATTGCGCACGGCGTAGAGCCCGGCGATGAGCCCGTCGTCGATGCGCGCGGCGATGACGGTGTCGAGCGCGCCATCGCGAGAGATCATCAACGCGGGATAGCCGTTGACGTGGGTCGGCCGGAGCTCGGTGGTGGGCGTGATCCTGCCCAGGATGCGAGCCACGGTCCCGGCACCGACGATCGGGGCCAGTGCGGCCTGGACGATTCCGCCACCGTCGGTCAGGAGCACGACGTTCGGGGCGAGGACATCGAGCAGGCGCTGCGGATCGCCGGTCTCGATCGCCTGCTTGAACGCCGCGAGCGCGTCGCGGGTGTCGGCCTGGGTAGCCGTCCCACGCGGTCGGCGCGCTGCGACGTGTGCGCGTGCCCGGTGAGCGATCTGACGAACCGCGGCCGGACTTTTGTCGACGGCCTTGGCGATCTGGGCGTACTCCATGTCGAACACATCGCGCAGGACGAACACCGCGCGCTCGGTCGGCGTCAGTGTCTCGAGCACCAGCAGCATCGCCATCGAGACGTGCTCGGCGAGCTCGTGATCATCGGCGACGTCCGCCGTGGTCAGCAGCGGCTCGGGGAGCCACGGACCGACGTAGGACTCCTTGCGACGCCCGAGCGTACGCAGCCGGGTCAGCGCCCGCCGCGTGGTGATCCGGACCAGGTATGCGCGTCGATCTCGGACGGTGTTGATATCGACACCCGCCCACCGCAACCAGGTCTCCTGCAGGACGTCCTCGGCGTCCGCGGCGGAGCCGAGCATCTCGTAGGCGACGGTGAATAACAGATTGCGATGGGCGACGAACGCCTCGGTGTGCTCGCTCATGGCTGGCTCGTGCGGCGCCCCCATAAGACGCCGGCCACCCCTGCTTTGTGACATCCGTCGGCGCGATGTCACACGGGGCGGGTCGCCGGGGTCTTGTGGTCGTCACGACAACCCACGAATGAGGATGAAGTCATGGAACCTCGTATCGATTTGATGACCAACGCGCTCGGCGCCAGCATCGCGAAGCGGATCTACAGCGTCGCGCAGGTGATCGAGAAATCGTCGCTACCCAAGGCCACCCAGGATCTGGTGATGCTGCGCGCGAGCCAGATCAATGGCTGCGGTTGGTGTGTCGACGTTCACACCAAGGAAGCGGCGGCCGCCGGTGAAACCGCCGCGCGGCTGCACCTGGTCGCCGCGTGGCGCCATGCCAGCGTGTTCACGGACGCGGAGCGCGCAGCGCTGGCGCTCGCCGAAGAGGGCACTCGGCTCGCCGACGGCCGGGGCGTGTCGGACGAGGTCTGGGCCGAGGTGCGCAAGCACCACGACGACGAGCAGATCATCGCGCTGGTCGCGCTCGTCGCGATGATCAACGCGAACAACCGGCTCAGCGTGATCTTGAACTACCAGGGCGGTGCCTACCAGCCCGGCATGTTCACGGCCCTGGCGAGCTGACCATGAACGCGCTGTACACGATCGCTTCGCTCGCGCTGCTCGTCGGCTGCTCGAGGTCAGAACCCAGCTCGGGCACGGGCTCTGCGTCCACGCAGCCCCGTGCTGCGCGAGAGACCTTCACCAAGCGCTGCGCTCCCTGCCACGGCGAAACCGGTCGTGGCGACGGGGCGTTCGCCGCCAAGCTTCCGACCAAGCCGCCCGACTTCGCCGATGTCGGCTGGCAGAAGGGCGTCACCGACGACGAGCTCCGCAAGGCGATCGTCGGGGGCGGCGTCGCGGTCGGCAAGGGCTCGGCAATGCCGGCCGCACATGATCTGGACGGCAAGCCCGAGCTCGACGAGATCGTCGCGATCGTCCGGAGCTTCGCGACGGATCCTCGATAGGCTGTGCACGTGATCTTCGCACCGCGTAGGTTGCCGGTGCTGGTCGGAGATCTGTCCGAGCTTCGATATCCCGTGCGCCCGATCGACTGCGGCGCGTGAAAGTGACGGCTAGAGTGCGGGCGATGTTCTCCGAGCCCGAATCGTTACCGATCGGTCAGAAGGTCGCGACCATGATCGGCGCGCTCCTCGGCCTGTTCCTCGCTGCGCTCGATCAGACGATCGTCGCGACGGCCGGGCCGTTCATCCAGAAGGACCTCTCGATCGAGCCCGGGCTGTACGTGTGGATCACGACCGCGTACCTCGTCGCGTCGACGGTGCTCGTCCCGATCTACGGCAAGCTCTCGGACATCTACGGGCGACGGCGCGTGTTGCTCGTGGCGATCGGCATCTTCCTCGCCGGGTCGCTCGCGTGCGGCGTGTCGCAGAGCGCGGCGCAGCTGATCGCGTTTCGCGCGGTGCAGGGAATTGGCTCGGCGGGCTTGTTCACGAGCGCGTTCGCGATCGTCGCGGATCTGTTTCCGCCGGCCGAACGCGGCAAGTGGCAGGGCATCTTCGGCGCAGCGTGGGGCGTATCGTCGGTGGTGGGGCCGCTGCTCGGCGGCGTGCTGACGCAGCATCTGAGCTGGCACTGGACGTTCTTCGTCAACCTGCCGATCGGTGCGGTCGCCGTGGGACTGATCGTGTCGAAGATGCCGCCGCTGCGACGCGTGCACGAGAAGCGGCCGTCGCTCGACGTGCTGGGCGCAGCGGCACTCGCGATGGCAACGCTGCCGCTCTTGCTCGCGCTATCGCTCGGGCACGCGGAGGGAGCGTCGGCGAACGGCTGGGCCTGGATGTCGTGGCAGATCATGGCGCTGTTCGCGACGTCCGCGGTCGGCATCGTCGCGTTCATCGTCATCGAGAAGCGCGTGACGAATCCGATCCTCGACTTCAAGCTGTTCCGCATCAAGACGTTCGCGGTCGGGTCGCTCGCGACGTTCGTGGTCGGCAGCGCGTTCCTCGGCGCGATCGTGTTTCTGCCGCTGTTCATGGTGAACGTGGTGGGCTTGTCGGCGACGAGCTCGGGCCTGACGACGACGCCGCTGACGTTTGGCATCGTCGCCGCGAACGTGCTGTCGGGGCAGATGGTGTCGAAGCTCGGCTCGTACAAGGGGCTCCTGATCGGCTCGCTGGTCGTCCAGGTCGCGAGCTTCGCGCTGCTCGCGGTGACGCTGTCGACGTCGGAGACGCAGCTGTCGATGTCGCTCAAGATGGTGCTGCTCGGCATCGGGCTCGGGCCGTCGATCCCGCTGTTCACGCTCGCGATCCAGACGTCGGTGCCGGTCCAGCAGATCGGCGTCGCGACGGCCGCGGCGACGTTCTTCCGGCAGATGGGCACGACGATCGGCATCGCGATCATCGGCACGATCTTCGCGACGTCGTTCGCCGGCACGCTCCAGCGCGACATGCCGAAGCCCGAGGAGCTGCCGCCGCAGATGCGCGAGATGATGCAGCGAGGTGGCGGCGCGGGAGGCGGCGAGGACACGCGCATTGCGTTCGACGCGAAGGCGATCGCCGCGAAGGCCGACGCGGCCATCGACGCAGCGCCGATGCCCGACGAGGTGAAGGCCGCAGCGAAGCAGAATGCGCACGCCGCGATCGCGAAGGTTCATGGCGCGTTCAAGCAGGCGTTCACGAGGTCGCTCGTCAACGTGTTCTGGATCTCGCTCGTGATCGCGGGCATCGGCCTTCTGATCACGATGTTCTTGCCGCAGCTGCCGCTGCGCGCGGGACCGCCGGGACAGCGGCCGCCTGCGATCGACTGATCAGTGGGCGGAGAGGGCGGTGAGCTCGCGGACGAGGTGATCGACGCACGTGCGGACCGCAGCGGTCAGCGCGCGACGTGAGGGATAGAGGACCCAGAGGCCACCGGCCGCGGCGGAGATCCGAGGGAGCACGCGCACGAGGCCGTCGATGCCGGTGACCGCGGTCGGCAGGAGCGCGATGCCGATGCCCGCGAGCGCGGCGGCACGCGCGGCCTGGAGCTCGTTGACGACGAGCCGCGGCTTGAATGCGAGGCGATGCCGGCGCTTGCCGTTGAACAGCTCCCATGACGTGCCGCTCGCCGACGACTGGGTCGCGATGAGGTCGTGCGCTGCGAGATCGTCGAGGCGCGTCGGACGACCGCGCCGCGCGAGGTAGGCGCTGCTCGCGAACAGATAGCGCGCCGACTCGAAGATCTTGCGGGCGACGAGGTCAGCGCTGTCGCTCGGTCCCGTCCGCACCGCGATGTCGAAGCCCTCGGCGATGAGGTCGACACGGCGCTCGGCGAGGTCGAGCTCGATCGTCACGTCGGGTGCGTCGCGCAGGTACGACGCGAGCAGGCTCGTCACCAGGGGGCCGAGGCCGACCGGCGCGGTGATGCGTACGCGGCCATGCGGCGCCGCGTGGAATGCGCGCACGTGCTGGCTGCCCTCGCCGAGCTCGTCGAGCGCGCGGGCGGCATGCTCGAAGTACGTGCGCCCGACGTCGGTGAGGTGGAGACGCCGCGTCGTGCGCTCGAGGAGCCTCGTGTCGAGGCGGGCCTCGAGGCGCGCGATGCGACGGCTGACGGTCGAGACCGGGACGCCGCGCTGCTTGGCGGCGGCGGTGAAGCTCGCCGCGCGCACGACGTCGACGAACAGCGCGACGTCGTTCAGGTCGGGAGCTTCGATATTTGCAACCACGGCAATAGTGCCTCGCAACTGGACACACTAGTGCATTCGGCGCGGAGGCGCCACGGTTGGCGCATGACCAAGCAGATCGTTGTCACGGGAGCTACGGGAACCATCGGCCGGCGTGTCGTCGAGGGCCTGCTCGCCAAGCAGGTACCGGTCGTCGCGCTCGTTCGCGATGCCGCGAAGGCGCCGCAGGGTACGCGTGCGGCCGTCGGCACGTTCGAGGACCGCGGCTCGCTCGAGCGCGCGTTCGCGGGCGCCGATACGGTCGTGCTGATCACGGCGGCGAATGCGAATGCCGCGGAGCAGACGCTCGCGGCGATCGACGCGGCGAAGGCAGCGAACGTCCGCAAGATCGTGCGCATCTCGGCGCTCAAGGCCGCTCCCGACGGGCCGACCGACAACACGCGCCAGCACGGCCGCACCGAGGCGGCGCTCAAGGCATCCGGCCTCACGTACGTGATCCTGCGGCCGCACTACTTCCTCCAGAACCTGCTCGGCTCGATTCCGACGATCAAGGGCGAGGGCAAGCTCTACTGGGGCGTCGGCGACGGCAAGATGGGCATGGTCGATACGCGCGACGTCGCAGACGCGGCCGTCGTCGCCGCGCTCACCGACAAGTTCGACGGCGGCACGTACGAGCTCACCGGGCCGGCGAGCATCGACTACAACGCGGTCGCCGCGGCGGTCGGACGCGGGCTCGGCCGCGACGTCACGTACGTTCCGGTGCCACCCGAGGCCGCCGGCGAGGCGCTTCGCGGCTACGGCGCGGATGACTGGACGGTTCGCCTGATCCGCGACTACTGCACGGCCTACTCGAAGGGCTTCGGCGACTTCACGACCGGAGATGTCGAGCGCATCACCGGGCGTGCGCCGCGTTCCGTCGACGATTTCGTTCGCGAGGTGCTCGCGCCCGCGGTCCGTTAGAGCT
>JABFXX010000551.1 GCA_013368795.1 Kofleriaceae bacterium
CCTTCTTCCGGCCGAGGCCGTGCAGCACGTACTTGTGGATCAGCCACTCGGTGGCGTTGGAAGCAGCGAGGCCGAGGGGAATTCCGAGCATCGAACAACTCCTCTTGAAATGATGACTAGATAGTCACATTATTCTGACACCGTGGGAAGCCCGAGGCGAGTACGTTCCAAGTCATCGAGATTGCCGAGGAAACGCCCCGGTCCCGAGGGAGGCAAGCGCGACCTCAACCGCCGCGAGAATCAGCAGCGGCTGCTCGATGCAGCGCTCGCATTGATGCTGGCGCACGGCACGGCGGCCGTGACGATCGACCAGATCGTCGAGCGGGCCGGCATGGCGAAGGGCAGCTTCTACCGCTACGCCACCGACAAAGAAGATGTCGTCGAGCAGATCCTCGCACCCGTGAATGGCGAGGTGACCGCGGCGCTCGATCGCTGCGAGCAGCAGCTGCGCACCGGCCGGCGCGAGGACATCGCAGCGATCTATCTCGTGCTCGCTCGCGAGCTGTCAGAGGTCGTCGCGCGCCACGCGCAGCGCGTGCTGCTCTATCTGCAGGAGGCGCGTGCTCCCCAGCGCGCGGCACCACCGGCGATCCAGCAGCTCGCGGACGCGCTGACCTCGCGGACGATCGCGCTGACCGAGATCGCGCGCGACCACGGCCTCATCCGGGCCGTCGATCCGGAGATCTCGGCACTGACGGTCCTCGGCGCGATCGATGCGATCCTGTTCGCCCAGCTGCGCAAGCGCCGCGCGCCGCACGCGGCGATCCCGCAGGTGACCGCCGAGCTCGTCGATATCGTGCTCCGCGGAATCAAAGGCTGAGCGTTCAGCCCGCAGCGCGCGGCAGCACGAGGCCGAAGTGCGTGCCTTTTCCCGGTGCGCTGTCGAGCGTGATCGAGCCGCCCGCACGCTCGACGAGCGCGCGCGCCGTCGTGAGGCCAAGCCCCGTGCCGCGGCCGACCGGCTTGGTCGTGAAGAACGGCTCGAACACGCGGCTGCGCGTCTCGGCATCCATGCCCGCACCGTCGTCGACGACATCGACGTGAACGTGGGTGGGCGTCGCGGAGACCGAGACCTGGATCGTGCCCTTCGCGGGGATCGCATCGCGCGCGTTGATGACGAGATTACTGACGACGCGGAGGAGCTCGGTCGAGCCGAGCGAGGTCCATGCGGAGACGTCCGCGGATACGTCGAGGCGGATGCCGGTCGGCAGCATGCGGCGCACGATGCGCGGCAGATCGCGGATCACGCGGCCTGCATCGGCGCCGCCTTCGGGCGCGGCGAGCTCGGCATCGAGCGCGGTGAGCGAGCGCATCGTGCTGCCGGCAGAGGCCGCGACGGTGATGACGTCGGCGAGGCAGGCGCGTGCGTCGTCGCGCGTGAGCTCCGAGGAGAGCTCTGCAGCACGAGCGGCGATCGACTCGAGCGCGGCACCGATGTCCTTACCGACCTCGGCGGCGAGCTCGACGATGAGGTCGACGCGGCGTGCCTGGGCGATGTCGGCATCGAGCTTCGCGCGCTCGCGGCGGGCGGCGCGCTCGTCCTCGAGAGCCCGCGCCATCTCGCGCTGGGCGATGCGCTGGCTCTGGATCGCGGCGCGCACGAGGAGTGCGGTAGAGACCAGCGCGAACGCGCAGACGACGAGCGCAGGTGCCCACGTATGGGGCGAGCCGAGCGGGATCACGGGAGGACGCGCGAAGTGCGTGTGCGTCACGACGAGGCCGACTGCGGGCGTCGCCAGCGCGAATGCGGCGATCACGACGCGGCGACGGCGGCGCGGTTGATAGAACGACGCGATCGTCGCGCTCGCGAGCGACAGTGCGCCGAGCTGGATCAGCGGGCCGTTCGTGATCGTGACGATCAGCGTGCCGGCGAAGAACATCGCCAGGTACACGCTCGGGGTCCACCGGGCGCGCGCGACGACGCCGGCGATCGCGGCGGCGGCACAGAGGAGCGTCGGGATGATCGCGACGACGTTCTCGGTCCCGAGGCTCGCGGCGACGATCTGCATGAGCGCAGTGCCGACGCACGCGACGAGGACGAGGCGATCGAGCACCCCGCGCAGGCGCGCGTCCGCCTCGGCGCGAAGCTGCTCGGCGGAGGGCACGCTCATGCGGCGGTCTCCGTCGCTGGAGCGATCGCGTGCTCGAGCTCGGCACGCGTGAACGGCTTGGTGAGGAACCCGAGGCGCGCGCCGCGCAGGCGATCGCGGAGCCCGTCGTCGGCGCCGAAGCCCGAGCAGATGACGATCGGACGATCGGGTGCACGCGCGAACGACGCGATCGCGAGGTCTTCGCCACGGCCATCGCCGAGCTGCAGATCCGTGACGAGCAGGTCGCAGCCGGCGTCGAGCTTCGGCCACGCCTCGGCGAGCGAGGCAGCGGTGACGACACGATAGCCGCGCGCGGCGACCAGGCGAGTCAGGCGCTCGAGGATCAGCGGTTCGTCGTCGACGACGAGCGCGCGCGATCCGACGGCTGCTGGTTCGAAGACGGCGTTCGCGTCGGAGGCGGCAGGAACGCGGAGCTCGATCACGGCGGTGCGGCCTGCTCCCGCGATCGTGATCCGGCCGCCGGCTTGCTCGATGACCTCGAGCGCAGCCGAGGCGCTGAGCTGCGCGTGTTTCGCGACGCGACCGGGCGCGACCTCGATCGCATCGCGCGCGGTGAGCTCGACGACCAGCTCGCTGCCGTCGCGGCGTGAGGTGAGGTGGAGCGCGCGAATGCCCGTGCGCTCGGCCTCGACGACGAGCCAGAACAGGACCTGCTCGAGGCGCTCCGGTGCGAGTGCGACGCGCAGCTTCGCGGGCCACGCGTAGTGGAGCGTGACCTGGCGCGACATGCGTTGCAGACGCGCGATACAGCGGTCGACGGTCGAGTAGAGGTCTGCCATCTGCGTCGTCGGCGGAAACTTGCGGCCGATCCAGAGCAGGTCGCGTACGAGCTCGGCGGCGCGCTGCGATGCGGACTCGAGCTCGCCGAGGCACGCGCGCTGCCGGGCGGTCTGGACATCGTCGGCGAGCACCTCCGATGCCGCCATGATGCTCGTGAGTGCGTTGTTGACGTCGTGCGCGACGCCGCCCGCGAGGCGACCGACGAGCTCGACCTCCTCGAGATCGTCGAGCTCCTGGCGGCGGTCGTCGAGCTGCGCCTGCATCGCGAGCTCGGCGCGATACGCATCGGCGGTCCGATCGAGCGCCTGCTCGAGCGAGCCGTTGAGCGCCTCGAGCACGCGAACCCCGACCCACATCACGACCGCGCCTATCAGCGCGATGCGCATCCACAAACGCAGGCCTCCGAACGCGATCCCACCCGGCGTGGGCGGGCCCCACATGCCGGTCGCGAATGCAGCGCGCACCGCGATCGCGGCGATCGCGGCGGCAGTGACCGCGATCACGATGCGGCGGTCGCCGAGTGCCGCGGCGACGAGCACCGCGAACGCGAGCACGACCCCGACACCGGAGAGCGGGCCGTGCGTCCAGACCGCGATCGCGCCCGAGGCGAGCGCGGCGATCGGGTAGACCCGCGAGCGCCAGGGCGCGCGGCCGAACAGGCCGGCGACCGCGACGAGCGTCGTCGCCGCGAGGATCGCGACGAACAGCGCCATCCAGCCGGCGCCGCCTATCGGGGCCTTGACGAGCACGGCGATGATCGCGAACACGCCTGCGAACGCCACCGCCCAGTCCAGCACCGACAGTACGGGTCGGGGAGATTCCGAGATGGCTGCCATCCGCGAACGATGAATCGGCCGAAACCCGCGATGTTCGAGGGCCCCGGAGTGGCTGACAGACGCGGTCACCTGCGCGAAAGTCGCCCCGTGCCGCTGGATCCCCGCGCCTTGCGCGCGCACTACACGCAGTTCCTCAGCGTCCCATCCGACGCCCCCCGTCGCATCCTCCTCACCGGCCACTCCCACCAGGCATGGCCCGACGTCGCGCGTGCGGGACAGGATCAGGCGTACGTCGACGCGGCGCTGCACGTCGACGACAAGTGGGACCGCGTGTTCGCGATGCAGGACGAGCTCAGGGCGTACATCGCCGAGCGCATGGGCGTGCGCGCACCCGAGCTCGCGTTCGCGTCGAACACGCACGAGCTGGTGACGCGCTTCCTGTCGGCGCTCGACCTCCGGCGCCGCCCTCACCTCGTCACGACGACCGGCGAGTTCCACTCGATGAACCGCCAGCTCAGGCGCCTCGCCGAGGAAGGCATCGAGATCACGTGGGTCGAGGCGACCCCGGCGGACACCCTTGCCGAGCGGCTCGCCGCGGAGGTCCGCGACACGACCGCCGCCGTGCTCGTGTCGAGCGTCCTGTTCGAGACCTCGTCGATCGTCCGCGGCCTCGACGCCGTCGCAGCGCGCGCCCGCAACCGCGGTGCACGCATACTCGTCGACGCGTATCACGCGTGGCACGTGGTCCCGTTCACGCTCGCCGACGTCGGCGGCGAGGACGTATTCGTCGTCGCCGGCGGCTACAAGTACGCGCAATGGGGCGAGGGCACGTGCTTCTTGCGCGTTCCGTCGGGCCACGGCCTGCGGCCCGTCTACACCGGGTGGTTCGCGGGGTTCGCCGAGCTCGAGGAGCGCCACGATCGCGCGAAGCCGGTCGGCTACTCCGCCGATGGCGCGAGCGCGTTCGCGGGCAGCACGTTCGATCCGGCGAGCGTCTACCGTGCGGTCGCCGTCACCCGGTTCGCGCGCTCGCAGGGTCTCGAGCCAGCGGCGCTCCGCGCGCTGTCGATGCGGCAGACCAATCGGATTGTCGAAGCGGCGCAGCGCCTCGGACTCCCGATCGCGTCACCACTCGACGCCCATCATCGCGGCGGATTCGTCGCGATCGAGACGGACCGCGCCGCGCAATTCGTCACGGACCTGCGCCCGCACGGAATCTTCGTCGACGCGCGCGGCACCAAGCTGCGCATCGGTCCTGCGCCATACGTGACCGAGGACGAGATCGATACGGCGATGGAGGTCGTCGGTCGCCTCGTGCGCCGCTGATCTGCGACACTACGCGCGATGCGTACCCTGCTGCTTACCCTCGTTCTCGCTGCATGCTCGTCCGGAACCAAGGCGCCGGCGCCGCCGACGAACCAGAGCTCGAGTGATACGACGTGCACGACGGACTCGGACTGCGTCGTCGTCGAGACCGCGTGCTGCGATCACTGCAATGGCGGCAAGGCGGAGGCGTTCAACAAGGCGGTTGCCGACGCGCACAAGCCGACCAGCTGCGAGAACACGACGTGCACGCTCATGGCGTGCGGCGCCGCCACCGCGAGCTGCGACGCGGGCACGTGCAAGGTCACGATCCAGCCGCTTCGCTGACCATCATGCGGAGCGCCGCCTCGCTCACCTCGTCCGCGGGGAAGTAGCTCTCGATGTGAATCTCCTCGGCGGTCACGTCGAGCGGCGTGCCGATCGAGGTCAGCATCGTGAACAGCTTCACCTCGAGCGTCGGCGCGCGCAGATGGACGCTGAGGATCGGCGGCGCGACGCGCCCGGGAGCCGGCGCACGCCACTCGTTCGGCACATCGGGTTGCGCGAGCACGCGCGCGAGCAGCTGGCCGAGGAGGTCGTCGCCGGGACGCGCCGCGATCTCGCGATGCAGCCGCGCGATGAGATGCGCGGCAACGTCGAGCCAGTTCACGATGTACGGACGCAGCGCGCCGGGATGACAGGTCCCGAGCACGAGGTTGCGCGCGGCGAGCGCGCCGTCTGTCGTCGTCGGCGGAAAGTGGCGAAACAGCCGCGTCGCGCCGTCGTTGAGGCGCAGGATGTCCCAGTGCCCGTCGACGACGACGGCACCATACGGCTCCTGCTGGCGGAGCACGTGATCGATCGCCTTGCGCAGGTGCGCGAGCTCGTCGCCGTCGAGCGACGACGCGCGAAACACCGCCGCGTAGCCGGCAGCGGTGAGCAGGGTGTTGCGCTCTCGGAGCGGAATATCGAGCGCGCCCGCGAACGCGAGCACGAGCTCGCGGCTGGGCTGTGACTTGCCGTTCTCGACGAACGAGACGTGCCGCGGCGAGACGCCCGCCCGGCCCGCGAGCTCTTCCTGGCTCACCCGCCGCGCGAGGCGCCATGCCCGCAGCTGGCCGCCGAACGTATCTGGCATGGCCGGACCGTAGCGCGCCGGTGAGGGCCGCGCCCATGACCTCCGAGGTAATGCCGCCGTGCATGGCCTTACCTGCGAGGTAATGGTGGAGCGCCGACGCGAGCCGTATTCGTGAGGACATGACGACCCTCGCAGCTCCTTCCACGATCACGACCTCGGCTCTCCGCACCAAGGCGCTCTACGCGCTCCTCGTGCTCGCCACGTTCGGCGCGTACTCGGTCTGGGTAGTCGCCGCGCACGGCTACACCGGCTTCCTCTCGCTCGCCGGGCGCGAGCCGTGGGGGATGCAGATGCTGCTCGATCTCGTGATCGCGTGCTCGTTCGGCGTCGGCTGGATGGTTCGCGATGCACGCAAGCACGGCATCGCGGCGTGGCCGTTCGTCGTCGTGACCGTGTTCCTTGGCTCGATCGGCCTGCTCGCCTACGTCGCGCGTCGCGGTCTGCTTGCGAAGAGCTAACCCGCTCGGGTAGGTACGGACACTTCTGAGATCCGCTTCTGCTACGATGGCGGTGATTTCGCGCTCCCGGGGTATTGGGGCCGCCGCATGAAGCAACTCGATATCGACAGTTCCGGCGATAGAGAGTTCTTCGAGATGTCCCTCGACCACCTGTGCGTGGCCGGGTTCGACGGTTACTGGAAGCGGCTCAATCCGTCGTGGATGCGAACGCTCGGCTTCACCGCCGAGGAGCTGATGGCGGTCCCGCTGATCGAGTTCGTGCATCCCGACGATCGCGAGATGACGCTCAACGCTCGCGGCCGGCTCAAGGTCGGCGAGCCGCTGCGCTGGCTCGTCAACCGCTACCGCTGCAAGGACGGCTCGTATCGCTGGTTCGAGTGGCGGTCGGTCGCCAACCCCGAACGGCAGGTCGTCTACGCGATCGCGCGCGACGTCACCGACGAGCGAGAAGCGCAGCGCGTGCTGCAGGAGGCGCGCGAGACCCAGGAGCGAATGCAGCGGCAGCTGATCCTCGCCGATCGCATGGCGTCGGTCGGCATGCTCGCGGCGGGCGTCGCTCACGAGATCAACAACCCGCTCGCGTACGTGATGGCGAACCTCGACATGATCCTCGAGGAGCTCTCCGGCCTCGACCCCGCAGTATCGGCACGACTCGCCGAGTGCCTCGGGATGGCGCGCGACGCGCAGCAGGGCGCCGAGCGCATCCGCAAGATCGTGCGCGGCCTCAAGACGTTCTCGCGCGCCGAGGACGAGCGGCCCGCCATCATCGACGTCACGCAGGTGCTCGAGCTCGCGATCCAGATGACGTTCAACGAGATCCGGCACCGCGCGCAGTTCGTCCGCGACTACGCTCCGATGCCGCTCGTCGAGGCCGACGACGCGCGCCTCGGCCAGGTGTTCATCAACCTGCTCGTCAATGCCGCGCAGGCGATCGGAGACGGCAGCCCCGAGGCCAACGAGATCCGCCTCGTGACCGGCACAGACGCCTCAGGCAACGCGTTCATCGAGGTTCGCGACACCGGCCCCGGCATTCCGGCCGATGCGATGGCCAGGATCTTCGACCCGTTCTTCACGACAAAGCCGATCGGCATCGGGACCGGGCTCGGCCTCTCGATCTGTCACAACATCCTCGCCAGCATGGGCGGCCAGATCGCAGCGAGCAACGGCGAGTCCCGCGGCGCGGTGTTCCGCGTGACGCTGCCGGCGGCCTCGGCGCCGGTCGTCGAAGCGGCGACCGTCGCGACCAGCGAACCGACCGTCTCGCCACGCGCATCGATCCTCGTCGTCGACGACGAGGCAGCGATCGGTCAGGTGCTGCGATTCCGCCTGCGCGAGCACGACGTCACCGCCGTGACGTCCGCGCGTGCTGCGCTCGACCAGCTCGCCGCAGGCACGCGCTTCGACGTCATCCTGTCCGATCTGATGATGCCGGAGATGTCGGGCATGCAGCTGTTTGAAGAGCTGCAGCGCGCGCATCCCGGCGTCGTGGAGCGCGTCGTGTTCATGACCGGCGGCGCGTTCACCGCCAGCGCGCGTGCGTTCCTCGATCGCGTGCCGAATCAGTGTCTCGAGAAGCCGTTCACCGCGACTGCACTGCGCGCCGCGATCCAGCGGTTCGTGAAGTAGTCGCTACGCGCGCTTGCCGACGGCGACACTCGCGGGACGCAGCGTGTCTTCGCCGATCAGGTAGCCCTCTCGCATCACCGCGATCACGTGGCCGTCCTGCGCGGGATCCGTGACCGGAACGAGCGCGACCGCGTCGTGCCGCTGCGGATCGAACTTCTCGCCGAGCGCGGGCGCGTGGGTGACGCCGAACTGACCGAACCGCGTCAGCATGCTGCGGCGCACGAGCTCGAGCCCGGCGACCACGTCTTGCGATTCGACGTGCTTCTTCGCGGCCTCGATCGCGCGATCGAGATCGTCGACGACCGGGAGAAAGCTCTCGAGCAGCTTGCGTGTCCGCTGCTCGAGCTCCTTCGACGACGCGGTCGCCAGCCGCTTCGCCGCCGCCTCGATCTCGGCGTGCGCCTGCTCCGCCCGCTGGTTCGCGCGCTGGAGGGCGGCCTCCTTCTGCGCGACGAGGTTGTTCAGCTCCTCGAGCTCCGCCTCGAGACCCGCGACGTACGTGTCGTCCTTCGCTCCGGAGGTCTCGGCGAGCAGGTCGTCGATCTCCTTCGCGGCGGCAACGGCATCGAACTCGGGCGTATCGGGATCAGGCACCATGCACGCAGACTAGCCGACGAACGCCGCCGCGCCCGCTCATTGCACCGTGATTGTCCCGGTGAACGAGTGGACGCCGCACAGAAAGCCGTACGTCCCGGGCGTGTTGAACTGGAAGCACTTCGTCTCGCCGCGCTTCACGCTGAGTGCCGGATCGGTCGTCGTGAGCGTGTTCGGAATGACGAAGTGCTCCGACGTGATCACGAACTTCACGACCTGGTGAGCGCCGATCGTCGACTCCTTCGGGATGAACGCGGTCGCGCTATCCATGATGGTGGCGGCCACCGTCGCAGGGCATGACTCCAGCGCGACGACCGGCGTGGGCGGGACATCCGGTGCCGCGTCGATCGCGACGGACCCGCCGCCGGCATCGCACGCAGTCGCACCGAGGATCGCGATCAACAGCATCCGCATGGCTTCCGAGCGTATC
>JABFXX010000709.1 GCA_013368795.1 Kofleriaceae bacterium
TTTCGGAACGCGGTGCTGTACGGAATCACAAGGTCCTGATGCCCAGCGCGTGGTGACTACGAGCGACAACTATCCTGGCGCATAGGGCTCCACAGCGGCCTTCGCCTCGTGCTTCTTGTATCCGAGCGTCACGAGCGCCTTCTCTGTGTCGACGACGCGCGAAACGGTTTTCCTCGCGACTTCGTCGACGAATCGGCGACAGACGTTACCCACGTGGGTACGAGCCGATGCGACTAGCTCGACGAGAAGCCGCGGCCCGGAAGGCGAACGGTTGCTCGAGGTGCGATGCGGCGCGCGCGAGGGCAAGTGCCGAGCATCACAATGCGAGCGTCGGTCCGCGCCATGATCCACGAGCACACGATCGTCGACCTTCTCGATTTCGTTCCGTTCTCACAACGACGCTTCACAAGCCCGTGGTCGTGACGCCCGAGAACAGCCGACCAGGCGCCATCTTCCGTTACGAACTCGACGGTCGCGGTCCGATCTACCTGCGCAGCGCTGACCGCCGCACGTCCGACATCCGAGCTCAGCCTCGCGAGCACTTCGAGAGCGCGTAGCGAATCCAGGCATCGATCGGCCAGTCGGCACTACCCACGTGGGTACGCGTTTGCTCCACAGCGGCCTTTGCCTCGTGCTTCTTGTATCCGAGCGTCACGAGCGCCTTCTCCGTGTCGACGACGCGCGACACGATCGCAAACGAGTTGCTCGCGCGCTTCGTGAACACCAGATCTGGTGCCGTTCCCGTGATCGCGAGCGTGCCCGCGTGGTGCGCGAGGTGGTGTCCCTCGCACAGCAGGATCAGGTTCTCCAGCGCGTTCGTACCGCCGTCTTCACGATGACAGAGGTGATGGACGTCGAGGTTCCTCGATGACCGACATCCCGGCACGCGACAGCGACCATGATCGCGGCGCCACACGAGCCGCCGCAACGCCGGCGGTATCACCTGCTTAGCCCGCTGTGGCCTGTCGCCATCCATGGACCCGATCTCCTCGGCATCGCAGCGCGCCATCGCGAGCGCGGCCGGCGACATCGCGACCGTGATCCCACCGCCGTCCTGCCAGCCCCGCTTGCACTCGCTGCACATCGTCACGGCGATTTGATACGGCGCCTTCGCCCGACACGCGTGCTCGCTCAGCGCGTTTGCATCCTCTGTCCCTGATACGCGATGTACCTGATCGATCAGCATGCGACAGACTGCCGACATGAACTGATCGTTGTCGTGCCGCTCACCGCGCTCCTCGTCGAGGATGTGTAGTGCCTGGCGAAACAGCGCCTCCGTCTCCGGTCGCAGATCGAACACCGAAGGCCGCCGCCGCAGGGCCGGATCCGGACGATCGCTCGGCCGGTTGCCGCGCTTGTGACCCGCGACCATGTTCTCGAGCTGCCGCATGTTCAGGTCGCGCGCCGCCTCGAGCCACTCGTTTTCGGTGTCCGCGGTCGCGACGCGCGTGAGCTCGCGGGCCGCCGAGAACGACAGCTTGCCCGCGCGCATCGCCTCGCCGATCCTCGGCAGCTCGACGATGGCCTTCGCGACACGCAGCCGCTCGATCGCCATGCGCGGCGTGTGGCCGAGCTCGTGCTCCATGTACTCGATGAGGCTCGCGTAGCCATACCGGCGCCAGATGCACGCTCTCTCGGCCTCCCGCAGTGCCGCCGCCTCGTCGAGGTCGAGCGCCGCTCGCGCCTTCGCGATCTGCCGCAGCTTCTGATGAAGCTCGTCGCAACGAGCATCATCGGCGCACTGCACGCGCCGCCGCTCCACGGCGCGAATCCCACTGCCGGAACCGACAGTGGCGCTCCACTCTCCCGATCCCTCGAACGAACCATCACGCAACATCACACGCTCCTCTCTCGAAAGAAGGTTCGTTCTATCACGTGATATTCCGGCGCTATCATTCGCGCTCTCGCGCACGTAATCGCGATTTCTCGTCGAGAAACGGCCGCAGACGACTTCGTGCGTGAGATCGAACGCCATCGCGATCTCGCGACGATCAACGTGCCTATCGACGGATCCATGCGACGAGCGCCGAAACTTCGGTCAACCAAAAACGACATCGACGTGCGATTCGTCGTCGATTTCTGGGCACGGTCGCGCCCGATCTTCCTCGCGACTTCGTCGACGACGAACTTTGCCCACGTGGGTACGAGGCGAGGCGACTAGCTCGACGAGAAGCCGCGGACCGAATCGAGGCGCTGCGCGCGAATCCATGGCGAAGTTCGTCGACTTCAACACGCTGACGGTCCGGTCGATGACGAAGATCGACGGGCTCGGCAGCGAACGGGTGCTCGAGGTGCGGTGCGGCGCGCGCGAGGGCCGCAGGCCCCGCGCGCCGCCCTTCGGAATTCGCAGCCTCGAGCCGATCCGTTCGAGGAGCACCAACGGTGGTCGCCGATAGGCCCACCGCTTTCGTGCCCGATCGGATCGACCATGCGGGGTGCGGCGCGCGCGAGGGCCGCAGGCCCCGCGCGCCGCCCTTCGGAATTGGTTCATCGATCGCTCGCAGCCTCGAGCCCATCCGTCTCGAAGAGCACGACCTGTGATCGACAATAGGCACAGCGCGGTCATGCTCGATCGGACGATCGTGCGCGAGGCGGCGCGCGAGGCCTAAGGACTCGACGTGCCGCTCTCGGAGTCTCGTCGCGACAACTACTCGAACGAGGCACCTGTACCCACGTGGGTATTGATCGAAGCCACGGGATCTCTCGCTCGAGCGACGGCAGAGAGCGGCCCGGCGATCAGGGCGGCGGCCATTCTCGAGCGAGAGACGGCGAAGCACACGCGCTCTGCACCCACCTTCTAACGACGACCCATGTACGCCGAGCCTCTCGGGCGCGATCCGCGCAAGCGGCGCGAGGGCCGGCCCGCCGGCCGGCGGCGAGGACATTCGCATCGGCTGAGGATCCTCGAAATCGTCGACCAGCTGACGAAATTGTTGGAAGCGTTGGGCGGTGCGCTTCGCCTCTGTGGTGCTGCTCTAGCGTGACACGAGCGTCGAAGAGGGCGGTAGCGCTGCCGAGAACTTGGTCTCGTTTGGCACGTTCATGTACGCCGGCACAGCGATCAGGTCTTCAAACATGACAAGGAGATCGAGTCCGAGGGCCGCACGCTCGTTGGCGCCGAGCGATGCACGTACACAGGGGAAGAGCTTCGCTTCCTCTTCGTCGCGCGCGTGATGCGAGACCTGCGCCTGAAGCACGACTAGCTTGGCGCGAAACGTGGCGTCGTCGAGTCGCATCATGATCATGTCGGCGAGGACGCGCTTGATCGACAGATGTTCCTCGACCGACTCGTGGAGCAGGTCGAGCGTCAGCTTCGACACCACGGCTGGATAGAACAGCTTCTCTTCGATCGTCGCATGCGCCGCCAGCTTGTTCGCGAGCTCCGCAAAGATCGCTCCGCGACCTGTATCTGTCTGCTGTAGCGTCTCGAACAGCTTGTCGATCTCTCTGTGCTGGCACTCGAGGATCTCGAGAGCATCGATCGTGATGGTGTTGTCGAACTGGTGTCCAAAGAGAGTCATGGCCCCGGGTCTCTGCAAGACCGGACCCGACCTGTCGTGGTGCCCAGCTATCGGGAGAGAGAGTCGGGAGCGTGTTGAGCTTGCGCGCCTGTGTCCTCGCGCACGTGAACGTCGGCAGTCTCCGTTCGAGGCACTACGTGAATCCACATAGACGCCGACGCGCTCGCAGCCGTCGGCAGGCCATGGTGGGCCGGGCTCTTGTTCGACAGCTCTTCAGTCGAGTCGCACGAGCGTGAGGATGGCGCCCTCGCCGGCCTGCAGCGTGGCGGTGAAGTTCGTGAGTTTGGTGAAACGAAGCTGGAGGACATCGCCGGTAGTGAGCTGCAGGATGACCGTGCTGGTGTACGCAGGTTGCGACGTTGGAGCCGAGACCGTGGGGCTGCCGACGCTCGACTTCGCGACCGGGACAGCGTTCACCGTGAGGTACGTTCTCGCGGCGACGGATGTCGTGAAATTCAGATTGTAGGTCACGAGGTACGTTCCACCCACGGTCGCTTGCCAGCCGCCGTTGCCGGACGTCGACAGGCCGGTGCCCCCCGCCAGCTCGACGGTATCCACAGGCACCGTGAACTCCACCGGAGCGTCGCCGGTGAAGGAGTCTTGCGTGGTGCTCGACAGGAAGTAATAGCCATTCGCGCCGACCGCTCCGGTGGGGCCCTTGTCACCTGTCGGTCCCTTGTCGCCGGTCTCGCCCTTGTCACCCGTCGGTCCCTTGTCGCCGGTCTCGCCCTTGTCGACGTCTTCCGAGGAACAGGCAACGAGCATGCAGGTGATCAAGTGAAGAGCGACCATCGTGGAACGGCTGGACATCGTCCCGTTATAGATATACCTGTGCGCGTTTATCGAGCGGTTCGTCGCAGGTAGCTCGCGGTGGCCTGCATCGCGGCGCCGGATTTGAACCTTCACGTCACGGGACCTCGAAGTCATCTGTGTGAGCTGCGCATGCAGGAGGGCTCGAACGACAAGTTCTGGTTCGCCGAGGTCGACGGAACGTCGTGGCCCACGAGCTGGGGCCGCCGTGGCGTGATTGCGCTGGCCGTCAGCGCGCCGACCGCCGGCTAAGAAGCGGGTGCGGTCGAACCGTTCTGCTCGTCGAACTTCACGCCGCAGTACGGGCACTGCTTCAGCGATTGTAGCTTCACGTAGTCGATGCCCGCGTCGTACATGCGGATCCTGCGCTGGCAGGAGGGGCAGCGAACCGCGATCGCGCGACGCAAGAGCACGCCGATCGCGACGCCGCCGACGACCAGCAACAGAGACATCAGTAGCTGGCCGGCGAAGAATGCAGGAATCGACAGCGCGGTTGCGACGACGACGGCGATCATCGGCCACGACTTGCGCTTCTCGTTTGCGGCGAGCTGTTTCTCGATCTCGCGCCACGGGACCATGCGTCATCGTGGTCCATCGCGGCGCTACCGTCCAGCGATGTCGCTCTGCCACGACGGTTCTGGACCGCGATCAATCGGACAGGCCGACCGATACCACGTCCATCTGCACGAGCTGGTGTGCTCGACGCCGTCGCTCGCGCCTGCTAGTCGAGAAAACAAGCAACGGGGTGTTCGCGAATCCGCGCGAGCAGTTCTGCTGTCGAAGGCACCAGGTCAGTGCCATCCTCTGGTGCCACCTCGATCTTGGTGAGGTGACCGAGTCGCCAGCCAAGGCCGAAGCGATAGAGCTGAGCGCTATGCTCCGACAGGAGCTCGCCAAGCAGCTGCCGCCAGTGCCCGGCGACTCTCGACCATGCCTGGTGTGCTTCGTCGGTTGCGAGCCATTCGAACGGCTTGATTCCGCGGTCAACGAACGAGTTGGGATCCGCGGTCATGATGTCGCCGCGGGTATCGCCTCTCGATGATAGCCACTCCGCGTAGCGCAGCATCGCATTGTCGTTCCCTCGCGCGGCCGCTTCGAGCTCGCTGCTCCTCGAGCGCTCGAGCGGCGGGACACCGACGATGCGCATGCCGAAGTACACGAAGGCGTAACCCTCCGCGATTCGCCGTTGCGCTTCGGCATGGAACTGGGGAGCAATCTCGGCGCGCGTTCCCTGCACGAGGTGCGAGTCCTCGCGTGACTTGCGCACGCGGGGCTGATCGAGTCGCCCGGCATCGAACGACAATGCCCACCGGTCCCCGTACAGGTTGTTCAACGAGATCTCGAAGAACGTCGTCGCGTTCTCGAACCGACTGAGCACACGCCATTGTAGGCGCTCCTTGGCCGGTCACTCAAGCGCCAGCGTTGAACCCGCCGCTGAGGGTCTTGGCCGGGGGAACTGGATCATGGTTGTGCAGTATTCGCGATGCCTGTCTCTCGCACCGACCGTGCTGCTGCGGCGAAGACCGCCTCGTGGAGAGCGAGATCCAGGGGTGACGGAACGAGCTCACCTGGTGGCGCACAGCTGGCGATCGCCTTCGCTGCGGCCACCATCATGTCGCTCGTGATCGTTCGTGCGCGGGTCTCGATTGCCGCGCGCATGAGGCCGGGGAACGCGAGCGCATTGTTGATTGCTCGACCATCCGACGCGAGTGCAGCGCCGGCGCTCAGCGCGACATCGGGCGCGATCTCGGCTTCAGGATTCGAAAGCGCGAAGACGATCTGGCCGCGTCGGATCGACGTCGGTGGGATGAGCCTTGGTATCCCGGTCGCCGCGATGAGGACGTCGGAATGAGCGTACAGGACGGGTGCGGCCACGGTTCTTGCGCCTACCTGCGCGCCCCGCGCGGCCGCGGCTGGATCCGGGTCATGAGCAAGCACTTCGCCGACGCCGAAGCGGCCGAGTAGGTTCGCGATCGCCGTTCCGGCCGCGCCCAACCCGACGACCCCAATTGTTGCTGAGTCGAGCCTGAGGCCGACCACCTTTGCTGCGTTGATGAGCGCGGCGAGCACGGCAGTCGCGGTGCCGTGCTGGTCGTCATGGAACACGGGCTTCTTCAAGCGTTTTGCGAGCGCCGCTTCGATCTCGAAACAGTCAGGCGATCGAATGTCTTCGAGATGGATCGCGGCAAACCCGGGCGCGATCCGAGTTGCCGTGTCGATGAGCTCCTGCGCCGAGCTCACGTCCAGAACGAGCGGGACTGCCGAAAGCCCGGCGAAGCATCGGTAAAGTACCGCTTTGCCCTCCATGACCGGCAACGAAGCTAGTGGTCCGACGTTGCCGAGTCCGAGAACACGACTGCCATCGGTCACGATCGCGACCGACGTGCCTCGCCAGGTCGTGTCGGCAGCGACCCACGGATCGATCTGGATCGCACGCACGATCTGGGCAACACCGGGGGTGTAGATCGTTCGAAGTGCCCGGACGCTGTCGAGCTCGATCCTGCTTTCGACGACGATCTTGCCGCCGCGATGAGCCTCCATGACTCGGTCGCGGGTTGTAAGGACCTCGGCTCCGGTCAGGGTCTGGATTGCCGCGATGATCTTGGTGATCTGATCGTGTGTATCAGTCTCGACGGTGATCTCGCGCTGCGTGTGCTCGTCGCCAACCCGGACGGTCCTGATCTCGCAGAGAAGCCCTCGGTGCTCCGCGATCGCCGCAGCGACTTGCGCCAACATCCCGGGCTCGTGTCGAAGGCGCACCTCGAGCACGGTGTCGATACTGTTACTCTTCACGCGAAGCTCTCCGTCGCTTCTCCCGCTTGAATGAGGCGCGTCTTGACCCACAGCTCGATGGCATCGGAGCCGGCGCGTTCGCGCCGAACGAGGTCGTAACCTAGCGGAGCGGGTGCACCGTAGCCGTGGTACGTCGCTACCCGGGTCCCGACGCGAGCGATCGAGAGTCGGTGACGCACCGCCGCGACATGGACAACGAATTTCTCGGGTTCGAGCGCGATCGTTCGATCGAGGACGAGCTCGTTGTCCATGAGCTGCTCGCCGAAGGGGTTGAACAGGTAGAACGCGTCGTATTTCGACCAGTCGAGCTCGAGTGCATCCGCGTGAATGAACTCCACATTGGATAACTCGAGTCGATCGGCGAGCCTCTTCGCAAGGCGCACGAGGCGACCGCGCCATTCGACACCGACGAACGTCGCAGTAGGCACTTGCGCCGCAGCGGCGAGACAGAACTTCCCCGCGCCGGCACCGATATCGAGGATCGACATTCCGGCGTCGGTCGCCAGCAGGCTCGCCGCGCGACGCGCTACGTCGATGGGCGTGAAGTGAACGGAGGCCCGAATCTGAAGGTCCTGCGGCAGCTGCTGCTCGAAGGCCTCGTCGCTAGATAGCACGCGGCTGGGCAATGCATTCGACGCACCATCGGCTCGTCGGCGCGGATTACGATGAGATAGACGCGATAGTGCGCGGCGAATGCGCCGGGTACGACACGTTGTCGTAGTCAGGACGTTGTCGCGAGCTCTGGAGCGACAGAATGTGTGGCAAGTACGACGACGACAACTTCACGCTGCCACCAAACGTCGCGGTCCTCATCACGTTCGGCGCTGCGAACGAAGCGATGAAGCCCACGGTGATGTGATCTGCGCGCGCGACCTGCGGTCCTAGTGCGAGCGGGGCTTGCTCTTCGCCGCCGCGGCGGGATCCCAGCTGAACTGCTCGACGTGGAAGGAGTCGAAGGTCACCATCGTGCCTCCGGTGCTGGTGTCGCTGACGGGCATGTCGCCCGAGCTCAGGCCCTTCACCTTCGCCGTGCCGTTGCCCGTATCGACGGTGGCATCGGCGTCGAGCCGCAGCTTGCCGCCCGCGATCGAGCCATGGATCAGCGCGGTGCCGCTGAGCGCATCGATGCCCTTGCGTCCCACGGCCTCCGGTCGAGCGATCGCGGCCTGCAGGGTTCCGGAGACCGCCTGCAGATTCAGCAAGTCCTTCATGATCGCGCCGTTGGCCTTCGGCTCGTCGGCATCCACGTGCTTTTCGTCCGCCTGCCACTTGGCTTTGCGATTCTCGAGATCGGCCTTCGCGGTGTCTCGTTCGATTCGCTTCTCGTCGGCCCAGTTCGAGTCGAGTTTGTCGTTCACGTCGTCCATGACGTACGGCCGGTAATAGGCGGCGAGGTACGCGACGAACGACGCGACGTCGAACTTCACGTCGTACGCTCTGATCAAGATGGGGGAGGTGAAGTTGATCGATGCGACGAGCGCGTCGACCAGCGGACCCAGCCATCCCGTGACATCGGCCTCGAGCTTCTGATTCTCGAGCGCGAGCCGGTGAATCTTGTTGCCGGAGAACACCGAGACGTCGCCGGTGATGCTGGCAACGATCCTGGTCACGATGCCGTTGTCGACACCGAGGCGAAAGTCGAGCGCCGCGCCGGCGCTCACGCGGATGCGCTTGGCGCCGTACGTGCCGGGGGTGAGCGGCGCGTGGAAGTCGAGCTGGAGTGAGCGAAGTGCGGCCGCGTTCTTGGTCGCAGTCTCGACCGTGTCATCGAAGTCTTTGATCTCGTGTTCCGATTCCCGAGTCTTCTCGCCGGCTCCGATGTCGAGCCAGCCGCGGGCGAGAATGTCCTTGGCGACGAGGCCCGTTCCTGCGGCACCATGCGTCAACTTCGCCGCGCCTGTATTCACGACCAGCTTGCCGCGCATCGTGCGCCCGCCGGCCGTCTCGAAGCGTCCTTCGATACGCATGCGATCGGCCGTGATCGTCTGTGCGTCCGCGCTGCCGTCGACGTGCGCGCCGTAGGCCTGAATACTCGCGTGCTGGCAGATGTACTTCTTGCCATCGTCGGTGAAGGAGA
>JABFXX010000073.1 GCA_013368795.1 Kofleriaceae bacterium
GCGCCGGTCGCGAGCGCGATGCCCGCGCGCGGGGAGGGCAGCGCCAGGCCCGTCACCAGCGTGTGGTCGAACGCGTTGTAGATACCGACCGCGTCGCTCGGCGCGCCGCCTTCGAGCGTGCCACCGGCGAAGATCGCACCGTACGACAGCGGTGCGACCGCGACCGCGGAGCGCGCGGGCATGAGGACGGCGGGGGCAGCGGCGAACGTGTTCGGCGCCGCGACGTAGAGGTTGATGCGACCGTCGATGCCGTTGACGGGAAACCGGGGCGATGCGCCGACCGCGATCAGCGTGCCGCTCGCGTCGAAGCCTTCGACCTGCAGCGCGCCGATGTCGGACGACGCGGGCAGCTCGAGCGAGATGTCGAGGCCCCTCGAGGTCCTCATCGAGGACACCATCTGGAATGGGTTCGTCAGCGTCAGATCGAGCCGATCGATGCGGGCGATCAGATCGGAGTCGGGCGCGGCCGTGAGCGACACCGACAGCGTGCCGGTCTCGCCGGTGCACGCGGCGAGCGCGAGGAGTGCGAGCCACCTCATCGCGCGAGCTCCTCGATCGCTTGCTTCGTCACGCCGGCGACGCGCACCGTCTTGCGCCGCGAGCTCGCGCCGGCGATCACCGCGACCGCACCGCGGGCGACGCCGAGCGTCTTCGCGAGCAGCTCGATGACCGCCGCGTTCGCCTCGCCGTCGACGGGAGGCGACGTCACCGCGACCTTGAGGCGGCCGTCGTGCACGGGGCCGAGCTTGGCACGAGACGCGCGTGGCTGGACGAGAATGTCGAACGTGACGCCGCCATCCTGCTCGCGCACGTTCACGTCACTTGCCGCCGCGGCCGAGCTCTCTCGCGCGCTTCGTCGCCGTCTCGACCGCGTTGATCAGCGTCGTGCGGAGGCCGCCTTCTTCGAGCGTGTGCAGGCCCGCGATCGCGGTGCCGCCCGGCGACGTCACCATGTCCTTGAGCTTGCCCGGGTGCTCGTCGGTCTCGAGCAGCATCTTCGCCGAGCCCATCACGGTCTGCGCGGCGAGGCGCTGGGCGGCGCGACGCGACAGGCCGACCTTCACACCGGCGTCGGCGAGCGCTTCGAGGATGAGGAAGATGTACGCGGGGCCCGAGCCCGAGAGGCCGGTGACCGCGTCGAGGTGACCCTCGTCGAGCTCGACGGTGATGCCGACGGCATCGAACAGCGCCTTCGCGACCGCCATGTCGGCCTCGCTCGCGTGCTTGCCCGCGGAGATCGCGGTCGCGCCTGCGCTGACGAGCGCGGGGGTGTTCGGCATCGCGCGCACGACGCGCACGCCATCGGGCACCGCGTCCTCGATCGTCGCCGTGTCGACGCCCGCCGCGATCGAGACGACCAGCGTGCCCGATTTCATCTGATCGCCGACCTCGCGCAGGACCTTGTCCATGATCTGCGGCTTGACCGACAGCACGACGAGATCGCAGCGCTGCACGATCTCGCGGTTGTAGTTCGTCACCTCGATCCCGAACGCAGCGCGCAGCTCGTCGAGCCGCTCCTTGCGCGGATCCGAGGCAGCGACGCGGTCGGCGCGCACGTGATTGCCGCGGACGAGGCCACCGATCATCGCCTCCGCCATGTTGCCGGCGCCGATGAAGCCGATCATGTGCGGCGCGAGCAGAGCTGACCCTGAAGTCGACACGGCCCGGGTGTAGCACGGACCATCGACGACTCGACTTCAACCGATGTTGAAGTCCTCCTTGGGCTGCGCGGCGCCCGAGCCGTCGGTGAAGCGTCCGAGCGTGTAGCGCTCGAAGATCTCGTGCTTGTGGCCGCCGGTCAGCCACTCCGCGTACAGCTTGCCCACGATCGGCGCCATCATGAAGCCGTGGCCGACGAAGCCGCATGCGAGGAAGAAGTCGGGGTGGGTCGGCGCGGGACCGAGTACGGGATTGCCGTCGGGTGATTGATCGTACGGGCCGGCCCACTGCCGGAGGATCTTGATGTCGCCGAGGATCGGCATCAGGCGCACGAGGCGGCGCGAGTACGTCGCGAGGAACTCCAGCGTCGAGCCCATCGCGTAGGTCGAGCCGTGGCCGGGGACGGTGACGCCGCCGACGATCTCGCCGCGCATCGACTGGCTGCAGTAGAGGCCGCTCGATAGCTCCGACACCATCGGCCGGAGGAACGGCTTCAGCGGCTCCGACGAGCAAATCTCGTGGCGGATCGGATACGTCGGGACGTCGACGCCGATCATCTTCGCGAGCTGCGGTGACCACGCGCCGGTCGCGTTGATCACGCGGCGCGCGCGTACGTTTCCGCGCGGCGTCGTGACGATAAAGCCGCCGCTCTCCTGCGGCTGCAGCGAGGTGACCGCGGTCTGCGTGAAGATGCGGACGCCGTGCGCCGCGGCCTGCCGCGCGTAGCCCCACAAGAACGGCCACGGGAACAGGATGCCGTCGGTCGGGTTGTACGACGCACCGACGATGCCGGTGAGATCGAGCTCGGGCACGATCTCCTGCGCGCCGTGCGGACTCAGCATGCGCGTCGCGACGCCGCAGCGATTCTGCAGATCGATGTTCTTCTCGAGCCGCGCCACTTCCTTGGCGTTGCGCGCGAGGAACAGGTAGCCGCCCTGGCGGAACCAGACGTTCACGCCGACGTCGACGGCGAACCGGCGGCACAGCTCGACCGACTCCTGCATGAGCCGGATGTTGATCTCGGTCGACCACTGCTGGCGCACGCCACCGCCGTTGCGGCCGGATGCGCCTTCGGCGAGGTAGCCGCGCTCGAGCACGACGACATCATCGAGCCCGCGGCGCGCGAGGTAGTACGCGATCGCGAGACCGACGACGCCGCCGCCGACGATCACGATCTCGGCGCGCTCGGGAACGTTGCCGCTCGACTCGAGCGTCGCCGGCAACCGGATCTCGCCGCTGACGTCGGCGCGGCTCTCGTCGACTTCGTCGTCTTCGTTGCCGGGAATCACGGCTTCTTCTCCGCTTCTTCGTCGTCGGGGAAGCGATGCGCGTCGGGGGCGCGCGCGAGCAGCTTGATCGGCGTCGGCGCGAGCGGCGGCCGCGACGTGAACGGCCGGATCGTCGAGGGGGCGACCTCGGTCAGGCGCGCGAGTTGCGTCGCGACCGGCGCGAGGCACTCCTTGCCCTGACACGGTCCGGTGCCAAAGCCGGTGTAGCGCTTCACCTCTTCGATGTCGCGATAGCCGCGCGCCACGCAGTGCTCGAGATCGGAGAGCGTCATGTCTTCGCAGCGACAGAGAACGATCTTGCCGGCCACGGTTAACCTCCGAGCGACGCGGCGACGTTCGCGCCGACGCGAGCGCCATCTGTGGCCGCACGGGCAGGGCCCATGTAGCCGGTGACATCCCCGCACGCCCACACGTTTGCCGTCGAGGTTTGACCGGCCTCGTCGACGACGATGCGAAAGCCGCCCGCATCTGGATCGAGCGTCACCTTGCAGCCTTGCTGGCGCGCGCCCTCGGAGGCCGGAGACGGAATCGCCGCGACCGCGACGAGATCGCAGTCGACGCGGCCCTTCTTCGTATCGACACCGTTGACCCAGCTGCGGCCGCGCGCCCCGAGCGTGTCGGCGAGCGCGACGCGCACGACCTCGGCGCCCGCGTGATCGAGTGCGGCGGCGAGTGCCTCGGCATCGCGCGCGACCTGCGGCACCTCGACGATGCAGACCTTGTCGCCGGCGAGGATGCCGTGCTCGACGAGCAGGCGGCCGACCGCGCGCGCGGCGATCACGCCGGGACGATCGTTCTCCTGGAACGGCAAGTTGACCGCGTAGCCACCGGTCGCCCAGATCCACGCGCGCGCGTGGACGCGATACAGCCGCTCGGGCGACGAGATCGCGAGCACGCCACCGTCGTCCTCGGGGAAGAAGCCGATCGCAGTCGAGCGCGCGAGCACCTCGACACCGGCGTCGATCGCGGCCGCCCACGTCGTCTCGGCGCGATCGCGGCCGCTGCGCGGATCGGCACGCAGGCTGCCGCCGGGACGCAGCTGATCGTCGACGAGCAGCGTGCGCTTGCCGCGCTGTGCAGCTGCGATCGCCGCAGCGAGGCCCGCAGGTCCGCCGCCGATCACGCAGACATCGACCGCGCGCTCAGCGACCTCGGGGAGCTCGCTCGCGGACACCGGCGACTGCGGCAGGCGACCCAGACCGGAGAGCTGGCGAACGACCTTGTTCGCGAGCTTGTTGAGCACGGAGCTTCCGGTCATCAGCGTGTGATGATCGAGGCCGCGCGAGAACAGGAAGTCGACCGCGCCGAGCAGGTCGACCTCGGCCGAGGGGAACGCGTTCTGGCCCTCGATCTCTGCGCCCGCGGTGCACGGCGCCTGACACGCGCGCAGGTTCGGCACGCCGCCGAGCCGCACGAGGCAGCCGCTGCAGTGGCCTTCGAGGCAGAAGAACGTGCGCGGGCGGTGATACTTGAGCGATCGCGACAGCACACGGGTGCCGCTCGCGAGCGCCGCTGCGGCGATGCTCTCGTTGCCGAACGCGCGAATGCTCTCGTTCGCGATCCGGATCTCGACCGCTTCGCCGCGAGCGGCATCGAGCACGGGGAGTCGTCGTGCCACGCAAGACAAATAGCGCAACCGACACGAGTCGTCGCCATGTGCGGGCGAGAGAGTGATGTCACGTGACGTGTGACCGCGAAGTGCACGCCGCGAACATGGGGGCCGCGTTACGCCAGAACTACCGCGTGCAATGTTGACCGAGCGCGTGCTCCAACACGCTCGCGCGCCGACTGCAAGGCCTTGAGGTCCGTCGGAAACCTCACGGATCGGTACCCCCAAATCCGTGTCCGTTCGTTGCTTTCGCTTCGTCGTGCGGGTTACCGTTCGCCTTCGAAAGGACAGGGGAAACCAGAATGGCGACTCCAACTAGGCCGTGCCCGTACTGTGGCGCGGCAGTGCTGATGAACGCGCCCGCGTGTGGGACGTGTGGACGACCGATGCCGCCGATGCAGGCGGGTGGTCCGCCCGCGGGACAGCCCGCGAAGACGATGTTCGGTTACGCAGCGCCGCAGATTCCGCAGGCGAACCGTCCGGGACAGACTCCCGCGCCTGCCGCTCAGCAGCCCCGTCCCGCGGCGCCGCAGCAGCCCGGTGGCTTCCAGCCGCCGCAGCAGCAGGGCTTTGGCGCACCGCAGCAGCCTCAAGGATTCGGTCAGCCCGGCGGACAGCCGGGTGGCTTCGGACAGCCGGGACAGCCCGGTGGCTTCGGACAACCGGCCGGCGGACAGCCGGGATACGGCCAGCCGCAGCAGCCGGGTGGCTTCGGCCAGCCGCAGCAGCCGGGTGGCTTCGGTGGCACCTCACAGTCGGGCTTCGGACAGCCGGCCGGCGGGCAGCCGGGATACGGTCAGCCGCAGCAGCCGGGTGGCTTCGGTCAGCCGCAGCAGCCGGCATACGGACAGCAGCCCGGACAGCCCGGTGGCTTCGGTCAGCCGCAGCAGCCGGCGTACGGACAGCAGCCGGGCGGCTTCGGCCAGCCCGCACAGCCGGGATACGGCCAGCAGCCCGGTGGCTACGGCCAGCCGCAGCAGCCGGCATACGGACAGCAGCCCGGACAGCCCGGCGGTTACGGACAACCGGCCGGCGGACAGCCGGGCTATGGCCAGCCCGGTGGCTTCGGACAGCAGGCGGGCTATCCGCAGGCGCCGAACCCGTACGCGACGCCCGAGACCAACATGCCGGGTCCGCTCGACGACGTGGCGCGCAAGCTGCCGCAGTCGGCGCCCGGCACGATCTTCGGGTTCCCCGTGAGCAAGCTCCGGGACGCGGCGATCCAGCGGAAGATCCTCTTCCTCGCCGGCGTCGCGCTCGTCGCGTCGATTGTCGTTCCGCTCTCGACGAGCCCGGTGCTCGTCTTCCCGTTCTCGAGCGGCATGCCGAAGTGGGACTTCCTGATCTGGCCGATCATCGCCGGCGGCGCGTACCTGCTCGTCGCGGCGGCGCCGCCCGACGTGCGCGCGAAGGTTCCGCCTGCGGTCTTGCAGTGGATACCGTTCGGCGTGTCATTCGCCGGCATCTTCATGATGGGCGGCGGTAGTGGCGCTGGCGCCGGCGGCTTCGCCGGGATCCACGACACGCTCCACACGCTCGGCTACGCGACCCTCGTGTTCGGTCTGCTCGCGCGGATCGCTCAGCCGCAGGATCAGATCGCGCGCATCATCATCGCCGCCGGCGCGGTGATGCTCCTGCCGGGTTGGTTCCACATGTTCGACACGGCATTCCACTTCTCGGGCGTGCCGGCGCTGTTCATCGTCTACGTCCTGCTCGACTTCCTCATCACGACGCTCGGCGTGCTCTGCATCATCTTCGTCGTGCCGCCGCAGAAGCTCCCGCCGGCGCTCCAGTCGGTCGACGCGTTCGGCCCGCTGATCACCGCCGTGCTCGTGCTGTGGCTGCCGGCCGCGGTCGTCCTGTCGGGCCTCGCGATGCTCGTGCACCTGCACATGGGCATCGGCGCGATCCTCCTCATGGCGCACATCCTCATCCGCATCGTCGCGTTCTTCGGCGTGCTGATGATGGCGTCGCCCGCCGCGTACGAGGAGGCGAAGGCGCTCATCTCGAAGAAGGGCGGACCGGGCGGTGGTGGTTATCCGCCGTCGGGCGGAGGTTATCCGCCGCCGGGTGGTGGCTATCCGCCGCCGGGCGGAGGTTACCCGCCGCCGGGTGGAGGCTACCCGCAGCAAGGTGGCTGGCAGTAGCCGCCGCGCACCGGTAGCGAGTACGTAGCTCGCCTCAGTTGCAACGAAGCCCGCCTTCACCGGCGGGCTTCGGCGTTTTCGGGCAACCAATTCCGACGAGCGTTCGGCGTGAACGATTTCGGCGATGGCAGGTGGGCGAGGCTATGCTCTGCGCATGCGCGAACGAGGGCTGGAGTTCAAAGTCGGACTGCTCATCCTGGTGTCGAGCGCGATCCTGATCGGGTTCATCTTCATCCTCGGCAACTTCTCGTTCCGCTCCGGCTTCACGATCAAGGTCGACTACGACTACATCGGCGCGCTGCAGCCGGGCGCACCGGTGAAGGTCTCCGGCATCAAGGTCGGCAAGGTCGAGCACATCGACTTCCTCGGCGGGAAGCCGGATCCGAAGCTGAATGGTCAGCGCGTGCAGGTCCGCCTGACGGTGTGGATCGAGGACCGCGTGCGCGACGCGATCCGCAGCGACGCCGAGTTCTTCATCAACACCGCCGGCGTGCTCGGCGAGCAGTATCTCGAGATCGTGCCGGGCCGCGACTGGGAGCATCCGCCGATCCAGCCCGGCTCGGTGATCCACGGTCCGCCGGCGGTGCACGACCCGCCGCGCACCGACCTCGTCGTCGCGCGCCTGTACGAAGTGCTCGACGGTGTCGCCGCCGTGCTGCGCGACGATCGCGACGCGATCAAGGGCCTGCTCTCGAACAGCGCGAACGCGGTCAAGGAAGCGAACGACCTCCTCGTCGCGAACCGCGCGCAGATCAGCGAGCTGATCACGAACGGCGCATCGCTCGCGAAGGAAGCGAAGACCACGCTCGCGAAGGTCAACTCGGGCCTCGGCGATGGCCGGCCGGTCGCGACGCTCGTCGCCGACGCCAGCGCGACGCTCAAGGCCGCGCAGAGCACGATGACGACGCTGACGCCGTCGGCGCAGGCGCTGATGTCCGACGCGACGCGCGTCACGAAGATCATCACCGAGGAGCGGATCGACAAGGCGATCAATGCAGCCGACAAGGCGGCGAGCGCGGCGGGCAAGGCCGGCGGCCTCATCGACAACGTCAACGGCATGGTGACTGACCTGCGCAGCGGCAAGGGCACGGCGGGCGCGCTGCTCTCGCGCGACGACATCTACGCCGACCTGCGCGAGCTGATCCGCGACCTCAAGCGCAATCCATGGAAGCTCTTCTGGAAGGAATGAGCGCGTCGCGATGAGCCTCGAACGAAACCCCACGCGCGTCTCGCAGGAATGAACCGCTCGCGATGAGCCTCGCAGCACAGGATCCGTCGCTCACGCGCAAGGTCGGCGCGGTGTCGCTCGTCGTCCTCGTGCTCTCGATCGTGTTCTTCGTGTTCATCTACGATCGCATCGAGTGGGGCGCGCACACGCGCATCAAGATCTACTTCCACACGACTGGCGGCCTCCAGGAGGGCGCCGCGTTCGTCGTCGCCGGCAAGACCGTCGGCAAGGTCGAGTCGATCGCGCTCTCGCCGGCGGGCGCGCCAGGCCCGTTGAACGGCGAGGAGGGCGTCGCGGTCAAGGTCGCGATCGAGCGAGCGTGGGCGCGCAGGATCATGAAGGGCGGCGACGTGTTCATCACGTCGCGCGGTGCGCTGTCGGGCAAGTACCTCGAGATCGGACCGCCGCCCGCGCCGGGACCGACGCTCGCCGAGAACGACGAGCTCCTCGGCCGCGATCCGCCGAGCCTCGATCGCGTACTGCAGCGAACCTGGGACAACCTGACGACGGCGGCAAAGTTCGCGTCGGAGGTCCGCCCCGAGGCGCACGCGCTCGGCGCCGAGCTCGACAAGCTACGCGCGACATTCGCCGAGCTCGCGCCCGACGCGACGCTGAGCGAGGACCTCCGCGCATTGATCGACGAGGGCGACCGCACCTACGCGGCGCTCGGCGGCGAGCAAGGTCTCGATCAGCTCGGCGACGTCCTCGATCGCCTCCAGACGACGGTCGCGCAAGCGCGCGCGACGATCGCGAGCCTGCGCGCGAGTGCCGACAAGCTCGGCGACAGCCTCGGCGCGCTGCGCGGCAGCATGGGCGCCAAGGGAGCCGAGGCGTTCGACAAGATCGGCCAGGCGATCGATCGCGTGCGCGCGGCGGCCGACCGGATCGATCCGCTGCTCGCCAAGGTCCAGGCGATCCAGGACGGCATCGCGCGTGGCGAGGGCTCGCTGCTCAAGCTCGCCAACGACCCCGAGTTCCCCGAGGACGCGAAGGACCTCGGCAAGGTCTTGAAGCGGCACCCGTGGCGGATCATCGCCCGGCCGCCGAAATAGGGTCAGACACAAGTTCCACAAGTTGCTGCACGAATTGCGCAACAACTTGTGAAAGTTGTGTCTGACCCTATTTCGCCTATTTCGCGAAGAGTGCGCTGTAGTGGCCGAAGCCGATCGCCGCGCCCTGGCGCAGCGATGTCGCGACCTCGCCGGCGTACTCGGGGAGCTTG
>JABFXX010000441.1 GCA_013368795.1 Kofleriaceae bacterium
GCGTTCGAGGTCGATCACAACGATACGGCGCCGTTCCCGCACGTTGCGACCCAGGCGCAGACCTCGCCGTTCGAGCTCGCGTCGTCTGCACCATTTCAGTACGAGGACGCGACGTTCGCCGAGCCCGGTGCGCGCGTTCGCCGTCGCCGCTAAGTCGCCAGATCCTGCCAACCGCCGTGACGTCGCGCCGCGTGTGTGAGACGCGACCGTAAGCGCCCGTGCGGCCGGCGTTGGTGTGATCATGTCGACTACGATGAACGTTCGAGCCTTGCTTCCCTTTCTCTTGCTCGCAGGCTGCCACCACCATCACGGCACGCTCGGTCAGCCTCACGCCAACGACATCATCCTCGGTCCGCTCGGCATCCCCGAGTTCGCGACGAGCGTGTCGCGCTGTCCGTCGCAGAACGGCGAGGGCAAGATCAAGCTGACCTACGGCAACGGCAAGGATCGCGTGAAGGGTGAGTGCAAAGGCGGCGTGATGGTCGGCGACTGGAAGGCCTGGTACGACAACGGTGCGGTCGTGTGGAAGGCGTCGTTCAAGAGCGGCCTGCTCGACGGTGACTTCGAGTCCTGGTACGCGAACGACGAGAAGATGGCCGAGGTCGAGTTCAAGGAAGGCCACGCCGAGGGCAAGTTCAAGGCCTGGCACTTCAACGGCAAGAAGCGCGCGGAAGGCGAGTTCGTCGGCGGCAGGAAGAACGGCTGCTGGGAGACGTGGCACGACAACGGCGAGAAGGCCACGAAGGGCACCTATGCCGACGACGCGCAGGTCCTCACGTGGCTCAGCTGGACGCCGACGGGCGACAAGAGCAAGCAGCAGCTCGGCGGCGAGGCCATCCACGGCAAGTGCCTCATCACGTTCTGAGCGCTACAGCGCTGCGGGCGTGAACGCGACGCTCGGCGGCCACAGGTCGCCCGTGGATCTGGACGCGTTCGCGAGGTGGCGAACACGACCGTTGAGACCGACGAACCGGATCTCGCCCGTGGACGAGCTCGTGATGACGCCCGTGCCATCGGCCGAGATGCCGACGATGTCGGCGTGAAACGCGGACTCCGACGAGGTGTCGTTCGGCACGAGCACGGTGCCGTCGGTCGAAACGAGCAGGGCCTCGCTGGGCACTGCGACGAAGCCGCTGGGTGAGATCGCGATCGTCGACCACCATTCGTCGCGCGGCTCGATGATCGCGAAGTCCTCGTTCGCGCCGGGACCGGCGACGTCGATCCCGAGTTTGAAATCGCCGAGATCGCCGACGCTCGTGTCCTCGTAACGAAGCCAGGCGACCCGACCGTCGTCGAGGAACACCGCGCCGCCGCTGGAGACGCGCGGCGGGTACTCGGCCAGCATGCGCTTGGCGCCGGTCGCCAGGTTGACGACGACGAGCCCGGTCGTCGATGACATCGCGACTTCGGAGCCGTCGGGTGAGAACACGGAGCCGCCGCCGACCATCGTGACGAATCCGGTGCCGCCGAAATGCGCGTCCTCGACGTCGATGCTCGCGCCACCGTCCAGCGGGACGATCCGCGTCCTCGGCGGATAGTCCGCAGTATCCTCCATGATCACGTGCTGTTGATCCGGCGTGAACATCGTCGCGTAGCGATAGGAGAACAGCGCAGATGGGTCTTCCGACGGAACCAGCACGCGCGGATTGGAGCCGTCGGCGTGCTCGAGGACGAGGTTTCCCTTGGCGTCGACATAGGCGACCTGTGCCCCGTCGGCCGAGACGATCGGCGGCGTCTCGAAGAACCGCGCGGAGCTGCCGAGCGCAGGCAGCAGCATCGAGCCGCGCTGCTGTGGCGTGTCGATGCAGTAGACGATCGCGCCGCTCGTGACCCAGTTCGCGGTTCCCCCGTTGCAGCCGCTCCGCGGTTCGAGCGGTGTGACGGTACCCGCGCGATCGGCGACCTTGACCACGCGGTCGGCACCGACGTAGGCGACGTGCGCTGCGTCGGGGGCGATGCTCACGCTGCCAAACGCACCGTCGTCGATCAGGCGATCCGAGCTGGCCGCGAGGTCGAGGATGCGGATGACGTGGCTGTCCCGTTCCGCATAGACGAGCGTGCCGGCGCCGCCATGCCCCGAGCCAGAGTCCGACGACGAGCAACCAGCGACCAGCACGACCGCACATGCGAGCTTCCGCATGCGCGAATTGTACG
>JABFXX010000659.1 GCA_013368795.1 Kofleriaceae bacterium
TCGGCGCAGCGTCCTCGACTCTTCACCGTCTGCTCGGAGGTCCGGAAATGATGCGAATGATGATCGGCATTGCCGCCCTCGGTCTTGCGGCATGCCACGAGAGCGAAGTCACGGTCGGCGAACTGCAGGAGGTGATGGTCCTGCCGGCGATCCAGAACCGCGACATCGACATCCTGTTCGTTGTCGACAGCTCGCCGTCGATGTCAGATCAACAGCGAGCGCTCGTCGCGAGCTTCCCGCAGATGATGGACGCGCTCGCCACCCTCGACGGTGGGTTGCCGAACCTCCACATCGGTGTGGTCACGACGGACATGGGGACGACGACGGCCACTGGCGTGGGCTTGGCCATCCCTGGCTCTGCGGGCGGATGCTTCGGTGCCGGCGACGACGGTGTGTTGCGCTCCGGCGTCGTGCCGGAGCTCGGCAGCGCTCTCTACATCTCCGATGTCGCGAATCCCGACGGCACCCGGGCGCGCAACTACACCGGTGAGCTGCGCGACGTGTTCAGCGCGCTCGCGACAGTCGGCGCCGAGGGCTGCGGCTACGAGCAGCCGTTTCGCGCGATGCGGCGCGCTCTCGAGAATCCTGCGAACGCGGGCTTTCTCCGCCCGGAGGCCAACCTCGCCGTCGTGATCCTCTCCGACGAGGACGATTGCTCGGCGAAGGCTCCTTCGTTCTTCGGCTCGGACACCCAGACGCTTGGGCCACTCGAGAGCTTTCGGTGCACCCGCTTCGGTGTGACGTGTGACACCGGCGGCACGACCGAGGCAGACATGAACATGGTCGGCGCGAAGAGCGACTGTCATGACAACCCGACGTCTGCGTATGTCGACGATGTCGGGCAGTACGTCGACTTCCTCGCGAACCTCAAGGGCGATCCCAACCGGGTGATGGTGGCCGCGATCGTCGGTGATCCGACGCAGGTCAGCGTGGCCCTCAAGCCGCCCCCGCAGGCGACCGTGCCGATTCCTTCCCTCGAACCCGCCTGCAGCTTTGAGGGTCCCAACGGCCTCGAAGTTGCTGACCCCGCCGTTCGCATTGGCCAGCTGCTCGCCGCCTTCCCGAGCCGTAGCGCGCTGACGTCGATCTGCAGCCAAGATCTGTCGCTCTCGCTGACGTCGATCGGCTATGCGGCGAAGAAGCTCGTCGGCGATCCATGCCTCGACGTGCCGGTCGCCGACACCAGCGCTGCCGAAGGCATCCAACCGGCATGCGACGTGGTGGAAGGCCCGCTCGGGGCCGAGACGCGGATGGCCGCGTGCGACGACACGCATTCGACCGATTGCTGGCGGCTCGCGCCCGCACCCGTCGAGTGCGCGACCGCCGACAAGCTGCGGCTCCAGATCGCGCGCGCGGCGGCGCCGACCGTCCAGTCGTACGCGCACCTCAGCTGTCTGACGCGTTAGCGCTTCGCTTCGCGCGCCGCCTGCGCCTTCGACATCGCCCAGCTGCAGATCGGGCATTCGCCGGGAACGTGGCGCAGCGCGGGGCAGTACTTGCGACCGAAGTAGATGATCTGCAGGTGGAGCATGCTCCACTTGTCCTCGGGGAACACCGCCTTGAGGTCGCGCTCGGTCTGCTCGACGCTCTTGCCGTTCGAGAGGCCCCAGCGCTGCGCGAGGCGATGGATGTGGGTGTCGACGGGAAATGCGGGGACGCCGAACGCCTGCACCATGACGACGCTCGCCGTCTTGTGACCGACGCCGGCGAGATCCTCGAGCGCCTCGAAGTCGGCGGGGACCTTGCCGCCGTGCTTGTCGACGAGATCGCGCGCCATCGACGCGAGCGCCTTGGCCTTGCCCGGTGCGAGGCCGCACGTCTTGATGTACGGCATGATCTGCGCGGGCGTCATCTTCGCCATCGTCGTGGCGTCGGGCGCGCGCGCGAACAGTGCGGGCGTGACCATGTTGACGCGTGCGTCGGTGCACTGCGCCGACAGGATCACCGCGACGAGCAGCTGGAACGCGTCGCCGTGATCGAGCGGGATCGCGGGCGCAGGAAATAGCTCCTCGAGCTGCGCCATGATCTTGGCGGCGCGCGCCTTGCGATCGCGTGGTGCGAGCTCTTTGGATGCGAGGGCGGTCATTTCGTTCCGAGCAGGCTGTTTAGCAGGCTCCGGGCCTCGCTGTCGCCGGGCTCGATGATCGTTGCCTCGCGTGCCTTCGCGATCGCGGCGTCGTTCTGGCCGTTCGATGCGAGCCAGCGCGCCTCGGCCGTGTACGAGCGCGCCTTCATCGGCTCGAGATCCTGCGCCCGGTGCAGCTCGGCGAGACCTTGCTCGCTGGCATTGCGCGCGAGCAGCAAGCGACCGAGCTGGTAGTGACCGGTGCCCTCGTTCGGCGCGATCTCGGTCATGCGGCGGTAGGCGTACTCGGACGTCGCGAGGTCGCCGAGCCGGCGCGCCGAGCCGCCCCACAGTCGGTAATAGTCGGACGGCTCCGCGGTCGTGCGATCGACGACCGTCCACAGACCGAACGCGAGCAGGTGCGCGGTCGCGATCCAGGCGACGCGGTGCCGGCCGCGCAGCGTCGCGGTGATCGCGAGCAATGCAGCGAGCAGGAGCAGGCCGACGAGAGGTGCATTGTCGAACCGCGAGACGACCGCGAGCAGCGCGGCGATCGCGGCGGCGAGGACCCACCAGATGATCGCGGCCGTACCCGTGAAGTAGCCGGCGAGCGTCGTGGCGGCGCGGCGTGCGGCGGCGATCGGCGCGCGCTCGGCGAGCCACACCCAGACCACGTCGGGCACGATGAAGATGTAGAGGCCGATCATCAGCCACGCGAACAGGCCGATCTCGAGACCGCTCGCGAGGATGCCGATGTGCAGCGCGAGGCCGAGCGGCGCCGCGTAGCGCCAGGTGCGCGGCCGCCACACGGTGAACGCGAGCGCGACCTCGGTCGCGACGACGAGGATGCTCGCGGCGCGGATGTGGACCGTCGAGTCGATCAGCGACCGCAGGCTGCCGTGGATCTGGCCGCCGAGCGTGCGGCCGTCGAGCCACGCGCCGTCGAGCTTGGACACCGCGGCCCAGAAGTAGAGGATGCCGAGCTGGACGAGGATCAGGCGCAGCGCCCACGACCGCACGCGCGTCGCCGGCTCGGCATCCGGCGGGCGCTGCCACGGGACGAAGCAGGCGAGCAGGAGGATGAGCCAGACGAGGTAGTGGTGCTGATAGGAGTCGAGGTGGCTGCCGAAGTAGAGCCAGCCGTAGATCGCGGTGACGAGCGGCAGCGCGATGCGCGTCGCCACGCCGCACGCGGCGAGCACGAACAGCCACGAGCACACGAGCTGGCCGACGAGATAGGCGACGCGTCCCGGTGCGATGAAGTCGAGTAGCGGCAGCTGCGCGACGTTGAAGTTGCCGGCGCCGTAGCGCGGCGCGTGCGAGATCTGGAGCAGCGCGTCGAGCGCGAGCAGCGAGAACAGGACGAAGCGGCCGAGCGCGAGCTTGGCCCACGTCACCTCGAAGCCGAACCAGAACGCGGGAGGCTCGGCCTGCGGCGTGCTCGCTCGAGCGACGCGCGCTTGCTCGCGGCGTTGCTTGCCGCGCGACGGCTTGTCCTCGACAAACTGCTCGTCCGAGCCCGACGTCAGGCCCTGGGCCTTCGGTGCCGGCTTCGCGGCCGTCTTCTTACCGCCGTGCTTGCGCTTCTTCGCCATCGCCGCTCACAGCTCGGGGTTCTTGCACATGTCGTGACCGCCGAAGCGCTGCGGCGCGCGATCGATGTACCTGCAGTCGAGCGTCATCTCGACGGCCTTGCCCTTGTTCTTGTCGCACAGCTTGGCCGCCATCGCCTCGGCGACGACGAACCGGCCGCGCTCGGCGATGCCGATCCACGCCTCGTGGAACTCGGCGCCGAGAGCGATCGGCTGCTTGTCGACGGTCGCGCTGAGCGTGCACGAGGTCATGCGGGTCGGCGAGAACATGCGCCACGCGTAGCGCTCGTCGTGCTTGTCGCGGCGGACCGTGTAGTACGCGAGCGGTAGCGCCATCTGGACGACGAGGAACGCGAGGATGAACCGGCCGCGCCAGGTCGCGACGAGCGCCTTGAGGTGGCCGATCGGATCGAGCGTCACAGCGGCAGCGCGGCTTGCGTCGCGGCACTGATCGGACGCGGTGGCGGGTGATAGGTGAGATCGTCGTCGACGCGCGCGCCGGGTGGGATCGGGGCGCGCATGACGAGCTGACCACCCTCGAGCGAGGCGACCGGCTGGCCATCGACGTAGAGCACCGCGTTACCGACGATCGCCGGCACGCGCGGTCCAGGCGACAGCACGCCGACGAGGTTCATCGGATCGGTCGCGGACACGCGGCTGACCTCGGCGGCAGGGCCGGGATTGCGAACGCCGCGCAGCTCGTCGAGCGCCTCGGGCAGTGCGAACTGCTCGCCGACAAAGCCGGTGACGAACCGGCCACCGCGGATCTCGCCACGCGCCTCGAGGCGACGCAGGGCGACGAGGAGCTCGCGCCATGGCGGGATGCTCGACTCGCGCGCGACGAGGTCGCGGAACACGACGCCGTAGCGGAGCAGGAGCTGGCGCGCGGACGCCTCGGCATCGAGCTGCTCGGAGCTCGTCGCCGGAAGTAGCGACCACCGGCCGGCGGCCGTCGGCAGCGCGCGCAGTGCATGGGCCGGGCGCTCGCGATCGCGCGTGCGCGCCTTCTTGATCGCTTCCTGCCACTTGCGGACCGGCGCGGCGGGCGCGGCGGGTGCGGCATGGCGATCGAAGTGGCTCTTCACCTCGCCACGCTTGCGATCGACGAGCACGCGCAGGCTCGCGAATCCGTCGGCGGTCGCGACGCCCGCACCGACGAGCTCCCACAGCGCGTCCTCGACGGCCTCGGGCGGGCAATCGATGGCGCCGACGAGGTCGGGCAGGAACTGCGCGCCGTTGGCGACGAGCTGATCGCGAAGGCGCGCGGCAAGCGGCGACAGCGGCGCAGGCTCGACGGTCGCGATCGCGGCGGCGGCACGCAGCCACGTCGCGTCGCGGCGGAGCATCAGCGCGAGCGGCGCGGAGCGCGACGGTGCATTGCGACGCTGCGGAGACTGCGGGAACACGGTGTCGAGCGCGGTCTGCGCGATCGCGAGCGGCGGCAGGGCAGGGAACGTGCGCGCGAGCATGCCGGTGATCGCGAGCGCGGCCTGGTTGCGCGTCGCACCCGCGTCGAGCGCGGCGGCGAGCGTCGCCTCGGTCGCGGCGGTGACCGCGTGCTCGGGTGCAGGCGGTGCGGTCGTCGCTGGCGCGACCCACGACGGCAGCTCGTCGTCGCGCGTCTCGAAGCGCTCGCGTGGCGAGAACAGCGACGGCCCGGGACGACGCGCGTTCGCGTTGGCAGCGGCCTTCGGCCCGAGCGCGATCGCACGCGCCGCGGCTCGCTCGCCGATCGCGATCGGCTCGCGCAGGATCGGCGGGAACGAGTCCATCGCTCCGCGCGTCTGTGCGACCTGCGTGAGCGCGGCGAGGAGCTTGGTCGCCTCGTCGACGGCCAGCGGCTCGTCGATGACCTCCGCCTTGCGTGGCGACAGACGGCACCACACGACCTGGCCGGCGAGACACATCTGATCGAGCCACGCGGGGTCGTAGCCGTAGAGGCGCGCCGGCAGGATCTCGCGCTCCCACGCACCGGCGGCGGTCTCGAATCCCTGCAGCTGCTCGACGACGCGCGCGAGGCCGTCCGCGCCGATCAGCTGCGTGTTCTTGGCGACGCGCTGCCAGCGCAACAGGAAGCGCATGAGCGCGGCAGCGCTGACCGGCTCGATCTCCTTGCGCAGCTTCGCGAGCGTCAGGCGATGGATGCGCGCGAGCACGCGGCGATTGCACCACTCGATGTTCGCGAGCAGCTCGGAGTCGTCGGCGGCGGCCAGCGCCTCTTTGACCGTGCGCTTCGGCGCGCGCGTGCTCGCCGTCGTGAACGAGCCGCGCAGGATCGCGCCGTCGGCCTCGAGTGCGAGCAGCGCGGCGAGCACGTCGGAGGCGGGCAGGCCGAGCTCGGCGGCGAGCGCCTTCGTGCTGACCGGACCGCGATGATCGAGGTGCGCGCTGATGACCTTGTTGATCGCGACCTCGCGCTCCGGCCGCGCCGCCCACGCCGGTGTCGAGATCATCGGTGTCGCCTCGACCCCTTCGCCGAGGATCGCGCGCGCGGCACCGAGCCGCTCGGTCGCGACCCATGCCGCGTGAACGATCGCTTCCTCGCCGGCGGTCTCCCAGCGCAGCCGGCACGCGCGGCCACTGCCCGCGAGCGCGTCGAACCAGTCGCGCGCGTCGGGCGCGAGCGCATCGCCGAGCGACTCGGGGACGAGCCACAGCGCGAGCAGCGCATCGTGCAGCTCGTCGGCATCGCGCACGGTCGGCGCGACCTCGTCGGCAGCGAGTGCGATCGCCGCCTCGTCGAGCATCCCGGCCTCCTCGACCTGCTCGGCGGGCAGACCGCGGCGCAGCTGGACGGCGCGCGTGCGGCGCTCCTCGAGCGGCGCGTCGTCGAGGAACGCGTACGGGTTCGCGTTGATGAGCTCGTGCGACAGCGGGCTCGGCTCGACGGTGTCCTTCGCCATCACGCGGATGTCGCCGCGCTCGAGCTGCTCGAGCAGCCCGCGGAACCCGTCCATGTCCATCGCCTCGACGAGGCAGTCGCGGATCGTCTCGAACACGAGCGGGTGATCCGGAATCTCGCGCGGACCGACGATGTTCTCGGCGCACGCCTGCGCCTGCGGGAACACGACCGAGAGCGTGTCGGCCGCGCGCATCTTGATGAGGTGCGGCGGGATCTTCTTGCCGGCCTTGCGGCGGAGCACGGTGAGCGAGCGCGTGACGTTCCACCGCCAGCGGATCTCGAACATCGGCCGATCGAGCAGCGCCTGGATCAGCGTCTCCTTGGCCTGCGTCGACGGCACGTAGCCGAACACGGTGTCGAGCGGGAAGCTGTGCGGCTGGCCGAGCGAGATGACGATGCCGTCGTCGGTCGCGATCGCCTGCAGCTCGAAGTCGAACGTGACGCAGAACTTCTTGCGCAGCGCGAGGCCCCACGCGCGATTGATGCGACCGCCGAGCGGTGCGTGCAGCACGAGCTGCATGCCGCCGGCCTCGTCGAAGAACCGCTCGGCGACGATCAGATCCTTGCGCGGCAGGGCGCCGAGCGCGCCGCGGGCCGCGGCGAGGTACGCGACCGCCTGCTGCGCCGCGCGCATCGGCATCGACGTCTCGGTCGCGAGCCACGTCGCGATCGCCTGCTGCTCGTCGGTCGCGAGCCGCTGATCGATCTCGCCGCGCAGCTCGCTGACCTCGTCGGACAGCTCGCGCGTACGCGCCGGCGCCTCGCCGAACCAGAACGGGATCGTCGGCGGTTGACCGCGCGCATCCTCGACGAGCACGCGACCCGCCTCGATGCGGCGGATCTTCCAGGACGTGTTGCCGAGCTGGAAGATGTCGCCGGCCGAGCTATCGATCGCGAAGTCCTCGTCGACCGAGCCGACCTGCGTCTCCTCCGGCCACTGCACGACGGTGTAGTTGTTGTTGTCGGGAATCGCGCCGCCGCTCGTGATCGCGGCGAGCCGCGCCGCGCGCCGTGCCTTGACGATCCCGCCGACGCGATCGCGATGGAGGTAGGCGCCGGTCCGGCCGCGTCGATCCGACACGCCCTCGCTCAGCATCACCATCAGCTGCTCGAGGCGCTCGTCCTCGAGCTGCGAGTACGGCGTCGCGCCGCGGATCAGCGCGCGCAGCTCCTCCTCGGGCAGCTCCTCGGCCGCGCACGTCGCGACGATCTGCTGGGCGAGGATGTCGAGTGGCGCGTCGCGCAGTGCAATCTCGTCGAGGTTGCCGCGCCGCACGCCGCGCACGAGCGCCGCGCACTCGAGCAGCTGATCGCGGGTCAGCGCGAACATGCGGCCCTTCGGTGTGCCGCGCAGGTGGTGGCCCGAGCGGCCGACGCGCTGGAGCAGCGTCGCGATCGAGCGCGGGGAGCCGAGCTGGATCACGAGATCGACCGCACCGACGTCGATGCCGAGCTCGAGCGATGCGGTCGCGACCGCGCACTTCACCTCGCCGAACTTCAGCTTCTGCTCGGCCGCGTGCCGCAGGTTGCGCGACATCGAGCCGTGGTGCGCGACGACGTGCTCCTCGCCGAGCCGCTGCTCGAGTGCCGCCGCCGCGCGCTCGACGAGCCGGCGCGTGTTGACGAACACGATCGTCGAGCGGTGCTGCGTGACGAGCTCCGCGATCCGATCGTAGACGCGGCCGAACTGCTCGAGCGATGCAACCGCACCGAGCTCGTCGTCTGTGATCTCGATCGCGAGATCGATCTCGCGACGATGTCCTGCATCGACGACGTGCGGCATCGGCCGGCGCGTGCCGACGAGCAGTCGCGCGATCCGCTCGATCGGTCGCTGCGTCGCCGACAGACCGACGCGCACCGGCGCGCTGCCGGTCGTCTGCGCGACGAGACGATCGAGCCGCTCGAGGCTGAGCGCGAGGTGAGCGCCGCGCTTGTCGCCCGCGATCGCATGGATCTCGTCGATGATCACCGTCTTCAGCTGGCCGAGCGCCGCGCGGCCGCTGACGGTCGTCAGCAGGATGAACAGCGACTCCGGCGTCGTGACGAGGATGTGCGGTGGCTTCTTCGCCATCTTCGCGCGCTCGCCCATCGGCGTGTCGCCGGTGCGAACCGCGACGCGAATGTCGGGGAACGTCTCGCCTTCGAGCGCGGCCCGCGCGCGCAGCTCGGCGAGTGGCGCTTCGAGGTTGCGATGGACGTCGTTCGACAGCGCCTTGAGCGGCGAGATGTAGAGGATCGACGTGTGGTCCGGCAGCGGCGCCTCGTAGCCGCGCCGCACGAGCTCGTCGAGGCACGCGAGGAACGCGGCGAGCGTCTTGCCGGATCCGGTCGGCGCCGCGATGAGGACGTCGGAGCCCGCGGCGATGCGCGGCCACCCCTCGCGCTGAGGCGCGGTGGGCGGACCGAAGCGATCGCGAAACCACCCGCGGACGAGCGGATGGAAGGCGTCCAGGACGTCTGCCATTGGCCGCGCCCAGCCTAGCGCAGTCCGACCGAAACCTGAACGGATGAGCGGGGGCAGATCCCGGGGACCGCCACGACTTAGCCGATTCGA
>JABFXX010000191.1 GCA_013368795.1 Kofleriaceae bacterium
GAGCGTGCTCGCGAGAAACTCGGCCGCGCGTACCCTACGCCGACCACGGCGGCGCGCCGTCGCGTCCAGATTGCCGCGTGAACCAGTCAGATCCTCTGCGTGTCGGTACTAGTCGCATCGGCTCGTACCCACGTGGGTAACGTCTGTCGCCGATTCGTCGACGAAGTCGCGAGGAAAACCGTGTCGCGCGTCGTCGACACAGAGAATGCGCTCGTGACGCTCGGATACAAGAAGCACGACGCAAAGGCCGCTGTGGAGCAAACGCGTACCCACGTGGGTAGTGCCGACTGGCCGATCGATGCCTGGATTCGGTACGCGCTCTCGAAGTGCTCGCGCGGCTGAGCTCGGATGTCGGACGTGCGGCGGTCAGTGCTGCGGCAGATAGATCGGACCGCGACCGTCGGGTTCGCACCGGAAGATGGCGAGCCGTCGGCTGTTCTCTGGCGTCACGACGACGGGCTTGTGGAGCGTCTCTGCGAGGTCGGAAACGAAATCGAGAAGGTCGTCGATCGTGTGCTCGTCGAGCATGACGGGATTGAACGAGAGCTCGATCTCGTCCTGCGTGAAGAAGTGACAGCCGAGAACGATCGTGCCGACGAAGATCTGCAGCAGGTGATTCGTACCGAAAGTCCGACGGGCTCGGTCGGCAGCGGTACGTCGGCTCCATCGCGCATGAGGCGCGGATCGCAGTCGGCTACCAGCTGCAGGAACCTGCACCAATCATCGAGGGTCGTGCGGAGGACGGAGATGTCGCGGAGGCTTCCGTCTCTGACGAAGTCAGCGGTCCAGTCGGCCACGCATCGAGTCTACGCGACACGGCCTCGTCGATAATGCGGCGCGCTCCATCGCTGTCGGCCGTTCCCGGCGCACGCCGGCGCAGTTCCCACCGGTCGCCGTCGAGCATGTCAGAGCGCAGCATGTCATCAGTGGTCTCCAACCAGTGACCTGCGATGAGCCCGCGGGCATGACCTGAGGAAGGCTTGCTCACGGTATCGGAGAGTGGGCGCTTAGCGGCTCTGATCGGCGTGTGCGTTCCAGACCTTGGACGCAACCTCGTGCGAGCCAACGCCAGCCCAGAATGCGTCGAGCAGCGAGCCACAGTCGTTCAGCCCGGGCGGCACGTTCAGGAGCTTGGGGCGGTAGACGGCGAGACCGACGCGGGACTTGGCATTTCGATACGGCACGACGATCTCGAACGACCGCGCTTCGAGTCCGTACTCGCGCGCCTCGAGGCGGATCGCGGCGGTCTTTGCGTCAGGGGCGTCAACGTAGCCGTCGAAGGCAAGCACAGCGCGCGCGACATGTTGAGGGTTCTCGAGGAGATGTTCGCGTGCTCGTGTCACGGACTCGTCGGTCACAAATCGATCGATTTCTCGGTGCCCGTCGCTCGTCTCGCTGCCGACGAACGTGACCAGTGTCTCGCCATCCGAGACCGACCAGATCGCATGAGCCGCGAAGAAGCCCGCCAACCGCGCCGTCGGTTCCATGGCGCTGCAGGGTATTGCCCTCGAAGAACTGGCGGCGCTTGCCCCCGGCTGGTCGGTCGATGCGACAGGGGCTGGTGAGGGAGTCGTTTCCTTGGCGCTCGAGCATGCCGGCATGCTCGCTGCCAGGGCAATTACGACGGTCCGCGGAATCAACTCCAGCTCGCGTCTGACACTCACACCGAGGTTATACGGCCTCCGTGAGCACGGCGTTCGCGACAGGCCGTCGCTATGCCAGCACGGCCTCGTCGATGATCCGCCGTGCACCATCGCTGTCGGCCGTCGAGAGTGCACGCCGTCGCTGCTCGCGTCGGCCCTCGTCGTCGAGGAGGAACGCGAGCATGTCGCCACGCAGCATGTCGTCGGTCGTCTCCGACCAGCGTCGACCGCCTGCGATCAGGCCCTCGCGCACCTGGACGCGCGCCGGCATGACCTGATCGGGACTGATCGCGTACGCGAGCGCCGGGCAGCCGAGGTACGCGAGCTCGCCGAGCGTGCCGCCGGCGGAACAGATCGCGGCATCGGCACTGACGAACAGTGCGCCGGGATCTTCGGGCGCGCGGCGGATGTCGACGATGTGACCACGCTCGGTCGCTGACTTGGCAGCCTCGAGCAGAGCCGCATCGTGACGGAAACCCGGCCCTGCGATTACGACGAGCTCGATGGACCGATCACCGGGAATCAGCTGCAGCACGCGCGACGTGGCATTGACCGGGTCGCTGCCGCCGAACGTGACGAGGATGCGCGGGCGTGCGCTGGGCATCGGGCGACACGAGCCGCGCGTGTGGCGCCGGATGTCGCGACGGAGCATGAGGTAGTGGCGGCCGAGGAGGCGGAGCCGCGCTTGCGGATAGGAGGCGGCGAGGCCGGGCGCGTGAACGTTGTGATTGACGACCGCGGAGAGCGAGAGGGGGACCTTGCCCGAATCGTCGAGCAGCACGGTGCGGACGCGATGCGGCATCTTGGGCAGGAGCTCCGCGAGCGGTGGGCCATCGACGACAATCGCGGCCACGCGCGAATCTTCGGAGGCCTGGACAACCTGGGTCGTCGACCAGTCGCGGACGTCAGCGGTGATGCCGTGATCGCGCGTCCACGCGCGGACTGCTGCGTGGTCGCCGCCGAAGAGGGCGACGGGCTCGCAACCGCGTGCGGCGGCTTCCTCGATCAGCGCAGCGATGCGCGCGAGGTGTCCGAAGCCGATGGCATGCGAGGCATCGGCCCGGAACAGGATGCGCGGCCGGCTCATGCAACGCGTGCAACCATCGCACGCGTCGCTTCGAGGTCGAGGCGCGGCTGGGCGCTGTCGCTCGAGTACTCGAAGCCTTCCGGGACGGGCCTGCCCGGGCGGACGGAGTTGAGGGTGCGAGAGGCGAACTGGAATTCGGGCCAGATGACGAGGAGGTCGTCGCAGTCGGACGTGCGGCGCGCTTCCTCGGTGCCGATGAGCGTCTCGTGGAGCTTCTCGCCGGGACGGATGCCGACGGTGGTGCGCGGGATGCCGGGCGCGACGGCCTCGGCGAGGGTCTCGATATCGGAGGTCGGGAGCTTCGGGATGAAGATCTCGCCACCGCCCATGAGCTCGAGGCCGCGGAGGACGAGCGCGACCGCTTCGTCCATCTCGATCCAGAAGCGCGTCATGCGCGCGTCGGTGATCGTGAGCTGACCGCGCGATTTTTGGGAACGGAAGAGCGGGATGACGCTGCCGGCGGAGCCCATCACGTTGCCGTAGCGGACGCAGGAGAAGCGCGTCCAGCGGTCGCCGGCGTAGGCGTTGGCCGCGATGAGGAGCTTCTCCATGCAGAGCTTGGTGGCGCCGTAGAGGTTGGCGGGCGAGACGGCCTTGTCGGTCGAGAGCGCGATGACCTTTTCGACGTTGCAGGCCATCGCCGACTCGAGGAGGTTCTTCGCGCCGTTGACGTTGGTCTGGACGGCCTCGATCGGGTTGTACTCGCAGATCGGGACGTGCTTCATCGCGGCGGCGTGGACGACGATGTCGACGTCGCGGAGCGCGGACATGAGGCGATCGCGGTCGCGGATGTCACCGACGAAGAAGCGCAGGCGCTTGTCGGACATCGTCCGCTGCATCTCGTAGTGCTTCTGCTCGTCGCGCGAGAACACGATGACCTTGCGGGCCTTCGACTCGAGCGCGCGCTTGACGAACGCCTTGCCGAACGAGCCGGTTCCGCCGGTGATGAGGACGGACTTGCCGTCGAGGACAGAGGTGGTTGCGGTCTCGAGCAGATTCATCGCGTGACTCCGAGGGCAGTGCGCAGCTCGTCGACGACGCGCGTGACGTCGGCTGCAGACATGGTGGGAAACAGCGGAAGCGAGAGGGTGCGGGCGTAGTAGTGGGCGGAACCGGGCCGCTCGCGCGCGAGCTCGCCGGGACAGCGACTCGCGTGCAGCGGATGGTGAAGGAGAGGGATGTAGTGGACCTGCGTGCCGACGCCGGCCTCGGCGAGGCGCCGGACGACCGCGTCGCGCGTGGTGCGGTAGTGCGCGAAGTCGATCGCGACGGCGAACAGGTGATACGCGGACTCGCGATCGGAGAGCTCGAGCGGCGCGAGCACGCCGCCGTCGGGGAATTCGGCGGCGAGCGCGGTGCGGTACTGGGCGGCGAGCGCGCGGCGCGCGGCGACGAAGCGATCGAGCTTGGCGAGCTGTGCGATGCCGAGCGCGCACGCGATGTCGGGGAGACGATAGTTCCAGCCGAGCTCCTGGACCTCGTAGGACCAGGTGCCCTCGGCGGGCGACCACAGGCGCGCGGCGTCGCGCTCGATGCCGTGGCTGCGGAGACGCTGGACGCGCTCGTGGTGCTCGGCGGTGCGAACGATGACAGCGCCGCCTTCGCCGGTCGTGATGTGCTTGACCGGGTGGAACGAGAAGACGACGGCATCGGAGATGCCACTGCCGATCGGCAGGCCGCGATAGGTGGCGCCGAGCGCATGACACGCGTCCTCGACGAGGAAGATGCCGTGCTTGCGCGCGAGCGAGAGTAGCTCGGCAAGATCGACGGGCATACCCGCGAGGTGAACGGGAACGATCGCGCGCGTGCGGGCCGTGATCAGCGCCTCGACCGATTTCGGATCGAGGTTGCCGGTGCGCGGATCGACGTCTGCGATCCGGACGTTCGCGCCGACGTAGTAGGCGGCCGCGGCGGTCGCCGAGAACGTGATCGGCGTCGTGATGATCTCGTCGCCGGGCCCGATGCCGAGCGCGGCGTACGCGAGGTGGAGCGCGGCGGTGCCGCTCGAGCAGACGCTCGCGTAGGTGGCGCCGACCGCGTCGGCGAGTGCGTGCTCGAACCGAGCGACGAGAGGTCCACCGGTGAGAAGCGGCGCGCGAAGCGCCTCGACGACGACGGCGATGTCGTCGTCCGAGATCGTCTGGCGGCCGTAGGGGAGCATCGCCAGGGCCCTATTGCGAGGTCCGCGCCAGGCCCGAGGTGAGGAGTGTCAGGTACTTGCGAGGGGGAGCGGCGAGACCGTCGTCGGGGCTGACGATCGCGGGGCGTCGGCCGGAATGGCGGCCGTCGTTGTCCTACCTCGCGTAGCTGCGGAGGCGGCCGGCGTTGCGGCGGGCGGCGCCCACGGTCGCAAGGGCGTCGGAGAGCGCCTTACTCCAGGCGGCATCGCGGCTGGCGAGCTCGCAGACGAGGGTGCGGGTCTCCTCGGTGTCCTCGAGCGGGACCGGGAGGCCCGCGATCGCGATGCGGCGCGTGTCGTACATCGTGTTGAACGCGGCGAGGAGCTCGTCGACGTCGGTGGTCGCCGGCGGTAGCGGCGTCAGCTCGACGACCTCGCGCAGGAGCGCGGCGCTCACCGCGGGCCTTGCGCCTGGCGGAAGCCGCCGGCGAGCTCGGCCATGACCTTGGAGGCCTCGTCGAGCGCCTTCGCATCGAGCTTGACGTTCGCGTGGTAGATGCGCTCGGCGACGAAGCGGTAGAGCGCCTGGAGGTTCGCGCACAGCTCGGGCGACACGTCGTGGTCGAGCGAAGCTTCGAGCTCGAAGACGATCCGCAGCGCGTGATCGATCGCCTTGGCCTTGCCCGCGATGTCGCGGGCGTCGATCGCCGTCTTCGCGACGGCGAGGTCGGCGAGGAAGCGCTCGAACAGGCGGCCGACGACGTCCTGCTTCGGTGCAGAGTCGAGGTCGACGCGGCGGTATGCGTTGGCGGCGCGGGCGGACATGGGAATGGCTCCTACGAGGACGAGAGGCTGGCGAAGTAGTTCATGTCGCTCTTCATCTTCGAGATCGCGGTTTCGAGTGCGGTGAACTGCTTCTCGAGACGGGCCTGCAGGTCGTCGGCACCCTTGTTGATGCGATCGATCTGCGTCTGCATGACCTTCTGGCGATCCGTGAGCGACTGCGTTTTGGTGGCGAAGATGCCATCGGCCTTGGTGTGCCGATCGGCGAGATCGGTGATCGCTTTGGCGAACCCGTTGGTGACGAAGACCTTGGAGAGGGCGTCGGGATCCTTCGCGACGGCGGCGGCGAGCTTGGTCGAGTCGAGCGTCATCGCGCCGGTCTTGTCGCGCGTGATCCCGAGATCGGAGAGTGTGGAGTCGCCGTACTTGTTCGACGCGATGGTTCCGAGCGCGGTCTGGAGGCCGCGCAGGGTCGAGTCGCCGAACAGCGTGTTCTCGCCCTTCTTGGTGCCGGTGTAGTCCAGCTGCGTGTGCAGCGAGCTGTTGACCACGTTGAACGCGTCGACGAGCTTCTTGACCTTGTCGGTGAGCGCGGTCTGATCGAGCGAGACGGTCGCCTTCGAGCTCGGATCGGTGGTGGCGTGCGCGGCGTTGAGCGTGAGCGTGACGCCGGTGAGCGCGTCCGCGATGACGTTGGTCGGGCGCTCGATATCGATCCCGTCGACGGTGACCTGCGCGTTTGCCGCCGCGACCTTGACGTTCGCGGGGTCGGTGAGGCCGAGCGGAGTGCCGGTCTCGGTGAACGTCGCTGCGTTCTTCGTGCCGGTGTCCTTGGCGGCGATGACGAGCCGGTAGTTCGTATCGTCGACCTTGACCACGGAGGCCGTGACGCCGGCCTCGGCGGAGTTGATCTTCGTCGCGATCGCGTCGAGCGAGTCCGACGCGGTCCAGGCGATCGACTTCTTCGTGCCGTTGACGGTGATGTCGAGACCGCCCGCGCCCGCGGCACCAGCCGCCGAGCTCGAGAACTTGTTCGACTGCGTGACCTGCGCGGCGGCGAGGGCGCCGACGCGGATGTCGTGGACTCCCGGTGTCGCACCGGCCGAGACGGCCATCGCAACGCGGGAATCGGAAACGGTGGCGGTCCGCGGTTTGACCTCGGTGTCGAGGTCCATCGCGCGGGCCGCGGTCGCCAGCGACGAGAGCGCTGACGACATGGTGTTGATGATGCTCTTCTGCGAGTCGAGGTTCGTCTTCTTCGTGGTCACCGTGTCCGCGGCGCTCCGCTCGATCTTGACGAGCTGGTCGATCATCGACGAGCTGTCGAGGCCAGAGGCGAGACCGTTGAACGTGATGGTTCCCATGGCGAAGACGTCCTAGACGCTAGGAGTTACTGGAGCAGCGAGAGCGCCGACTGCGGCAGCTTGTTCGCCTGCGACAGGACGGCGATGCCGGCCTGGCTCAGGATCTGGCTCTTCGTCAGCTGCGCGGTCTCCTGCGCGACGTCGACGTCGCGGATACGCGAGTTCGCAGCCGACAGGTTCTCGTACGACGTCGAGAGGTTCGAGATCGTGACGCTCATCCGGTTCTGCGAGGCGCCGACCTTCGCGCGAGCCTGCGAGAGGTTCTTGATCGCCGCGTCGAACACGCCGATCGCCTTCTGCGCGTTGGTGACCGTCGACAGCGACGCGTTCGTGATCTTCGCCGTCGAGCCGAGCGTCGACGTGTTGAGCTTGGTGATGCTCATCGAGATGCGGTCGTCGGTCGAGTTGTAGATACCGACCTGGAACGTGAGGCCCGCCGAGGCCGCGCCGTCGAGCAGCGACTGACCGTTGAAGTTTGTCACCTTGCTGATGCGGTCGATTTCCTGCGAGAGCTGACCGAACTCGGTGTGGATGTAACCGCGCTCCGTCGAGCCGAGCGTGCTGTTCGCCGCCTGGACCGACAGCTCGCGCATGCGCGACACGATGCCCTGCATCTCGTTCATCGCGCCTTCCGCGACCTGCGACATCGAGATGCCGTCGTTCGCGTTGCGCTGCGCCTGGCCGATCGAGCGGACGCTCGCCTTGAGCGACTCGGAGATGCCGAGGCCCGCGGCGTCGTCGCCGGCCTTGTTGATGCGCAGACCCGACGACAGCTTGCTGATCGAGTTGCCGAGGGCTTCCTGGGTGCCGCTGAGGTTACGCTGCGCGTTGAGAGAGGAAACGTTGGTGAGGATCGAGAGGGCCATGACTGAGAGACTCCTGAGAGGTGTTTCTTGGTTTGCGTTACGGACCTCGTCGGTCCCACTGATGTTGGTCGCCCGATTTCGGGATCGTTTAGGGGCGACTGATCAGGACGCGCGCGGGTCGAGCAGACCCACGATGTGCGACGTCACCGTCCGCGAGGCCTCGAGCGACTGACTCGCCTTGGCGAGGTTGCTCGCAGACTCGATGACGTCGGCTTCGACGGCATTGGAGATCGTGTTCTCGAGATGAGCATGGAGGGCGTCGTTCGCGCTGAGCGCGGCACCGACGACGTTCATCACGCCGCCGACGCGCGTGCGCGTCAGCGAGACCTGCTGCACCGCGGTCCCGAGATCGCCGAGCAGCGAATTGAGACCGGTGAGATCGTTATTCGACAGCGCGGTCGCGACCTTGTCGAGGAGCGGCAGGACGTCGACGCCGTGCGCGGCGGTCAATGCGCTGCCCGCAATCGTCGAGCTCGCGACGAGTGACTCGGTCGCGGGGAGCGCGCGCGCATCCGCATCGCCGGCGTAGGCGCCGGTCGCCGAGAATGGCTGCGTCGTCGAACGCGAGCCCGCGAGGATGTACTCGCCGTCCGCCGAGCGCGAGTTTGCCGAGGCCAGTGCAGCCTCGAACAGCGAGCGGACCTGCACGCCGATCTCCCGGCGGTCGTTCGCGTTGTAGCTCGCGTTCGCGCCCTGGGTGGCGAGCAGGCGGATCTGCGAGACCGCCTCGCCGATACCGGCAAGCGCGCCGTCGACGAGATCGAGGCGCTCCTTGCCCGCGTTGAGCGCCGAAGCGGCACCCTCGGCGAGCGTCTTGCGCATCGTCGCGCGCTGCGCGGTCATCCACGCCGCCGGATCGTCCGACGGCTTGGTGACGCGCAGACCGGACGACGCTTCGGCAGCCGCGGTGGCGACCTTCGCCTGGTTCGCCGACGTCGTCGCCGCCTGCATCTCGATCAAACGATTTCCGGTGACGCGCATCGGGGCTCCTACAGACGATCGATGAGATCTCCGAGCATCTCGTTGATCGTCGAGACGAACTTCGTCATCGCCGAGGACGCGTGCTCGAACCGGGCGAGGTTCGTCATTTCCTCTTCGATATCGACACCGGCGAGTGAATCGCGCAGGCCGGCGAGGTTGTCGGCGACGAGCTTGTCGCGCTTCACGTCGTCGGTCGCACTGGCGGCTGCCGATGCGACGTTGCCGACGAGCTCGAGCGCGGAGTTG
>JABFXX010000319.1 GCA_013368795.1 Kofleriaceae bacterium
TAGAGCGCCGACGCACCGACCACCTCGACGCTTGCGTTGTCGAGGAGGAGCGCGGTCAGCTTGTCGATGTCGCGCGCGTTGAACGCGGCGCAGAACGCATCGAGCGCCGCAGGCACGGGCGCACGCGACGGTTCCGGATCGGGCTCGGCGAGCTTGCCGCGCCCGCGATGCAGTGCCGCCTTCACCGCGCCGACCGACGTCGACAGGATCTCGGCGATGTCCTCGAGCGAGAGCTCGAACACGTCCTTGAGCACGACCGCGGTGCGCTCCTGCGGCGAGAGCTGGGCGAGCAGCGTGCCCGCAGCCTCGCGGGTGTCGCGGCTCGGCGCAGCCTCGGCAGGCTCGGGCACGTTCGCGCCGAGCTGCTCGGTGTGCTTGCGCACGCGGTCGATCCACAGGTTCGAGGCGATCCGGAACAGCCACGCACGCGGCTCGCGCGGCGGATCGTGCAGCGCGCCGAGCGTCGCGAACGCGCGGGCGAGCACGTCCTGCACCAGATCCTCGGCGTCCCACGGGCTGCGCGTCAGGTAGCGGCAGAACCGGTACAGCGCGGGTCGCAGCGGCTCGTACGTCGTCTGGAAGCTCTTCCACGAGTCCCTGATGGCCGTGGTCAATGGATCGGATGGGGTGCTCATGTCGAGGGGACGGATGAGGGCGCCGAAAGGATACGGGCCTGCCAGAACGGCCCGTCGAGTCCACACGACCGGAAGTAGGCCTCGGCTTGCGCCGGCGCGCGCCGCTGATACCCGCGGGCAAGCCGGCCTTCGTACCAGCGCGAGGCGAGTCGCCACAGCTCGGGCAGGGATAGACGCGTGCCCTCGACGAGCCTGTTCGCAGCGAGATAGCGATCGATGCACGCGCTATCGCAGAACAGGCGCTGGTTCGAGCACGCGTGGATGACGTCGTTCCACATCTCGCGAACCGGCACGAGGAAATGCGCGACCTCCGGGCCCTCGGGTGGCGCCGTGCGGCCGACCACCCACGCGAGCGGCCGATCACACGCAGGACAGCGCGTCGCGACGAGCACGTCGCTCGCCGACTCGACGAGGTGAGGGATCGCGAACGAGTCCCATGCGCAGCCGCCCCACCACAGCGTCGTGCTCGACATCACCGAGAACCCGAACGAGCGCGACGCGAACGGATGCGCGAGCGCGATCGAACCGTCCGGATCGAGCGCGAGATGGCGCGCGGCGGCGAGCGCCTCGAGCGTGCGGGCGAGCGTCGTCGCGTCGCCTGCGATCTCGACGAGTCGCGCGAGCGGCGGCGGAGCACCGGTTCGTGCGAACGCGTCGTAGATCGCGAGCCGCAGGTCTTCGTCCATGTATGACGAGAGGACTACAGCGACGGCCCTTCGTCCAGTCGGGAATCTCTGGAGTCATCTGGCACGCGGTCTGCTCCGTTGGATGTCATGGCCGATGTCGTCGGAGCGCTCGCAGAGCCGCCGGTCGTGCTCGCTTCGTCGCTGGTCTTGGCTCTCGCATGTGCCATGCGCGGACGGCCCGAGCCTGCGGCGAGATTTGCCGTCGCGGTTCCGGCGACGTCGCTCGTGGACAAGTTACTCAAGCTCGTCGTCCACGAGCATCGTCCGCGCAGCGACGACAAGAAGCCCGACCAATCGTTTCCGAGCGGGCACGCGGGCGCGATGACGGCGTTCGCACTGTCCGCAGCGTTCTCGACGCGCCGGCGGTGGGCGCTTCCGGTCGCGTTCGGCGCGATCGTCGCCGTCGGTGTCTCGCGCGTGCGCCATCGCGAGCACTGGCTGCATGACGTCCTCGCCGGCAATGTTCTCGGGATGATCGGGGCGGGCCTCGGTGCGCTTGCTGCCCGTGCGCTGCGGCGCCGCGTCAGCGAAACGTCGTGCCGATCGACAGCATGACCGAGTTGCTGTTCGCCTCGCCGGAAGGCGGCAGGCCGAGCCACTCCTGCCGTCCCGCCGATAGCGCGATCCAGGCGAGCATCCAGCGCGACAGCCGGAACGTCCGGTAGGCCGAGATGCCGACAAATCGATACGTGCCACGCTCGTAGCGGCTGTCGACGTGGCCGTACTCGACGCTCGCGCCGACCTTGAACAGGCCGAGATCGTACGACAGCGCGTAGCTCGCGCGCCAGCCACGGGACATATCATCGATTTCGGCGCCGAATGCGGGCTGCGGCGACAGCGAGGCCTTCCACTGCTCGCCTTCGCCGACGAGGCGTGCCCGAGGCCCAAGCTCGAGGATCTGCGTTTCGCGCTCGCTCTTCCCACCGATGCCCTCGGTCGCGAGGGGCGGGACCGGGTCGATGTGGAGCACCGGCTCGTCGCTTCGCCAGCGCTCGGGCGCGTGCAACTCGAGGTCGTGCGCGGTGTCCTCGGCGTGCGCGGCCGTGCCCGCCAGCAGCACCGCCACGACCCACGACCTCATGGAACCTTGGACCCAGAGGCCGGCTCGCCGGTTGCCTGCGGGATTCGCACGAATTCTGCCAACGGTTCCGGAGCCAGCGACAGGATAGGGTGGTGAGCGAGCCGTCCACCGCCGAGCAGCTGCTGGCCGATGCCGCGTGGCTGCGGCGGCTCGCGCTGACGCTCGCCGGCAACGAGACCGATGCCGACGACCTCGTCCAGGAGTCGTGGATCGCGGCGTGGCGCCGGCAGCCCGACACGGATCGCCCGCTCCGGCCGTGGCTCGCGAAGGTGGTGCGCGACGTCGCCGGCATGAAGCGGCGCAGCGAGCGACGGCGCGCGGTGCGCGAGGAGGTCGCGTCGAGCCCGGTCGACGACGCCGGTGCACCTCCGGATGCGTTGCTCGATCAGATGAGGCTCCACCGTCTGATCGTCGATCTCGTCCTCGAGCTCGAGGAGCCGTATCGGGCGACGATCATCGCTCGCTTCGTCGAGGGTAGGACCGCCGCCGCGATCGCGCGGTCCGCGGGCATTCCAGAGAGCACGGTGCGCGGCCGGATCCGCGATGGGCTCGCACGTCTGCGCGACGGACTCGATCGCGCGCGCGGCGAGCGGTCGAAGTGGGCACCGGCGGTGCTCGCGTTTGCGAAGGGAGGCATCCAGGTGGCGAAGCCAACGAAATCGATCCTTGTTCTCGTCGGACTCGTGCTACTGCTCGTCGGCGGCGGCGTTGCCTTGTTCGTCAAGAACAGGCATCGCGACGCATCGAAGCCTGCCGGTGGCACGAGCGTCGCGGGCGGTGGCGGCACCGCGCGCGACGGCGAAGCCGGCGAGATGCTCACGCAATCGACTCCGGCGCCGTCGTGGTTCGCACCGCGCGGCGTCGCGGGACGGCGGGTCGCGGGCCACGTCACGTACCTCGGCCGGCCGATCAAGGACGCGACCGTCGCGCTGCAGTCGATGTTCACGCGCGCGAGCGCGGGCGATCCCGACGAGATGTCGCAGACGATGCAGGGGCTGATGAAGCACGCTGGCGTGCTACGTCCCGCCGTGATTCACACGGGCGCCGACGGCAGGTTCGACTTCGGCATGCTGCCGCCGGCGAGCTACGAGGTCACCGCGATCATCGAGGGCAAGACCGCAGCGATCGCGCACGTCAACCTCGCTGATCCGACGCTGAAGCCGCCGTCCGAGGCGCTCGAGCTCCGCCTCAAGGACTGTACGGCGTCGGTTGCCGGTACGGTCTACGACGCATCGGAGAACCCGCTGCCGAAGGCGCGCGTGCTGCTCGGTGCGCTCGTCGGCGTCGAGACCGACGCGCACGGCAGCTACAAGATGTGCGTGCCGTACAGCGAGGTCATGATCGAGTACAGCGCGGATGGCTACGGCGCCGTGCGCCTGACCATCGATGGCCGCGGCGAGGTGCTTCGCGACGTCGTGCTCGTGCCGGAGGCGACGGTCACCGTCCGCGTGCTGCGCGCCGATACGGGCGAGCTCGTCCCCGACGCGCACGTCAACGTCTACCCGCAAGAGTTCGGTCCCGATCGCGCGGCACCGCAGACCGGCATCACCGATGTCGAGGGCCGCGTCCGGATCGATGGCCTCGTGCCCGGCCGCTATCGCATCGGCGGCTTCGCCGACGGCCTGCAGACCTTCTCGCCGATCGAGGCGCTCGTCGAGGTCGGCGTCGGTACCGAAGCCGTGCTGCGGCTCGATCCGTCCGCGCGGATCACCGGCAAGGTCGTCGACGGCGGCAAGCCGGTCGCGGGCGCGTACGTGTCCGTCGCGCGCAAGTCGCCGGCGGCGCGATCGGCGCCGAGGGTGAGCCAGCTGGATGGCTCGTTCACGCTCGATCGCGTGCCGCCCGGTGACGGCGTCTTCATCGCGCCGCCCTACGAGGTCGAGACGCCTGCAGCGTTCCACTCCGAGCCAGGTAAGACCTACGACGGCGTCGTGATCGACATCCGCCCCAGCGCGGTCGTCCGCGGCATCGTCACGCGACTCGGCAAGCCGGTCGAAGGTGTCGGCGTGTGCTGCGTGCGAACGAGCACCGGCGCCATGAGCGTCAACACGGATGCCGAGGGCCACTACAAGTTCGAGGGCGTCGTGCCAGGGACGTACGACGTGCAAGCCGGCAGCGACGAGGTCGGCGCGTTCAAGCTACCGACGAAGGTCACGATCGCCGCCGGCGAGGAGAAGGTCCTCGATCACGAGCTCGACATGGCCGGCGCGATCAGCGGCACCGTCGTCGACAAGGAGGGCAAGCCGGTCAAGGGCGTGTACGTGCGCTGGATGAACGAGAAGACCGGCGATCAGGGGCGAGCCACGACGGACGCACAGGGCCGCTATCGCTGCGGCGCGATGACCGGCGGCGGTGTCTACCGTGCGGCGGTGTTCCCGAGCTCGGTCCTCAACGTTCCATATCCGACGGTCGACGGATCGCCGTATCCGACGATCGAGGTCAAGGACGGCAAGACCGAGATCGACAACATCCGCATCTCGATCGATCGGCCGGCGCTCGCACTCGGCGGTCAGGTGATCGACGACGCGGGCAACCCGGTCTCCGACGCGGTCATCCGCGCGTTGCCGTCGGCCGGCGGCGCGCCGCCGCAGTTCCACTCGTGGCTGCGCCTCCCGATGACGTCGACCGATGGCGAGGGCAAGTTCCGGATCCCGGACCTCGCGCCGGGCAACTATGCCGTGCAGGCGCGCGCGAGCGACGGCGCCGAGGGCGTCGTGCCGCCGGTCGCCGCGGGCACGAACGGGATCACGATCCGGATCGAGCGCGCGGGCAGCATCGAGGGCACCCTCGTCGGCTTCTCGCAGCCGCCCGTCGTCTACGCGCGGACGTTCGGCGAGTGGAAGCTCCTGCCGGGCTCCGTCGATGGCGCGAGCTTCCGCGTCACCGGGGTGCACGCCGGCAAGTATCTCGTCAACGCGCAGACGACGTTCGAGGGCGACGCCCACGTCGTCGACGTCCGCGCGGGTCAGGTGACGAAGGTCGTGATGACGTCGCACGGGCAGGGCACGATCGAGGGCACCGTGCTCGACTTCCGGACGAAGAAGCCGATCGCGAACGCCTCGTGCCACACCGTGATGGCGGTCGATGGCGAGCAGTCGGTCACGAACTGGGACCTGAGCTCGGTGCCGAAGAGCGATGCGTCAGGCCGCGTTCTGCTCGACCCCGCGCCTGCCGGCACCGTCAACGTCAACTGCCAGATGCCGGGCCTGCGCTGGTCGAACCCGTCCGCCGACGTGACGCTCGCCGCGGGTGGCCGCGCGACCGTGCAGCTCTACTCCGCCGAGCTGACGAGCGAGAACCCGTCGTCGGTCGGGCTCGACTTCGACTGGCGGGTCACCGCGCCGCGCGTCGTCGGCGTGAAGCCGAACAGTCCGGCCGCGAAGGCTGGCATCCTCGCGGGCGATGTCATCACGGAGGTGAACGGCACGCCGGTGCAGGGCCTGAACGCGATGGGCGTCGCGTGGCTGATCGGCAGCGTACCCGCAGGCAGCGAGGTTCGCCTCGTCGTCCAGCGCGGCACGTCGGCGAAGTCGTTCACACTGAAGACGGTCGCCGACGCCATGTGAGCCGCCGCCTGGACTCGCGTTCTGTGCTGCTCGGCCGCGGCCCACATTGCTACGGTCTGCCGATGATGCTCGACGGCGCGTGTCACTGCGGGGCATTGGCGATCCAGCTCGAGACGGCGCGCGCGCCGAGCGAGCTGCCGGTGCGAACGTGCGGCTGTACGTTCTGCGCGAAGCATCGGCCTCGCTACACGTCGGATCCTGCCGGTCACGTCACGATCCACGTGAACGGTATCGAGAACGCGAATCAGTACCGGTTCGGCCTGCGGCTCGCAGACTTCGTGATCTGCCGGACGTGCGGCGTGTTCGTCGCCGCGTACGAGCCGGGTTCGCCGGGCCGCGCGGTCGTGAACCTCGACGTGCTCGCGCGTGCGGCCGACTTCACCGCGTCGCCGGTACAGTTCACCGCGTACGACGCCGAGGACGCGGCAGCACGGTCGGCGCGCCGGGCGAAGAACTGGACGCCGGCCTCTCTGGTCATCGCGTAAAAATTCACCAATAGCGCTCGCCCCTTCGGGGCGTGGTCGGCCGGCGAGACCTTTGCGATAGTCGCCGCCCGTGGACGAGGCGCAGACCGCGACGTGTACGTTCGTGCGAGACCCTCGCGGATTCGTGCACGCCGTGATGAAGACGGGCTGCGAGATGGCGCTCGACGACGCGAAGGAGAATGTCTCCGCGATCTACGAGATCGGCGGCAGGCAGCGCAATCGCGTGCTCGTCGACATGCGCGGCGTGCGTTCGCAGACGCGCGAGGCACGGCAGTACTTCGCCGGTCCCGAGGCGGAACGCGCGACGCTCGCGGTCGCGCTGCTCGTCGGCTCGCCGCTATCGCGCGTGCTCGCGAACTTCTTCTTGCGCCTCATGCCGCAGCGCTGGCCGACCGCGCTGTTCAACGACGAGGACGCCGCGATCACCTGGCTCCTGGAGCAGCGTGCATGAGTGGGGGTGAGGACGACGAAGCGCGGTTCGACGCGATCCTCGAGGTCCTCATGTCCTACGCGCGGCAAGACTTCCGGCCGCGCATCGCGATCTCCGAACATCGCGACGTGATCGATGCAATCGCGACCGGCATCAACCTGCTCGCCGAGGAGCTCGATGGCGAGGTCGCGTCCCGCAAGGAGCTCGAGAGCGCGTACGCACGCCTGCAGGCGACGCAGGCGCAGCTGATGGTCGCCGAGAAGTTCGCGGCCGTCGGTCAGCTCGCGAACGGCGTCGCGCACGAGCTCAACAATCCAGCGTCGTGGGTGCTGCTCGGAGTGGACTCCGCGCGTCGCCGGCTCGCGCAGCTACAGGCCGGCGCGGACGCCAAGCTCGCCGGCGAGCTCGCGGCGATCGAGCGATCGCTGGCCGACGTACATGCCGGCATGGAGCGCATGCGCACCGTGATCGGTGACCTCCGCACGCTGTCGCGCGTCGACGGCGACAAGCCCGTCGAGGTCGATCTCGACGAGCTGGTGCGCGCATCCTGTCAGCTCGCGCGGCCCGCGTACCTCGGCGTCGCGCGCATCGTGCTCGACCTCGGCGGTGTGCCTCCGATCGTCGGTGATCGAGCTCGCCTCGGTCAGGTCGTCACGAACCTCGTCGTCAACGCGGCCTACGCGGTCGCCGAGCGAAAGGGCGAGCAGGAGATCGTCGTCTCGACGCGGGCGACACCCGAGCACGTCGTGCTCGCGGTCGAGGACACCGGGCCGGGCATCTCCGACGAGCTGCGCGAGCGCGTGTTCGAACCATACTTCACGACGAAGCCCGCCGAGGTCGGCACCGGCCTCGGCCTCGCGCTCGTACGAGAAATCGCGGAGCGACACGGCGGTGGTGCGCGGGCGATGCGTGGCTCGCGCGGCGGCGCGCGCATCGAGGTCGCGCTCGCGTATGGCCGTCCGCTGCGGCCGACGCCTCCGCCGCCGAGCGAACCGCCGGGCAATCGCGCGCGACTGCTCGTGATCGATGACGAGCCGATGCTGCTGCGCTCGCTCGCCCAGACGATCAGCGACGACCACGACGTCGTCACCGCGCTCGGCGGCCAGGCGGCCCTCGACATCCTCGCCGAGGATCGCGCGTTCGATCTCGTCATCTGCGACCTGCAGATGCCGAGCGTCGACGGGGTCGCGGTCTACGAGTCGCTCGCCGCGACCGCGCCGCGCCTCGCCGAACGCCTCGTCGTGATGAGCGGTGGCGTCGTCACGCCCCGAGCCACGGAGTTCATGGCGCGCGTCAAGCCTCGCGTGATCGGCAAACCGATCGATCTCGACGAGCTACTCGAGCTCGCGCGCCAGGCCGTCGCGCCGCGCTAGCCCGGGATCATGCCGAGCTGGGCGGTCGCGATGCGCGCACGCTTCGCGACCTCCGCCGGGGTGGTCCGGCGCAGCGGACCGAGGTCCCGCTCGATCGCGCCCATGATCAGGCCGAACGTGAACAGGATGTCCTCGAGCCGCACGTGCGCGACCTGACCGGCGATGCGCCGGCGCATGAACGTCCGCACGCGCTCGACGGCGTCGACCTCCTCGGGGAAGTCACGCGCGAACGCGCGCGCGACGTCGAGCGTCCATTCGAACGCCTCGAGGAACGCCCGGAACAGCAGCGTCCAGTCGAGCTCGGCGGTGTCGCCGCCGGGACGATTGCGCGAGCGCACGAACGCGCGCTTCGGCAGCACGATGACAGGGGAAGGACGACGAATCACGAGGGCGGTCACGACACGGCCTCCGTGTTGCCCGCGATCGCGACGCGGATCTTCTGGACGGCCTGGGCGACGTTGAGCTTGCTGATCTCGTCGAACCAGCGACGCAGCTCGGGGCCGCTCAGCTTGCTCGCGAAGTCGACGACCTGCGTGACCTCGTCGGGCGCGAGCACCGACTGGATCCGCAGGAAGTGCCCGAACACCTCCTGATCGAGCGGCAAGAGCAGCTGCTCGCTGCGCTCGACCTCGATCTGCGATGCCACGGTGCCGAGGTCGGGCAGGACGTCCTTGCCCTTCGCGAGCGACATCACGAGCATCGGTGCGAGCTGCGCGACGAGCGTCTCGATATCGAAGCGCGTCGGCGCGCGCTCGATGATCTTCTTGTCCTCGACGGCAGGGCGGGTGGGCATCGCCGCACCCGCGGCGACGGCAAACCGCAGCAGCGTCGCTGCCGCGTCGATCGCCTCCCACAGGTGCTCGATGATCGACTGCGCCATCACGGCAGTCGCGCCCTCGAACGAATCGCGTTGCGGGTTGAACTGCTCTCCGATGGGTTGGTTCGTGACCTTCATGCTTGTTACCGGCGGTCACGACGCGATCGCAGACGCGTTGCGCGAGTTTTTTTCAGATCCCGGCTACAGCATGCCGAGCCGCGGGGCGCTGCGCTCGGGGATCCACAGCATCGAGAGCACGGTCCCGAGCTCGGCCGAGAAGATCGAGTGCTCGACGATCTCGACCTCGGCAGAGGTCTCGAGCCAAGCATCGGCGGGGACCGGCTGCGGCTCGTCGGGAATCGCGCCCGTCGCGAAGTAGTCGAACGCGAGCGAGGCGGAATCGAGGCGCTTGCCGCGCGCGATGTCGCGCGTGAACGTCGCGCTCGGTGCGAACCACTTCACCTCGCGCCGCGCGGAGAACACGGCCGCGCAGCGCTCGCTCGCTAGCTCGGTGAATCGGCGCGCGCTCGCGAGGATCGAAACGTGGTAGTCGCGCGCGATCCGGCGAGGCACCTGGAGGTCGACGGGCGACACCTCGCATGCGCGGAGCAATAGCTCCGACGGCATGAGCAGCTCGGACGCGAACGCGTTGGCCTCCGCCTCGTAGTCGCGGTCGTGGAGCACGCGAGGGCCAGAGCCGAACGGCCGGCACAGCTCGTCGGGCGCGCGCGATGGATGCTCGAGCAGCAGGTGCCCGAGCTCGTGTGCGATGCTGAACCGGCGAGCGGCCGGATCGGTCACGCGCTCGGCGACGAAGATGACCGTGCGCGCGCCGATGCGGACGAGCTGCGCGGTCGCGCCGTCGAGCGGCGCCTCGACGAGCTCGACACCGAGCCTCGCGGCGAACGCCTCGACGACGACGTGCTCCGGCGCTCGTACGCCGCAGCGATGTAGCAACGCCTTCGCGCGGCGCTGCGCGTCGCGGATGCGCGGATCCCGCATGGCTCAGTCCTCGGCGTTGGGCTCGAGCGTGTCGATCAGGCGGCGCAGGTCGTCGTCGGACAGGCCGGCGAGGTGGCGGTGCGCGAACTGCACCGCGCCGCCCATCTTCTGCGTGAGCTGGGTGAGCCGTTCGACGAGCGCGTCGCGGCCGAGCGCGAGCAGCGAGGGGCGGATCGGCTTGGCCTTCTTCGCCGGCGCCACGGCGGGCGTCAGGTTGCGGCGCATCTCGGCGAGGCGCGCCTGCACGTTCGACCGCACGCCCTGCGCCCACTTCTTGTCATCGGGCGACGCAGTGCCGGACTCCGCCTCCGTGAGTGCGGCATCGTTGTAGATCGCGTCGAGGATCTCGAGGTTCTTGTCGTCGTTGCCTGTCATGGCGATCCTCACGCGCGAACAGCTTCGCGTACCGCGGTTGGGAGTTGGAGCACAAGGCGCTGCATGCGCTTGCGCGCAGCCTCGTACCGCTTCGACGTCAGGTCGGAGACCTTCAGCACGTCGATCTTCTTCGTCGCGCCGAGCGCGTACGCATCGACGAGACGAAGCACGTCGGCGTCGCTCGCGGCGAGCCGCCGGATCTCGACGACCGCGCGCTCGGCGGCCGCCGCGACCTCGGTGCTCGCGCCACCGCGCTGTGCCGAGAGCGAGCTCTCGACCGCTGCCGACAACGAAGCCGGCGCATCCGCCGCATCGAACGCGTGATGCGGAAAACGCTGCGCCTGCACGTAGTCGTGGCGCGTACGCGAGCGGATCGCATCGAACAGATGCTTGTCGAGCGTGACGCGCTCGGGATCCCACGCGAGCACGCCTTCGAGCGTGTCCTCGAGTGCGTCCTGCACGAGCTCGCGCGCGTACAGCTCGTCCACGCGACGTCCGGCGTGGGCGACCATCGCGGCGCGGCGGCGCGCGAACCTCAACAGCCTCTCCTCGAATCCGGGGACACACGCCTGCGCCTCGAATGCGTCGATCCAGGATTCGGACGGGATGAACGCCTCCATCTATAAGCGACCTTAACCGATCGATATGACACCACTGTCCGGGAGTTCAGTAACCACTTAATACCGCATCGGGAGTGGGTGTCCGGCGCATTCTGTGCGTCCGCGTCCGTCCTGCGGACGGTGTTGTGACAAGGGGTGATCAGCTGACCGATCGAGGAGGTTCGTTTTCGGCGTCCGGCACTGGTGGACCGGAGGCCGCCTACGGAAAGTGTCCGCATGCTGGCTGAGTCCCCGCCGATCATCAGGATCGAGAACCTCGCGAAGACGTACGCGAGCGGATTCCGGGCGCTGAAGGGCGTCTCTCTCGACATCCGCCGTGGCGAGATCCTCGCGCTGCTCGGGCCCAACGGCGCGGGCAAGACGACGCTCATCAACATCATCTGCGGCACGGTGAACCCGAGCGGCGGGCGCGTGATCGCCGACGGTCACGACATCATCAAGGACTTCCGCAAGGCGCGCCAGGCGATCGGGCTCGTGCCGCAGGAGCTGTCGACCGACGCGTTCGAGACGGTGTGGGCGACGGTCAACTTCAGCCGCGGCCTGTTCGGCAAGGCGCCGAACCCGGCGTACATCGAGAAGGTGCTGCGCTCGCTCGCGCTGTGGGACAAGCGCAACAACAAGATCATGACGCTGTCGGGCGGCATGAAGCGGCGTGTGCTGATCGCGAAGGCGCTGTCACACGAGCCGAAGATCCTGTTCCTCGACGAGCCGACCGCGGGCGTCGACGTCGAGCTGCGCCACGAGATGTGGAAGATGGTCCGCGAGCTGCGCGAGAACGGCACGACGATCATCCTGACGACGCACTACATCGAGGAAGCGCAGGAGATGGCCGATCGGATCGGCGTCATCAACAAGGGCGAGATCATCGTCGTCGAGGACAAGGACACGCTCCTGCGCAAGCTCGGCAAGCGCAAGCTGACGCTCCAGCTCGTGCGTCCGCTCGACAAGGTCCCGGAGAGCCTCAACGGCCGCAAGCTCGAGCTGTCGCACGATGGCAGCGTGCTCGAGTACACGTTCGACAAGGGCCAGGAGGCCGACATCGCGGTGCTGCTCAAGCAGCTCGGCGAGCTTCACATCGAGTTCAAGGATCTGCAGTCGACGGAGAGCTCGCTCGAGGACATCTTCGTCAGCCTCGTAAAGGAGTCGTCGTGAACATCTACGCGGTCAAGGCGATCTATCGGTTCGAGATGGCTCGCACGTTCCGCACGGTCGTGCAGAGCATCGTGTCGCCCGTGCTGACGACGTCGCTGTACTTCGTCGTGTTTGGCTCGGCGATCGGCTCGCGGATGGGCGATGTCGGCGGCGTCAGCTACGGCTCGTTCATCATCCCGGGCCTCGTCATGCTGTCGCTCCTCGGCGAGAGCATCTCGAATGCCTCGTTCGGCATCTACCTGCCGAAGTTTTCGGGCACGATCTACGAGCTGTTGTCGGCGCCGGTCTCGTTCGTCGAGGTCGTGCTCGGCTACGTCGGCGCTGCGGCTTCCAAGTCGATCATGCTCGGCACGCTGATCCTCGTCACGGCGCGCGTGTTCGTGCCCTACGAGGTCGTCCATCCCGTGTGGATGGTCGTGTTCCTCATCCTCACCGCGGCGACGTACAGCATGTACGGGTTCATCATCGGATTGTGGGCCGACAGCTACCAGAAGCTCCAGCTGATCCCGCTGATGGTCGTCACGCCGCTGACGTTCCTCGGCGGCGCGTTCTACTCGATCAACATGCTGCCGCCGTTCTGGCACAAGCTGACGCTGTTCAACCCGGTCGTCTATCTCATCAGCGGCATGCGCTGGGCGTTCTACGGCAAGAGCGACGTCAACGTCGCGATCAGCGCGGCGATGACGGGCGGCTTCCTTGTCGTATGCCTCATCGTGATCTGGTGGGTGTTCAAGACGGGCCGGCGCCTGAAGGCGTGATCACGAGCGCGGGCTCGGCAGCAGCGCCTGCAAGCATCCGTGGGCGCTCGGCCAACCGGCGCGCGATCTAACCTCGCGACGTGGCTCAGAGCGATGCGACGACCCAGAGCCGAACCTTGTCCTCGGCGTTCGGCAGGCTCGTTCGCACGTTCGCGTGGGCACGGCGAAACCAGATTCCGAACCGATCCTCGAGGTAGCGCACGAGGCTCGGGAGGTTCCGCAGGTGGGGCGTCTTGCGGAGGAGATCGAAATCGTCGCACTCGTGGACGCACGGCGCGTTCATCACGCGAATCCACGACGTCCTACCTTCGCGCTCGAATCGAAATCCCCACTCGATTGCATCGAGCGCGATGTGCAGGTGCGCGCTCGGCTTCCGCGCGTCGTCATCCAGGCCGACCGTCACGTCCCAGGCTGACGATGGCGATGCGTACAAACCGCGCGACGACAGCCACGCGGCGGTTGCTCTCGGACCGACGGGCCGCGGGCGCGTCGGCAGTGGCGTGATTCCTCCATCCAGTTCCTTCATCAGACCCCCAACGCCGAAGGCGTGATCGGACCGTCCGATCCACCAGCGATTCAGTCTAACTAGTGAGGGAAGGCGGTCGAATCGTCACAGGAATTGCCGCGTGGAACAGACCGTCCCATTCGGCCGGAGATCGTCGGGAGTTACTCCGAAACGAAGTTCTTCCAGCGACGTAGGTAGTTCACGAATGTAGGTGACACGGCGCGGTCCTCGAGGTCGGAGGCGCTGACCGGGGGCTCGGACACCGCGCGGCCGGCTGCAATGTCCTTGGGCCACGCGGGGTTGACGATGCCGGCGCGGCCGAGCGCGACCGCGTCGGCTCCCTGGGCGAGCACCGCGTCCGCGTCGGCGCGCGACCAGATCTTGCCGGCGGCGACGACTGCGACCTCGCTTGGCAGCGCGTCGCGAACCTTCGGCAGGACGAATTCGGTCGGATACTTCGACGACGGTCGGCGGAAGTCCCACAGCGATGCGTGAATGAAGTCGGCGCCGTCGTCGGCGAGCCAGCGCGCGACCTCGAGGTTCTCGTCGAGGTCCATGCCGCGGGCGTTGCCGAAATCCTCGAACGAGAGGCGCACGCCGATCGCAAAGCGCGACGAGCAGCGCGCCCGGCACGCGCGCATCACCTCGCGCACGAGCCGTGCGCGGCCGACGAGGTCGCCGCCCCAGCCATCGGTGCGAGGGTTCATCGTGCGAGACAAGAACTGCGAGAGCAGATAGCCGTGCGCGCCGTGCAGCTCGACGCCGTCGAACCCGGCGGCCTCCGCGCGTGCGGCGGCGTCGGCGAACTGACCGATCACGCGCCTGATGTCGCCCTCTGTCGCGGTGCGCGGCTCGTGAAACGTCGGCGAGTCTTCGGTCCACGTGCTCGCGCTCCACGTCTGCTCACCGGTGAGGTCGGGCTCGGCGCGAACGCCGCCATGAAACAGCTGGACCATGCACGCCGCACCCGCCGCGTGCATTCGCGCTGCGAGACGCGTGAGCCCCGGGATGCAGGCGTCGCGATCGACCGCGAGCTCGCCGGGCCACGCCTTGCCGTCGAGCGCGACGTACGCGGCACACGTCTCGACGAGACCGAACCCGCCGTCGGCGCGGCGCGCGAGGAACGCGAGCTCGTCGTCACCGAGCAGGCCGTCGGCGTGCGACTGCTGGTTCGTCATCGGCGCGAGCGCGATCCGGTTGGGGAGGACGACACCGCAGCGCAAGGTCAGGGGCTGGAACAGCATGAGACCGTGCCCATGTAGCACGCGGTCGCGCGTTCAGCGCCGCTTGGCCTTCTTCGCCGACTTCTTTGTCGTCTTCGTCGGTTTCTTGGCGCGCTTCGACTTGCGCTTCCCGAGCTCGTCGGCTTTCTGAAACGCGAGCACGTCCTCGGGGAACCGGCCGCCTTCGCGATGGAGCGCCCAACCTTTGCCGGTCCACGCGGCGACGTGTGCAGGATCGATCGCGATCGCCTGCTCGAATGCCGTGGCGGCCTCGCGATAGCGACCGAGGAGGTCGAGTAGCGCGCCGACATCGCTCCACGCATCCGCGCTCGGTGACCCATCGAGGCGCGCGCGTGCCTCGGCGAGCGCACCCTCGAGGATCTCGACGCCCTTGCGAAGCGTGTCGCGCCGGTCCGCGTAGAACGCGTCGGTCGGCTCGATTGCGACCGCGCGTTCGATCGCGGCGAGCGCCGGACCCATGCGGTTCTGCAGGCCGAGTGCGCTCGCGAGCGCGCAGTGCGCCATCGCGGACTCGGGTGCGAGCTCGACGGACTTGCTGGCCGCGGCATACGCGTGGTCGATCTGGTCGAGCTCGACATACGCGTACGCGAGCATCGCCTGAATCGATCCGCGTTGGATCTGCGAGAACGCGACGCCTTCCGCCTCACCGACTGCGGCGATCAAGGGCTCGGGGCGGCTCGCGCTGTGGAGCGCGACGATCAGCGCGACATGCGCGTACGGCTGCGCGACATCGACCTCGACCGCGCGAGTCGCCAATGCGATCGCCTCGTCGTGCCGCGCGAGCGCCGACAGGCAGCGGGCCTGCGCACCGATCGCACGAGCCCGCGTCGGATCCGCGGCGACGACCTCGCCGTAGGCCGCGAACGCCTCCTCGTAGCGACCCTCATCGAACAGCACCCCGGCCCGCGCAAACGCCTCGTCCGGATCGCCCATGCCCGAACTGTGGCACCGATTTCGTGCGACATCGCGATGGGACGCGGGTTAACAGCGTGATGACGCCCTCGACCCTCATCTGTCTCGCACTTGCCCTCACCGCGTGTCACCCGTCGCCCAGCGGAGGCGACGACGATCCCGGGGCCACGATCGACGCGAATGCCGGCGGTGACCGTGACGCGAGCGGCGGTGGCAGTGACGCGAGCGGCAGCATGGGCGCCGACGCTGCGACGCTCGTGCCGACGCAGTTCCCGATCACCGGCCCAAGCCCGTCGAGCTCGCCGGTGATCGCCGGCGTCACGGTCAGCTGCCACGCGATGTACGCGCCGCGGATCCTCCGCGTCTCGGTGATCGTGACCGATCCGCAGGGCGCAAACGATCGCGCGACGAGCTCGGGCACGCTGAAGCTGCCCGACGGCACGATGGTCGCGCTGGCGCTCGGCGAGCCCGCCGTCTACTCGCAGTACGAGCGCTGGGTGAAGTTTGGAACCGGCGAGAACCTCACGGTCGCGCAGTTCGATCAGACGTGTGCGGCAAGCCTCGTCGAGCTGAGCCTGACGATGGCGGACAAGACGGGGCACGTCACGCTCGCGCCGTCGGTGGTCGTGCCGCCGATGGTTGGCGGCACGCTCTAGGCGGACGCGACGAGGCCGCGCTTGCGCAGCTTCTTCAGCTCGGAGCGAAGCGCCTTGTCCTCGAGCTGCTCGCGCATACCCGGGTGGGCATCGAGATAGGCCTGCCAGGCGGCGGCCATGAACGCGTCGCTCGAGAGGCCGTGCTCGGCGGCGAGCTTGGCGGCACGAGAGAGGACCGTGTCGAGATCGGATCGGGACATGGAACGCAATAGAAGCATTCGGAGGCCCCTTCGCTTCCGCTGAACGGGCAGGGCGCAGCCTGGATGATCGGTGGACTCGCGAGTGCGTGAGCGCCCGTCGAGCGCTCACGTCCTACCGCCGCACTTCTCACGCTCCCGCCGTGTTCTCCGCTTGGCGAAGCGGGCCGAACAGGGTAGTCCGGCTTGATGCTCGATCTCGCGGCCGCATTCGAGGCCTCGCCAAATCCGTACATGGTGCTCGACCGCGAGCTTCGCTATGTCGCGGTGAACAAGGCGTATCTCGAGGTCACCGGCAGGACGCGCGAGCAGCTGATCGGTCACCGCTTGCTCCAGATGTTCCCGCACGATCCCGCGGATCCCAACAACGAGCCAGCGACGCAGCTCGTCCGCTCGATCGAGCGCGTGTTCGCGACGGGCGAGCCGGGCGTCCTGCCGTTCATCCACTATCGGATCGCGATCGACGGCGAGTACAGAGACCACTACTGGAGCGCGACGCACACGCCGCTGTTCGACACGGACGGCACGGTCGAGTTCGTCCTCCAGCACACGGTCAACGTGACGAAGCTGCGCGAGAAGCGAATCACGACATCGCCGCAGGTCGCGGCCGGCGTGCTCGATCGCGCCGAGCGGGTCGATCGCATGCTGCGCGAGCTCCTATCGGTGTTCGACCAGGCGCCCGGGTTCTTCGCGTTCCTGCGCGGACCGGACCACGTGTTCGAGCTCGCCAACCGCGCCTACTACCGCCTGGTCAACGGCCGCGAGGTCATCGGCAAATCGGTCCGCGAGGCGCTGCCCGAGGTCGGGACGGAGTACTTCGATCTCCTCGATCGCGTCTACGCGACCGGCGAGCCGTTCATCGGCAACGCGATGCCCGTCGTGATCGCGCTGGACGATGGCGGGGTCGAGCATCGCTACGTCGACTTCATCTACCAGCCGCTGATCGCCGGCGATGGCTCGACCGTCGGCTTGATCGTCAGCGGACACGAGGTCACCGCACGGATCCGAGCCGAGCAGGCGCGCACGGCGATCGAGGCGCGGGCCCATCAGCTGTCGCGGGTCCTCGACGAGACGCGCGACTTCGTCGGGATCGCGAACATGGGCTCGCGTCCGACCTACGTGAACCCGGCGGGACTCCGCCTGATCGGCATCCCCGACCTCGCGAGCATGCCGGCAGACTTCGTCGATTGCTTCGTCCCCGCGCAGCGCGCGTTCGTCCGCGACGTGGTCGTGCCGACCGCGATGCGCGAGGGCTACTGGGAGGGCGAGCTCCTGTTCCGGAACGCGCAGACCTGCGAGGAGATACCCGTCCTCTATGCGATCTTCCCGCTGCGCGACGGCCGGGGAGAGACGGCGGCGCTCGCGACGATCTCGCGCGACCTGCGGACGCAGAAGGAGACCGAGCGCGAACGCATCGAGCTACTCGAGGCCGAGCAGGCCGCGCGATCGCAAGCCGAGCGTTCGAGCCACCTGATGGACCAGTTCCTCGCGACGGTCAGCCACGAGCTGCGCACGCCGCTGACCGCGATCCTCGGCTGGATGCAGATGCTGCGCTCGGGCATGGTCGCACCCGAGAAGCGCGAGCGTGCGCTCGAGGTCGTCGAGCGCAACGCGCACGTGCAGGCGCAGCTCGTCGAGGATCTGCTCGACGTCTCGCGCATCATCACCGGCAAGCTGCCGATGGACATGGAGCCGACCGACATCGCCGGTGTCATCGGTGCGGCCGTCGAGACGGTGCGGCCGGTCGCGGAGAACAAGGGCGTGCGGCTCGACATCTTCGTCGAGGGCAACGCGACCGTGCAGGGCGACTCGAGCCGCCTGCAGCAGGTCGTGTGGAACCTGCTATCCAACGCGGTCAAGTTCACGCCGAAGGATGGGCTCGTCGCGCTGCGCGCCGAGTCGCGCGGCGACTTCGTCGAGATCTCGATCAGCGATACCGGCATCGGCATCGCCAAGGAGTTCCTCCCGCACGTGTTCGATCGGTTTCGCCAGGCGGAGGAGGGCAGCACGCGCCGGCTCGGCGGGCTCGGCCTCGGTCTGTCGATCGTCCAGCATGTCGTCACGATGCACGGCGGCTCGGTGAGTGCGACCAGCGAAGGGCCGGGCTCGGGCGCGACGTTCACGGTGCGGTTGCCGACGATGCGCGGGCACGTGAGCGCGAACCATCGAGTCGCGTACACGCCGCCGGCGAAGCTCTCCGGCATGCGCGTGCTCGTTGTCGACGACGAGGAGGATACGCGCAGCTACGTGCGGTCGCTGCTCGAGCAGTGTCAGGCGACCGTGACGACGGCCGACAGCGCCGCCGCCGCGTACGACGCGATCCAGCGCGAACGCCCCGACGTCATGATCTCGGATCTCGGCATGCCCGGCGAGGACGGCTACAACCTGATCCGCCGCGTGCGTGCTCTGCCCGACGAGCACGGCGGCCGGACGCCCGCGGTCGCGCTCACGGCGTACGCGCGCAAGGAGGATCGCACCCGGGCGATGCTCGCCGGGTTCCAGAACCACGTGCCCAAGCCGGTCGAGCCCGCCGAGTTGCTCGCGGTCGTCGCGTCGCTCGCGCCGCGTTAGAGTCGCGCGCGATGGCTCACGACAAGATCGAGATCGCGACCGACGACGGTACCTGCGACGCGCACGTGTTCACGCCGAGCGGCGAGGGACCGTGGCCGGGTGTGCTGTTTTACATGGACGGCGTCGGGATTCGCCCCGCGCTGTTCGAGATCGGCGAGCGCCTCGCGAGCGCCGGCTACTACGTGCTCTTGCCGAATCTGTTCTATCGCGCGGGCGGCGAGTACGTGGCACCGGATCCGGTGAAGCTATTCACGGACCCCGAGGTGCGCGCGCACTGGACGAAGACGTACTTCTCGACCGCGACTGCCCCGAACCTCATGCGCGACACCCGCGCGTTCCTCGCTCACCTGGGCGAGCGCGCGCCGGGCAAGGTCGGCACGACCGGCTACTGCCTCGGCGGGCGCATGTCGTTCCTGGCCGCAGCGACGTACCCCGATCGAATCGCGGCCGCCGCCGCGTTTCATCCCGGCGGGCTCGTCACCGACGCGCCGGATAGCCCGCACCTGCTCGCGACGCAGATCCGCGCGAAGGTCTACGTCGGGGGTGCGACCGACGACGCGGGGTTCACCGCCGAGCAGCAGGCGCAGCTCGATCGCGCGCTCGCCGAGGCCGGCGTCGAGCACGAGGTGGTCACCTACGCCGCGAAGCACGGCTGGGTGCCGAGCGACACGCCGGTGCACGACGCCGCGCAGACGGAGCGGCACTGGACCGCGATGCTCGATCTGTTCGCCCGCACGCTGGGTCGAGGAGCGGCCGCCTAACTCGGCGGAATCAGGGCGCGAAAAAAATCTTCGAGTCCGTGTCGATCCGGCGACCGCTCGTTCGTCGCCCTCTTGTAATCACACAGGAGGTACTCAGATGCGGTTTTTCTCGATCGTTCCGTCGGACGCCAACAGTGAAGCGGGCATCATGCCCGACCCGTCGATCTTCGCCGACATGGCGAAGCTTGCCGAGGAGGGCTTTCGCAACGGCACGCTGCTCGCGCAGGACGGCGTGAAGCCGAGCGCCGAGGGCGCGCGAGTGAAGTTCGACGCCGGCAAGGTCCGCGTCGTCGACGGACCGTTTGCCGAGTCCAAGGAGCTCGTCGCCGGCTGGGCGATCCTCCGGTTCCCGACGCTCGATGCCGCGATCGCAGAGGCCAAGCGCCTGCCGATGAAGTGCGAGATCGAGATCCGGCAGATCGTCGAAGCAGAAGACCTCGGCGCCGATCCGGCGAGCGAGGCCGCGATGCGCGCGGCGATGCCGCCTGTCGCGCCCGGCATGCACCGCTACGTGCTGTTCCTGAAGAGCAGCCCGGAGGCGGAGTCTGGCGCGATGCCGAGCAACGACATCATCGAGGCGATGAACCGGTACAACGCCGAGCTCGTCGCGGCGAAGGCGATGCTCGGCGGCGAGGGCTTCCATGGCACCGCCAAGGGCGCGCGCGTCGACCTCGCGACCGGCAAGGTCACGAAGGGGCCGTTCGGTGACCCTCGCAAGGTGCTCGCCGGCTACTGGATGATCCAGGCGGCCTCGCTCGCCGACGCGATCGCGTGGGCGAAGAAGGCGCCGATCAAGGACGGCGAGATCGAGGTTCGCACCGTGTTCGAGCTCGCCGATTTCCCCGCCGAGGCCTCCCGTCACTTCGCTCAACACACCGCCCACTGAGGAGAACGAACGATGCGTTTCATGGTGATCGTCAAAGCGCCCGCCGAGCTCGAAGCGATGGGCCCGCCCGACCCGGCGGCCATGGAGGCGATGGGCAAGTACAACGAGGAGCTCGTCAAGGCGGGCATCCTCCTCGCCGCCGACGGGCTCCAGCCCAGCAGCAAGGGCGCGAAGGTCCGGTTCAAGGGCGACAAGCGCACGGTCATCGATGGCCCGTTCACGGAGTCCAAGGAGCTCATCGGGGGCTACTGGATCTTCCAGTGCCGCTCGCTCGAGGAGTGCATCGAGTGGGTGAAGCGCTGCCCGGGCGCGCTGCCCGACATCGAGAGCGAGATCGAGATTCGCCCGATGGTCGAGATGACGGACTTCGACATGCCACCCGAGGTTCGCGAGAAGTTCGATCAGATGGCGGCTCAGATCGCGGCGAACAATCGCAGCTAGGCCGCCGCTGCGCTAGTCTGCACACGTCGTGCAGACCGACAGCGTCAAGCGAACCATCGATGCCGTCTGGCGTATCGAGTCTCCGCGCCTGATCGCGGGGCTCGCGCGCATGGTCCGCGACGTCGGCCTTGCCGAGGAGCTCGCGCAAGACGCGCTCGTGACCGCGCTGGAGAAGTGGCCCGAAACTGGAGTCCCTGACAATCCGGGCGCGTGGCTCATGACGACAGCCAAGAATCGCGCGCTCGATCAACTGCGTCGACACAAGATGGTGGAGCGGAAACACGACGAGATGGGCGCACCGGTCTCCGAGAGACCGGATGTCGAGGCGGCGATCGACGACGACGTCGGCGACGACCTCCTGCGTCTCATGTTCACGGCGTGTCATCCGGTGCTGTCGACGGAGGCGCGGCTCGCGCTGACGCTGCGGCTGCTCGGCGGTCTGACGGTGCCGGAGATCGCGCGTGCGTTCCTCGCTCCGGAGCCGACGATCGCGCAGCGGATCGTCCGCGCGAAGAAGACGCTCGCCGACGCGAAGGTTGCGTTCGAGCTGCCGCGCGGCGAGGACCGAGCGGAGCGCCTGCAGTCGGTGCTCGAGGTCCTCTACCTCATCTTCAACGAGGGCTACTCGGCGACCGCGGGCGACGACTGGATGCGCCCGGCGCTGTGCGAGGACGCGATGCGCCTGGGGCGCGTGCTCGCGGGGCTGACGCCGCAGGAGCCGGAGGTCCACGGCCTCGTCGCGCTGATGGAGATCCAGGCATCGCGCACGCACGCGCGCGTCAACGCGAAGGGCGAGCCGATCCTCTTGCTCGAGCAGAATCGCGCGCGCTGGGACTGGGTGCTCATTCGTCGCGGCCTCGCGGCGCTCGATCGCGCACAGGCACTCGACGGCCATGGTCCCTACGTGCTGCAGGCGTCGATCGCCGCATGTCACGCGCGCGCCCGGCGCGCCGAGGACACGGACTGGCACCAGATCGCGTCGCTGTACGGCGAGCTCGTCGAGATCGTGCCGTCGCCCGTCGTCGAGCTGAACCGCGCGGTCGCCGTGTCGATGGCCGACGGTCCCGCCGCCGGCCTCGCGATCGTCGATTCGCTACGCAACGAGCCGGCGCTCGCGAGCTACCATCTCTTGTACGGCGTGCGCGGTGACCTGCTGATCAAGCTCGGCCGCGCTGCGGAAGCGAAGATCGAGCTCGAGCGCGCGGCATCGCTCACGAAGAATGCGCGCGAGCGCACGCTGCTGCTCGAGCGCGCGGCGTCGTGTAGCTGATCGATCGTCGCGCCGTCACACCGCGGCGCTACGGTGGATCATGGGCTGCTGCTCGCGCGATGCGCTCTGCGATCGATGCCTCGCGGATTCGCTCGCCCACCTGCGAGGCGTCGCGGCATGTCGCGGCGAGTACTGGGCGCGCTGCGTCGCCGATCGCGTGCCGCGGAGCCGACCGTGGCCGCGCTACGAGGGCAAGTGCGCGACGATCGCGCGCGACAAGGTTCGAGATCTCGGCCGCGACGCGCGCCTGCGGGAGGAGCTCGCGAGGCTGTGTGCGGCGTGGGCCGCGCGCTGGTGGGCCGCCTGACTGTACCGGTCGCGATTGCACGTCCTGTACGGCTCTCGCGGGCCGCGCGAGCTAAGCTGCCGGCGCTGTGACCGATCGCAATCCACAAGCGAAGCAAATGGCTGACGAGTCGATGGTCCGGAACCTCACGGCGCAGGCGGAGGCGATCTGGCCGCAGGAAGAGCCGCTGTTCCGGCGTTACGGTCAGCCGGCGCGGATCCTCGACGTCGGCTGCGGCACCGGCGAGATCAGCTCGCGCCTCGCGGCGCTGTTCCCGGCGGCGCGCGTGACCGGCGTCGATCTGCTCGAGCCGCACCTCGATCTCGCGCGCGAGCGCTACGCCGCGTTCGGCGATCGGCTCGTGTTCCGGCAGGCCGACGCGTTCGAGCTGCCGTTTGGCGATGGCAGCTTCGATCTCGTCGTGTGCCGGCACATGCTGCAGGCCGTCCCGCACCCCGAGCGCGTGATCGCAGAGCTCGTCCGCGTGACCGCACGCGGCGGCCACGTCCACCTGCTCGTCGAGGACTACGACATGATCCACGCCTCGCCCGCGCGGCTCGACCTCGGCGCGTTCTGGCCGTCGGGCCCGCGCAACTTCGGCAAGGCGACGGGCACCGACCTCCACATCGGCCGCAACGCGTACGCGCACCTCCGCGCGCTCGCGGTCGACGAGCCGGTGATCGACTACGTGATCGTCGACACCCAGCGCGTGCCCCGCGAGACGTTCGCGACGATCCTCGAGGCGTGGCGCGACGGCTACGTCGAGGCGATCGCGCACCACATCGGCCTGCCGGCACTCGACGTGCGCGACTACTTCGACGCGACGATCGAGTGTATTCGCACGGGCTTTGCTGTGTGGTTCGTGCCGATCGTCAGCGCGCGCGTGCGCTAGCGGCGGAAGACGCCATACTCGCGACATGGCCCGCGCCAGCGATCGCATCCCCGAGAATGTCGACGGCGAGCTCTTCGTCGACAGCTCGTGCATCGATTGCGACCTCTGCCGGCAGCTCGCGCCTGCGACGTTCTCGCGCACCGATCGCCGTGCGCAGTCGTATGTCGCGCACCAGCCGGCGGGGGAGGGCGAGCTGCATCGCGCGCTGATGGCGCTTGTCACGTGCCCGACGAGCTCGATCGGGACAACGCGCAAGCTCGACACGAAGGCGGCAGCGCGGTCGCTGCCCGAGGCGATCGCCGACGACGTCTACTTCTGCGGCTGGGCGGCCGAGTCGTCGTACGGCGCGGCGTCGTGGTTGATCCGACGGCCCGGCGGCAACGTGCTCGTCGATTCACCACGCGCGGCCGGCACGCTGCTCGATCGGCTCGACGAGCTCGGCGGCGTGAGACTGATGTTTCTGACCCATCGCGATGACGTCGCCGATCATGCGAAGTTTCGCGAGCGGTTCGGCTGCGAGCGGATCATCCATCGCGCCGATGCGGTCGGCGACACGCGCCACGCCGAGCGGATCGTCGAGGGCGACGCGCCGATCGCGCTGGCGGACGATCTCGTGATCGTCCCGGTGCCCGGCCACACGCGCGGCAGCTGTGTGCTTGTCTATCGCGATACGTACGCGTTCACCGGCGACCACGTGTGGGCGACCGACGATGGCACGGGCCTCGAGGCCGGCCGCGGCGTGTGCTGGTACTCGTGGCCGGAGCAGAAGCGGTCGATGGAGAAGCTCGCGACGCATCGCTTCACGCACGTGCTGCCGGGGCACGGCCGGCGGTTTCATGCGAGTGCGGACGCGATGCGCGACGAGCTGCGCCGGCTCGCGCGCGCGATGTAGCTACGCGGCCTTCGGATCGAGCAGCGGCTCGCCGATGAAAGCCCCCGGCGCCGGCTCGCCGAGCAGCATGTCCTTCCAGCGGCGCAGGTTCTCCTCGATCGAGAAGCGCGCCAGCGGACGCTGCACGCGGACCCAGACGAGTCGAGACGCACCGGTCGCGAGGTTCTCCTTGTAGCGAGCGCGGCCGCCGACGAGATCGTAGATCGCATGACCCGCGCGGGCGTTGTGCTCGATCGCGACCGCATGGCAGAGGTAGCCGGCCTTCGCGAACGGATTGTCGAGCGATGCGAGGCCGCACTGATAGAACATCACGCGGCCGTGCGACACGAGGTTGTAGAGGCAGCCGAGCGTCTTGTTGCCGGACGACACGCGCACGAGCTGGATCTCGCCGTGGCGCAGGCGGCTCGAGATCAGTCGGCGGTGGAACTGCTCGAACCAGCTCGACGCGAACGCGCCGCGCAGGCCGCGGCTCGCCCAGCGCCTCGCGTGCAGGCGCAGCAGCTCGCCCCAGATGTCCATCGCGTGGTCCTCGTCCTCGGCGATCTCGATCTCGACGTCACCGGCGATGTCGCGCGCGCGATGCAGCTGCGTACGCGTGCTCGGGTGGAGCAGGGCCTCGTAGCCGCCGTCGACGTTGCGGACCGCGTCGAGATCGACGAACGGCGCCGACACCTCGCGCTCGAGGCTCACCTTGTAGCGGGTCGCGAGCGGCGACGTCGGTGCGCCGAGGTCGTCGAACGCGTAGCGGTCGATCGCCGGCAGGTACAGCTCGTCCCACTCGGCGGGCAGCATCTCGAGCAGACCCGACAGCGAGCGGCGCGCGCCGGGCGCGGCGAGCATGCCGTTGTGCTCGATCGCGACTTCGTCGTGGCGCGGCGAGCCCGTCGCGTTGAAGAACAGCGCGTTGCTCTGCAGGACGAAATTGCGGCGTACGCGCCTCTGCGCGAGGAAGAACGCGGCTGCGGGTTCGCCACCGTTGGAGATCACCGCGAGCGACGGGCGCTCCTCCGCGGGTAGCGCGGCGAGCCAGTTCTCGATCCAGCCCCACGTGAGGAAGTACGACGGCTGGGCCTGGGCCTCTAGTGCACGCCAGATCGATTCGATGCGCGGGTCGTCCGCGGCGATCAGGTCGAGGCCATTGCGATCCATAGGTCGAGACTCAGCAATGCGTGTGCCGTGCGCGTGACCTTGGCTCGGCATGTTGGCAGCCGTCGGGATGTGCGCCGACGTCACGTTGGCGCGTCGGTCTGTGACAGGTCCGCGGGCAAACGTCAGGACCATCAGCGATGATGCGCAGATGCCCCGTCTGTCGTCCGCCGAGGTGTTCACGCCGACCTCGTTCCCGACGCACACGTACGTCGAGCGCGCGGTCGGCAGCGCGCACCACGAGCGGCTGCTGCGCGAATGGATGCGCCAGTCGACGCAGATCGCCTCGGTCTCGGGTCCGTCGAAGGCGGGCAAGACGGTGCTCGTGCAGCACGTCGTCGGCGAGGACAACCTGATCACGGTCAGCGGCGCGTCGGTGCGCACGCCGGACCAGCTCTGGGATCGCGTGCTCGACTGGTGGGGCGAGCCGCACGCGACGACGGCGTTGACGTCCGATACGGCGACGGATACCCACAACCGCGAGCACGGCGCGAGCATCGGCGTCGCCGGCACGGGCGTCTCGGGCCGCGCGACCAGCATCGCCGCGAACGCGCACCTCGAGACCTCGTCGGCAACGGCCAACCGGCGCGGCCTGCCGCAGGTCGTCGGCGAGCTCGCGTACTCGCCGTACACGATCCTGCTCGACGACTTCCACTACATCCCGCCGGCGATCCAGTCGGACGTCGCGCAGCAGCTCAAGGATGCGGCGAGCCGTGGCGTGCGGATCTGCGTCGCGTCGGTTCCGCACCGCGCCGACAACGTCGTGCTCGCGCTGCCCGAGCTGCGCGGTCGCGTGCTCGCCGTCGATCTCGACTACTGGAGCCGCAAGGACCTGCTCGAGATCCCTCGGCGCGGCATCAAGCTGCTCGGCCTCGAGGTCGACGACGCGACGCTGCAGCTGTTCGCACGCGAGGCCGCGGGCTCGCCGCAGCTCATGCAGTCGATCTGCCTGTGGATGTGCAACCACCTCGGCGTGCGCGAGAACCTCGAGCAGCCGCGCGCCGTGCAGCTCGACGAGCTGTCACGCAAGGAGATCCTGTTTCTCACGTCGTGCACGGTCGACTTCCGCTCGCTCGTGCGCGCGCTGATCTCCGGCCCGCGCAGCCGCACCGGCGAGCGCCGCTCGTACGTCCACACCGACGGCCGCGTCGGCGACGTGTACCTCACGGTGATGCGCGCGCTCGCGATGGATCCGCCGCTGCTCTCGGTCGACTACTCCGAGCTCACGCAGCGCCTCGAGACCCTGTGCAAGGGCGCAGCGCCCGACGGTGCGAGCGTGACTCGCGCGTGCGTCACGTTCGGTCAGATCGCGTCGACGTTCGCACCGCCGACCGGCCCGTCGCTCGAGTGGGACGAGCATGCCCAGGTCCTCGTGATCCCGGACCCGTACCTCTTGTTCTATTTGCGCTGGTCGGTCGCGCTCGAGCGCGAGGCCGACGCGCTGATGTAGCGGGTAGACCAGGACGGCGAGCATTCTGCTTCGCTGATGTAGCAGCTAAGTGCTGACTTACGGGACGGCTCTTACACCAGGACAGCGAGCATCGACTGCTTCTGCTTCGCCGCGTCGGCGTAGAGCGCGACGATCTTCTGAAACAGGGCATCGAGCGCGGCCATCTGCTTCGCGTTCGCCGGCTTGCCGGGCGTCTTCGCCTCGGCGAGTTGCGCGAACCGCTCCTTCACGAGCGTCGCGGGCACCTCGGCGAGCTTTGCCGCCACCTCGGCGACGCGCGCCGGCGTCAGCACGAGTGCCTGCTCGAAGGCGGTATCGACCGAGAGCGGCTTGCCGCTGCGGGCGAGGAACGCATCGCCGAGCACCGGGTCGCGGCCGCGTCCCGAGACGAGCATGTCGAGCGTCTCCCAGTGCGTTTGCATGTCGAGGAGGCCGGGAATCGCATCCTCGTGGCGCGCTTCGATCACGTCCTCGAGCGTCTCGGGCTCGGACTGGAGTAGTGCGAGGCGCTTGGGGGACAGCGCGATCAAGATTCCATGGGTCGTAGACATCAGAATTCCGGCGTCTTCTTGAAGTGTTTCTGTATCAGATCCTGGAGATAGCCGGCGAGCGATACGACCTCTTCATCCTCTTCGGCGTCCGCCCGGGAGATGAAGACCGAGAAGATATCGTGCTCGCCCTCGTCGGGCTCGCGGAGCCTGAGCTGGACCCAGCCCTCGTCCTCGTCCTTCTTGCCCTTCTTGCGGTCGGGGATCTCGGCGGCGTCGACGAGCTCCCAGAGCTTGGCCGTCTCCTTCTTGGTCAAATTCGCCGTGCCGAGCTCGGTCACGTCCTCGCGATCGCCATACGCCGCCCACAGCGAGCTGTCGCGCACCCGGATCTGCCAGTCGTCGCCCTCGGGCTTGTTCGACACGAAATCGAACATCCGGCCGTTCGTCTCGCCGCGGTCGACGTCGCTCTCCTGGCGCCCGCCGGACATGTACGTCCCGCCGGTCGAGCAGCCGATTCCAAGGGGCGCGGCGATCACCACGGCGCAGCACAAGGCGAGGACCCGCACGGATCGGTTATAGCACCCCTCTCGCGATGCTCCGGTTCTTCGATCAGGTCCTCGACGCCCCGAGCCGGCTTCGCGAGGGCACCTACCGCGCAGCCACCCTCGACGCCACGTGGCGCCGGTTCGCGCCCGCCGCAAAGCCCGCGGGCATCACCCGGATCGCCGACCACACCGGCCTCGACACGCTCGGCATCCCGGTCTTCGCCGCGATCCGCCCGCTCGGCAAATCCCTCTCGACCCAGCAGGGCAAGGGCCTCTCGCCCGCAGCCGCCCGCATCTCCGCGCTCATGGAGAGCCTCGAGACGTTCAGCGCCGAGAACCTCTCCCTCCCAGTCGTCCGGGGCTCGTACCGATCGCTCGCCAAAGCTCGCAACGTCGTCGACGTCCGCGTCCTCCCGCGGCCGCGCAAGAAGCTCGACCTCGCCGCATCCTGGCGCTGGGTCGAGGGCTTCGATCTGGTCGCCGCCGCCCCGATCCTCGTCCCCGAGCAGGCCGTCTCGCTCGACACGACGTTCACGTCGCCGCCCATCTTCGACATGTCCTCCAACGGCCTCGCCTCGGGCAACGTCCTCGTCGAGGCCGTCGTCCACGGCCTGTGCGAGGTCCTCGAACGCGATGCCGAGGCCGCGTGGCGGCGCAGCGGCGGCGATCGCCGCCTCGTCCTCGACACGATCACCGATGCGCGCTGCCGCGACCTCGTCGATCGCATCACGTCCACCGGCGCGCGCATCTTCGTCTGGGATCTCGCGTCCGACACCAACATCACCGCGATCGGCTGCGCGATCATGGAGAACCCTCACGAGGTCAGCTGGCGGCCGCTCGGCATGTACCAGGGCTTCGGCGCGCACTGGCTGCCCGAGATCGCGATCTCACGCGCGATCACCGAGGCCGCGCAGACGCGCCTGACGTACATCGCTGGCGGCCGCGACGACTTCTTCCCGTTCGACTACGAGCGCGCCACCGATCGCGAGCTCCTCGTCGACATCTGGGAGCGCCTCGCCCAGCCGACCGACGAGCCCGTTCTCTACGACGATCTCCCGCGCCTCGCCGTCAAAGGCCTCGGCGACGCCCTCGCGCAGATCGTGGCGCCGCTCGACCAGGTCATCGTCGTCGATCTCACGCACCCGACCATCAAGGTCCCCACGGTGAAGGTCATCGTCCCCGGCCGCGCCACGGACGTGGAGGCACTGGGATGAAGAAGCGAGCTGCGGACAAACGGTCGACGGACAAACGGTCGACGGACAAACGGTCGTCGGACAAACGGTCGTCGGACAAACGGTCGTCGGACAAACGGTCGTCGGACAATCGGTCGTCGGGCAAGCCGTGGCCGGATCCGCGCCACGCGACGACGCGGGCCGGCGCTCGGACGCGGATGGCCGCCAAGCGGACGCCGGACACCATTGTTTACGTCGGGCCGACGCTTTCGGCGGACACGGTGCGCGAGCTGTTGCCGGACGCCGATGTCCGGCCGCCGGCGGCGGTCGGTGACATCCTGCGCGCGACCCGGATGCGCGGTGTCCGGCGGATCGCGATCATCGACGGCTACTTCGAGCGGATGGCGGCGGTCTGGCACAAGGAGATCCTCGTCGCGCTCGAGCGAGGGATCGAGGTGTGGGGCGCGTCGAGCATGGGCGCGCTGCGGGCCGCCGAGCTCGCGCCATTCGGTATGCGCGGGGTCGGCGAGGTGTACGAGCAGTTCGTGCGCGGTGAGCTCGAAGCGGACGACGAAGTCGCGGTGGCGCATCTGCCGGGAGAGCAGGGCTACCGCGCGGTGTCGGTCGCGCTCGTCAGCATTCGCGTCGCGCTGTCGGTCGCCGCGTTCACGCGCGCGATCCGTGGGCGCACGCGGGATGCGTTGATCGAGATCGCGCGCGGCATGTTCTATCGCGACCGCACGTGGGAGGCATTGCTCGCGGAGGGGCGCCGGCGCGGGATTGCCGCGAAGGAGCTCGCGGCGGTCGAGCGGTTTCCCAAGCACGACATCAAGGCGATGGATGCCCAGCAGCTGCTGCTCGCGCTCGCCGGGACCCAGCCCGTGAAGCCGAAACGCATCGGCGTGCCCCGAACGTGGGCGTTGCGGCAGCTCGAAACACTCATGCTGTAGAAATCCTGTCAGACAGCGCTCGTCGGTCTGGGCTTGTCGCCACCAGCTCCGCTCGCTGTCGCCGTTCTTGGCGCCAGCTCTCGCGTGGTCGCGAGCTGTGGCGTCGGCGCACGTCTGAGGCGACGACGGGCCGCATGATCGTCGAGGGGCGGTCATGCCCGACGTGACGCGCGGTCGTCGCAGTCACGGTCTCCCGCGATGACGGCCGGCGCGGTTGAGGTAGGATGGGCTCGATGGATGTCGCCGACGCTGCGCCTGTACTGGGCGCAGGCCGCTTCGAGGTGCGGGGCACGCTCGGTGCCGGAGGTGCGGGCGTCGTCTATCGCGCGTTCGATCGCCAGCTCCAGCGCGAGGTCGCACTCAAGATGCTGCGTCAGGCGTCGGGCCGCGATCTGTATCGCTTCAAGCGCGAGTTCCGCGCGCTCGCCGACATCGTTCATCCGAACCTCGTCGCGCTGCACGAGCTGCATGCGGTCGGCGGCGACTGGTACTTTACAATGGAGCTCGTCGAGGGCGTGTCGTTCATCGACTGGGTGCGGCCGTCGGTGGCGAGCGGGCCGTCGCGAACGCGCCAGGACATCCTCGCGACCGGGGTGAACGAGGTGCGGCTGCGCGGCGCGCTCGTGCAGCTGATCGATGCGCTGATCGCGCTGCACAAGGCGGGCAAGCTGCATCGCGATCTGAAGCCGAGCAACGTGCTGGTGACCGCGCAGGGCAGGTTGGCGCTGCTCGATTTCGGGCTCGTATCGAACCTCGCCGAGGACAATCCCGAGCGGCTCGCGGTCGGGACGCCCGTGTACATGTCGCCGGAGCAGGCGTCGGATCAGACGCTGACCGAGGCGAGCGACTGGTACTCGGTCGGCGCGATGCTGTACGAGGCGCTGACGGGCAGGCGGCCGTTCGAGGGCGAGTCCGAGCAGGTGATGACGCGCAAGCAGACGGAGCTGCCACTCGATCCGAGGCAGCTCGCGACCCGCGTGCCCGACGACCTGGCGCGCCTGTGCATGCTGCTGCTTCAGCCAAGTCCGCGGGTGCGGCCGACGGGGTTTGCGATCCTCGATCAGCTCGGCGCTGCGCCGTCGCCGAGGACGCGCGACATGGCGCGCACGGCGATGCCGACGTCGTTCGTCGGGCGGCAGAAGGAGATCGAGGAGCTGCAGCGTGCGTTCGCCGACTCGCGGCGGCGCGGCGCGACCGTGTTCGTGAAGGGCTCGTCGGGCCTCGGCAAGAGCACGCTGATCCGCAAGTTCCTGCGCGGCCTGGGCGAGAGCGTGTTCGTGCTCGAGGGGAGGTGCTTCGAGCGCGAGCAGGTGCCGTTCAAGATGCTCGACGGGATCGTCGACATGCTGACCGGCGCGATCATCTCGCTGCCGCCCGACCAGGTCGACGCGCTCGCGCCGAAGGAGCTCGGCTCGCTGATGCGGCTGTTCCCGGTGATGAAGCGCGTGAAGCGATTCGGCGAGCTCGCGCTGCAGTCGCCGCCGCCCGCGGATCCGGCGGAGCTGCGGCGGCGCGGGTTTCAGGCGCTGCGCGCGGTGCTCGTGAAGCTGGCGCGCGTGCGGCCGGTCGTGATGTTCGTCGACGACGCGCACTGGGGCGATGCCGACAGCATCGTTGTCCTCAACGAGCTGATCCACGCGGCGGATCCGGCGACGCTCGTGATCGTCGCGCATCGACCGGAGGACTACCTCGGCGTCGTCGCGAAGCTGAAGAACCCACACGGCGCGGCACGCCGCGGCGATATCC
>JABFXX010000342.1 GCA_013368795.1 Kofleriaceae bacterium
TAGCCGGTCTCGAGGAACAGACCGAACTTGTTGCCGACGCGGACGCCGGCGGTCGCGCCGACCAGGTGGTTCATGCCGCTCGACGTCTCGTTCATGTCGTCGACGCTGCTCGCGTAGCGCAGCACGTACTTCGGCGAGGCGTAGACCGCGAACGCCTTCGCGAGGTCGTAGCTGGCATAAACCGGCACCATCGTGTCGAACACCGTCGTCGACGTCTCCATGCCCTCGCTGCCCGACGAGATCTTCAGGTAGCCGACGCCGAGGCCCGCAGCGAGCGCGAGGTTGCCGGACTGCAGGAACTGGTACTTCGCGTCGATGCCGCTCGTGCCCGGAATCGTGACCTTCGCGCCGACCTCGACCTTGTCGACGATGCCGCGGCGGTAGCCGACCTCCATGTACGGCAATGCGAGGCTCGTATCCTCGCCGGTGGCGTCGCTTGCGTCTTCGTTGAGCGAGGGGCTCGCGTAGAAACCACCGCCGACGAGGATACGTTGCGTCCCCGGGTCGAGAGCCTTCGCGGTCTGGAGTGTCGACGAGTTCACACAGCCGGTCGTAAGTGCAGCAAACGTGAGAAGCGAAGCAGCGGCGATTTTCATATGGAGGTTTCCTTTCCCGGTGGTAAGACGAAGCGCCGTCTCACTTCGGGAACTTTTTGTGATGCGCTTCTGGCTGGTCGTGATCGCGGTGCTCGTCCTGGCGCAACAAGCGGCGTGGGCGGAGCAGCGTTATGCCGTCGTGATCGGTGCGAATCCCGGCTGGTCGAGCGATCGACCGCTGCGCTACGCCGAGAACGATGCCGAGCGCGTGCGCGACGTGCTCGTGTCGCTCGGCAACTTCGCGCCCGATCGCGTCGCGCTGCTTCGCGATCCCGATACGAACGAGGTCCGCGCGACGCTGCGCGATCTCGCGCGCACGGCGCAGGCGAGCAGCGAGGACACGCTCGTCTTCTTCTACTACTCCGGTCACGCGGACAACGAGCGCCTGCACCTGCGCGGCGATCCGCTGACGTTCAAGGAGCTGCAGCAGACGCTGCGCAGCATGCCGTCGACGATCAAGCTCGCCGTGGTCGATGCATGCAAGTCGGGCGCGGTGACGCGCAAGGGCGGCGCGCGCGTCGACGAGTTCGAGGTCAGCGTCGACAACCCGAAGCTGTCGGGCATGGTCCTGCTGACGAGCAGCGGCGCCGACGAGCTCTCGCAGGAGTCGCGCGCGCTCGCCGGCTCGGTGTTCACGCATCACCTCGTGTCGGGTCTGCGCGGCGCGGCCGACGAGAACGGCGACAAGCAGGTCACGGTCTCGGAGGCCTATCATTATGCGTACGCGCGGACGCGCGCCGACACCGCGACGACCGGCACGCCGCAGCGCCCGTCATTCCAGTACGAGCTGTCGGGTCAGGGCGAGCTCGTGCTCGCGCAGCTGCAGAAGGGCAAGACCGCGAAGATGACGGTGCCGAAGGGCGACGGCACCAAGTACGTCGTCCTCGACGAGCACGAGTGGCGCCTGATCGCCGAGGCGCGCAGCGACAAGGGCCGCGACATCGACATCGCACTACCGCCCGGCAACTACACCGTGAAGAAGGTGCTGCCGGATCGACTCGAGGTCGGCACGCTCGCCGTCTCCATCGGTCAGGCCGCGCTGGTCGACGCGGTGAAGTTCAAGGCCGCGCCGCTCTCGCAAGGCATCCTCAAGGGCAACCCCGACGAGCTGTCGCCCGAGGAGCGCCGCGACTACCAGCGTACCGAGGCATTCGGCCTGCTCGCGCAGGGCGAGGCCAACGCGGCACTCAACATCTTCGATCGCCTGCTGCGCGAGTCGCCCGGCGACATCCTCGCGTGGCGTGGCCGCGCCCGCGCGCTCGTGCGGATCGCCGAGGCGTATCAGCGGGTCAACGATCACATGCGCGAGCGCCTGACGCTCAACGACGCGCTCAAGGCCGACCCGACGCTCACCCAGGACCCGACGTTCTCGCTCTGGTACCAGCACCTCGGCGAGCTCGACGCGCGCGCCCAGGCGACGTTCGACGCGCGGCAGAAGCTGGAGGAGGACATCCGCCGCAACCCGCGGACGACCAAGCACCTCGGCATCGGCTTCGATCTGATCAGCGCACGCGGCATGTTCACCGTGAACGGCACGATGGTCCTGAAGCGGATGATCTTCCCGCGCGCCGCGATCGACATCGGGAGCGCCGGCGTCGATGCGGGCGTCGTGCTCGCGCCCTACCCGTCGCGCTGGAGCCCGTTCCTCGGCATCGGCGGCCACATGTCATTCAGGAAGATGGGCATCGACCTCGGGGGCGGCGGCACGATCATGACCGGCACCAACGGCGACGAGACCACGTACTCGACCGAAGAAATGTTCGGACTCCACGCCCGGGCCGAGGTCGGCGCCCAGTTCGTCGGCCGCTCCGGCTTCATGACCGAGCTCGGCTTCGCGATCATGATGTTCGAGGACAGGAACGGGAAGCGAGTCCAGCGGGGATGGCCGATCTTTCACTTTGCCTGGGTTTGGTAACTAAACCTTCCCGCATTCAGCCGCTCGTTCGTCTAGCATTACATGGGAGATGCCTCCGTCCGGGGCAGGCGATGACCTCGCCGAGCTGTACAAGCGCCATGCGCCCGCATTGCACCGGCGCTGTGCCTCCATCGTCGGCAATGCCGAGGAGGCCCGCGACCTCGTGCAAGAGACGTTCGCTCGCTACATCTCTGCACGCGCGACGTTCACCGATCGCGCCTCGCCCTTCACCGTGCTCTACCGGATCGCCACCAATGCCTCGATCGATCGCCTGCGCCGCCGCAAGACTGCGACCGAGGACGACGTCGATCCGGACACCCGGGCCGGCGACCTCGGCCGGGAGCCGCACCGCGTCGACAAGCTCCACGACCTCGCGCTGCTCACGCGCGGGCTCTCCGAGGAGGAGCTGACCGTGGCGGTCCTCCATCATCTCGACGGCTACACGCAGGACGGCATCGCCGCCTCGCTCGACATCTCGCGCAAGACCGTCGGCAAGATCCTCGCGAAGTTCGAGGACCATGTGAAGAAGCGCGCCGCCCGCCTCGGCTACGACGGCCAGAAACGAGCTTCCGATGGCTGATCGCAAGCTCACCGACCTCGAGCTCGAGCGCCACCTCGCAGGTGACCTCGACGCCGCTCGCTTTGCCGACGCCACCGACGCCGATCGCGCGCGCCTCGGCGAGCTGCGCACCGAGCAGGAGGCATTCCTCCGCTCCGTCGACGTCGATATGGAGGTCAAGCGCATCCAGCAGCGGGTCGCCCGCGCCGCGCCCGAGAGGCGCTCGTGGTGGCGCTGGCTCGTTCCCGTCGGCACGCTCGCCGCCGCGGCCGCCGCGATCCTCGTGTTCATCAAGCGTCCCAGCGGTCCCGACGCGCCGCTCGGCGACGACATCCAGGTCAAGGGCGACGACATCACGCTCGTCGTCCACCTCGCGACCGGCGCCGACTCCAGGCGGCTGTCCTCGGGCGACACGGTCGCGCCCGGCGATCGCATCCGCTTCGAGGTCAACGCGCAGAAGCCCGGCTTCGTCGCCATCATCGGTATCGACGGCTCGGGAACGCCGACGATCTATCATCCCGATCAGGGCACCGGCCCGACCGCATTCGATCCCGCGTCGCGCCTCGTCCCCGGCGCGATCCAGCTCGACGCGACGCCCGGCGACGAGCACTTCTACGCGCTCTATTCGGCGACGCCGTTCGGTCTCGACGCCGTGATCCCGGCAATTGCCGGCAACGGCGCGCTGCCGCACGGCATCTCGAAGGCCGAGGTCGTCCTCCACAAAAAATAGTTCCCATGCGCGGCGGCCTGACCGTCTGACCCCGCATGAAGCTACTGACCTCCGCTCTTCTCTTTGGCCTGACCCTCTCGAGCCTCGCCGCGTGCGGCACCGATGATGATGGTGGCGGCTCGACGACGATCGAGTCGACCCCGCTCGCCGGCAAGGTCGGCGGCGCCGACTGGACGTTCGTCGCCGGTGACACGGACGCGTTCCTCTCGGAGGGCGACGACACGTTCTTCACGTCGCTCTACCCGGCGACGTTCACCGCGTGCGGCTTCTCGGGGCCCAGCGGCGACCACCTGATCGTCGGCATCCCGAAGGCGGTCGGCGAGTACCCGATGAGCCTGTCGCGCAACATGACGTTCGTCGTCGGCGATCAGAACCTGATCGGCATCAACGGCAAGATCCGCGTCGACGAGGTCACGGACACCAAGCTCAAGGGCGGTCTCGTCGGCAGCTACGACGGCGACAACCAGGTCAGCGGCACGTTCGAGGTGACGATCTGCCCGCCCGAGAACTGAGCTAGGGTGCGCGTGTGAAGCACGCCTCGCTCGTCCTCGCGCTCGCCGCGTGCGCTGGCTCGAAACCGGCGCCCGCGCCGCCACAGCCAGTACCGCTCGCGATCTCGAATACGGCCGCTCCACAAGAGGACCCGCCGCCCGCGGGCGATGACGACGTGCTCGTCAAGAAGCGCTGGGTGTTCGCGGCGTACTTCACCAAGCTCAAGCACAAGGTGCGCGACAACTGGGAGCCGGCCGCGGTGTGGAAGGCGCTGCCCGCCGTCACCCGCGGTTCGCTCGGCACCGCGCAGCGCGACACGACCGTCGAGGCCGTGCTCGCGGCCGACGGCACGCTCGTGAAGCTCGCGATCGTGAAGTCGTCGGGCGTCGCCGAGCTCGATGCCGAGGCAATCCGCGCGTTTCAGGTGAGCTCGCCGTTCGAGACCGTGCCGATCGAGATTCAGCCGCTTCGGCCGTTCAAGTTCAGCTTCTTCTTCGACGTCGCCGGAACCTCCGTCGTGCGCTGAGGCCTGCCTGGGAGCGCGGGCCTCGACCTGTACACCGGCGGACTCACGCAGCTCCGTCGGCGATTCGCGAACTGCGCACGCGGTTGCACGAACGAGCGCCCGAACATGTGGGGCGCGCGACAGAGCTTTCGCCTGCGCCCTCGATCGCCGATCGGCGCGGACCTTGCTGAACCGTCGGCCATGCGCCGTCATGACATCCCCGCGCTCGCGCTTTCGCTCGCGCTCTCGGCCTGCACGACCGTCGACCTCTCCTCGTCGGACCAGCCGATCATCGGCGGTCAGAACGCGACGACGACGGAGTTTCCGACCGTCGTCGCGCTCGAGAACAGCCCCGGCAACTGGTTCTGCACCGGCACGCTCGTCGACAAGGACTGGGTCCTCACCGCAGCCCACTGCGTCGAGGGCGAGACCGCGAGTGGCGTCAAGATCCGGTTCGACGACGACAACGTCGGCAACACGAGCGGTGGACGCGTCGTCGCGGTCGCCGAGATTCACGGCCACCCGGGGTACGACGGCTACGCCTGGGACAACGACATCGCGGTCATCAAGCTCGCGCAGCCGGTGACTGATCGCGCCGTGACGCCGATCCATCGCACGACGGTCGGCGCGGCAACGTCGATCACCGACGTCGGCTACGGCGACTCCGACAACAACGGCGGCGGTGCCGGCATCCTGCGCAAGGTCGTCGTCTCGACGGCGGACTGCGCGCAGGTCGGCGATCCGTCGGTGTCGAACGCGAACGTCCTCTGCTTCGACGGCCGGCTCGGCAAGTCGAGCTGCTACGGCGACAGCGGCGGCCCCGCCTTCGTCACGGTCAACGGCAAGCTCGAGGTCGCCGGCGTCACCTCGGGCGGCACCGCGGACGAGTGCACCGGCGGCTGGGACATCTACACGTCAGTCGCCGCCGAGCTCTCGTTCGTCGACATGTTCGTCCCGCCGGTCGTCGGCCCGACCGACCCGGGTGACGGCTCGGGCTCGGGCTCCGACACCGGATCTGGCTCGGGCTCCGGCTCGGGCGACGAATCGATGGGCGGCGACGATGCTGGATCGGCCGACGTCGGCGGTTGCGCGGTCGGCGCCGAGGGTACGGGCGCGAGCTCGCTGCTGCTCGTCGGTGTGGTCCTCGCGGCGCGTCGTCGTCGTCGCCGCTAGCCGCGCGGCGGCATGCGCTCGAACGCCGGCAGCCCATCGGCGATGTGGTGATACGGCTGCTTGTCGACGGTGAAGATGGCGATCTTCGGCGCGAACACGGTCGGATCGTCGAGCGTCCCGATCTTGAGGATCAGGTGCGCCGGCAGGTCCGGCCTGCGCGTCACGAGGTGCGTGCCGCACGTCGCGCAGAACTCGCGCGTGACCGGTCGTTCGAGGTCGCTGCGCGAGAACGTCTTCGGCGTGCCCTGCGTGTAGCGAAAGCCGGACGCCGGCATCACCATGAACAGATTCGGCGCGCCGCCGGAGATGTACTGGCACTCGCGGCAGTGGCACTGCGCCTTCAGCAGCGGATCGCCGTCGGCGGCGTAGCGGATCTCGCCGCAATAGCATCGACCTTCGAGGTTCATGGGCCGAGCAGAGCACATCGCAGGTGGTGGTGTCCCGCGGATGCGTCTGATCGGGTCCTGGACGCGCCCAGCTGATCGTTAGTCGCGGTCCTCGTGCATCCAGCGCGTGAATGCCTCGACGAGGCGGTTCGGATCGTCGAGCGCGCGCTCGGCCGCCTTGCGCCCCTCGTCGTGCTCGAGCGCGTAGGTGAATTGCGTGCCATCCTCGGTGGGCTCGAATCGGGCGAAACCGCGGACGCCGCCGCGCTTGCCATCCTCGTTGCACGGCTCCCAGCGAACGGTGCAAGCGGACGGGTCGTAGGTGTAGCGGAGCGCGTAGGTGAGGCCGCCCGCGTACTCGAAATCGACCTCGATGGCCCGGCCGTCGCGATCGCTCTCGAGCGTGCGCGCCTCGCGCAGGCCCGGCACCCAGCGCGGCATGGCGGACGGGTCGGTGAACGTTCGCCAGCAGGCGTCGATGGGGCGAGCGACCGTGGCACTGACGATCTTCACGCGCGCAGCGTATCATTGGTGCGTGAAGACCGAGCTGCCACCCTGTGGCCTGTATCGAACGGTGAAAGCGGTCGCTGGCGTCGAGGCAGGACGCCTCGTGTATTTCCACAACCACGGCAATCCGGGGCCGGGGTTGTATTTTCCCGAGAGCTGGAGCAGTAACCGCGCGCGGTTCTCGCAGAACGGCACGACGGTGCCGCCCGACTTCGATCCGCGATCGATCAAGGCGCTGCCGGCCGAGGGCTTCTATCGCGTGAAGAGCGAGTTCTACTGCTGCGAGAAGCAGTGCGTGAAGTTCGAGCCCGACCAGATGGTCCAGCTCGGCTACAACGGCGCGGCGAAGGCGCTCGTGTTCTTCCCGGAGTTCTCGGGCGGTGTGATTCGCGTGCCCGAGCGCGGCACGTTCGTCGACGAGAGCGCGCTCGGGAACCTCGTGCGGCTCAAGATGGCCGAGACCGAGCCGAGCAACGAAATCTCGCTACCGCGCGGGATGATCGTCCACTAACCACGGCCGGTCGTCGCGAAGCCAAGCAGACGCTCAGCTCGTCACGATTCGAGCAGGCTGCGCGAGCGCTACCAGCTCTTCGAGAAGCCGAGCAGGAACGTCATGTAGTGCGACGTGATCGAGCCCTGGTTGTAGGGGTTCTCGGTCTGGACGTCGGCATTGACGAGCGGGTTCGTCGGATCCGGGCCCTGGCGATCCTTCGGCGCGCGAACCGCTCCGCCCGCGCCACAGCCGACGGGATTCGCGGGCGTCGGGTTGCAGTCGCTGCCATCGGCGGCCGCGCCGGGATTCTCGTTCGTGCCCTCGTGGATGTACCCGAAGCCCGCGTTCACCTGCCAGCTACCGGTGTCGTACGAGAAGCCCAGCGCACCCATGACGCGCGCCGCACCGTCGAAGTTGGCGCGAAGCCAGCCCTCCTTTGCGGCGGCGGTGTCGTACGACACGCCCGCACGACCGACGACCTTTGCGTCGCCGACTGGATGGCGGTAGCTGCCACCGAGGCGCGCACCGAACGTGTCGCGCAGACCGAGGTTCACGGAGTTGATCTCGATCGGACGCTGGAACTGGCCGTTGGTGTAGATGCCCGTGTCGATCTGGACGCGATACTGGCCGGGGCTCGTGCACGTCGAACCGACGATGCCGGCGCTCGAGTAGTCGCAGCGCTTGCCCCAGTTCTCCCAGTTGAGATCGAGCTCGATGTCGGCCTTCTCGTCGCCCTTCTCGTCGAGGATCTTGTAGCGACCGCCGATCGTCGCGTTCATCGGCAGCTGGAGGCTGATGCAGGCCTTCGACTCCTCCATCGTTCCGCCGGTGGCGCAGCGCGCGTTCGCATCGGGGACAGCGCCGAGGACGAGCGACGGATCGTTGCCGGGACCCTTCACGGACTTCGCCGTGCCTTGCGACTTGATGACGATCGGCGAGCTCCAGTTGGCGCCGAGCTCGATGTTCGGGCCGACGCGATAGGTCGCGCCGATGCCCGCAGCCGGGATGAAGCCGTCGGCGACGTCCGCGGTGAGCATCGCGTCCTTCTTGACGTCCTCTTCCCAGTTGTTCGGCGTGGCCCAGACGACGACCTGCGTCTTGCTCTTGAAGTTGCCCGCCGTGAACCGCACGCCGACGTCGAGGTCGTCCGTGATGCGATACGCGGCCGCGACCGACGGGAACAGGAGCGCGCTCTCCTGCGTCATGATGTCGTAGCGCGTCGGCGGAGGCGCCCCGTCGAAGTTCGCGTCGGGCGAGGTCTGGAACGTGTAGCCGTTCGTCATGTCGCGGAACGGATAACCGCTCGGCGTGAAGAGCCCGCCGCCGACGGTGAGGCCCGGGACGCGGTCGCCGAGGTTGTAGCTGACGGCGATGACGGGCAGCGGCTGGAAGCCGGCGAAGCCGAGCGGTGGCTTCGGGTTGTTCTCGACGGTCGCGTAGCCCTGGCCTTCGTACGGCCGATCCTCGAGGTCGATCGCGTCGTACGTGCCGCGACGCGAGAAGCTCATGTAGTACTGCAGGAGCTGCGTCGAGATCGTGAGCTTCAGGCCCTTGGCCTTCGCGAGGCCCGCGGGGTTGATGCCGAGCGCTTCGCCGTCGTCGACGGACGCGACCGCCGCACCGGCGCGCGATGTCGAGATCGCGCCCGAGCCGGGTGTGAACAGACCGCCGGCGGTTGCCGTCGAC
>JABFXX010000345.1 GCA_013368795.1 Kofleriaceae bacterium
CTGCAAGACGACCGACCTCTAACGCAGCCGACCGGCCAGCGCGGCGAGCAGATCGTGGTCGGCGGCGATGCGCTGCACGACCTTCGGTGCGACGGCGCCCGAATCGATGAGCTTGGCGAGCGAGCGCTCGAGCGGGATCATGCCGGCGTCGCGGCCGGACTGGATCGCCGTCGGCAGCGTGTGGAGGTCGCCCTTGCGCATGATGTTGGCGACGGCGGTGGTCACCGGCACCAGCTCGATCGCCGGCGCGCGTCCACCATCTCGGCGCGGCAGCAGGAACTGCGTGATCACGGTGCGCAGGCATGCCGCGAGCTGGTGGCGGATCTGACGCTGCTGCGTGTCGGGGAACGCGTCGATCACGCGATCGATCGCGCCGGCCGCATTCGGCGCGTGCAGCGTCGCGAGCACGAGGTGACCGGTCTCGGCCGCAGTCAGCGCGGCGGCGATCGTCTCGCGGTCGCGCAGCTCGCCGAGCAGGATCACGTCGGGCGCCTCGCGCAGCGCCGCCCGCAGGCCCGCGGCGAACGTCGGCACGTGCGTGCCGAGCTCGCGCTGGTGGATCATGCAGCGCCGCGCGGCGAACCGATACTCGATCGGATCCTCGAGCGTGATCACGTGCGCGGCGCGCCGCTGGTCGAGCAGATCGACGAGCGAGGCGAGCGTCGTCGACTTGCCCGAGCCGGTCGGCCCGCAGACGAGCACGAGGCCGTCGCGCTGGTCGATGACCGCGCCGAGCTCCGGCGGCAGGTCGAGGTCGGCGAGACTCGGCACGCGCTCGCGGATGAGGCGCGCGGCGATCGCGCAGCCGCCCATGTGATCGAACGCGTTGATGCGGACGCGCGCACCCGAGACCTCGAGCGAGAGGTCCGCACTGACGCCGCTCGCGCCGAAGGCGCGCACCGCACCGATGACGTCATCGTCGGAAATCGCGACGTCGAGCGTCTCGAGCCGACCGTCGATGCGGATGCGTGGTGACTGCCCGGAGGAGATCAGGACATCGGATGCCTCGCGCTCCTTTGCGATCGCGATCGGCGTCGCGAGAACATGCTGGAGCAAATCGCGAGCGAGCGATGGATCGCTCGCGGTCATCGTCTCGATGTGCGGAGAGGCGGAGGAAGAATCGCGGGCAGGGGCACGGGCAGGGGCAGGGGCACGATCGGCACCTGCACCTGCACCTGCACCTGCACCTGCACCGCTCGAGCCCGAGCTCGAATCCGAGCACCCGCTGGCCCCCGAGGCTGAGCCCGAGATCGAGCCCGCGCCTGAGATCGAGCCCGAGCCCGAGCCCGAGCCCGGTCCCGGTCCGATTCCGGTGCCTACCGGCTTCTTCGCGGGCGCTGGTCGACGTACGACCAGACGAAGCCCCGAAGGCGTCTTCTCGACGGTGACGGGATAGGTCGTGCCCTGTTCATCGACGAACGTCGTCATGAGCGGGCTATCGAGGTCTTTGCCGGCGACGAGCGGCGCGGCGAACGCCTGCAGCATGTCGCCGTCGAGCGCCGGCATCGCGAGGTTCTCGACCTGTCCTCGCCGGCGCAGCGTCGGGATCTTGCCGGCCTCGAGCGTGATCGCCTCGGCGTCTCGCAGGGTCATCACGCGCAACAGAGACACGATCGCCGAGACGGACATCCCCGGAGGCATAGCAACGAATGCGCCCGTGCAAGTCCGCGGAAGCTGCGCGCTCGGTCGGCGCCCGATTGCCACTCTGGCGCGGCTCCGGGGAGCTCGCAGACGCGTTGGCGTCAGGCGCTCGCGCGTGTCGCGACCGGTGCCACGACGTCGCCGAACGTGATCGCGCCGTGGGTGTACGTCGGGGCGAGGCCCGGCGCGAACAGGTGCGGGACCATCTCCGACGACGAGAAGTGCTGCGGTAGCTCCGGCCGGTCGGGCACGGTATCGGCGAGCGTCTTCTCGAGCACCATCGACGTGTACTGATCGAGCGAGCCCTCGCGCGTGTTCGCGTTGAGGATCACCTCGGCGCCGCTGTCGCGCGCATACCGGGCGACGCCGCGGATCGCGGACAGCCCCGGCACGTACGCGTCGACGCAGACGCCGTTCTCGCTGATCGTCCACGCGCCGCGATCGGTGACGACGACGAGCGAGTGGTTGCCCCACGTGTGGCCGGGCGTGCGGACGAGCGCGAAGCCGCCGCCGATCGCGTAGTCGCCGTCGAGCGCGACGATCTTGTCGTGCGGCACGCCATCGAGGCACTCGGGGACGTACCACTCGACCTGCAGCGGATGGATGTTCGCGAGCGTATCGAGCTCGCCGCGCTGCACGAGCAGCTTCGCGTTCGGCAGGTACGCGCGGCCGCTCGGGCCAGGGGCGAGCAGACCGCGCACGTCCTGGACGTGGAGGTGATCGAACGTGACGTAGTCGATCGCGGCCGGCGACACGTTCCAGGTCGCGAGGCCCTGCTCGATCGTCGAGTGCATCGTGCCGAGGACCTTCTTGGCGAGCTTGCCGTAGCGCTCCTCGAGCCGGGCGAAGAACGGCGCCTTCGCCGAGCGCTCGGGATCGGTCGGGTTGACGAGGATCGTGATCGTGCGCGAGCCCTGGGCGACCTGGACGAGGTGCATGCGGTTCCGCATGAACACGTAGGGCGCCGGCGACGCGGCGACGCCCTGCAGACCGTACCGGGTCGGATAGGGGAACGTCGCGAGGTCGAGCGTGCGGACGCAGCGCGCCGTGCCGCGGGCGAGGATCGTATCGCGCAGCTTGCGCCCGGCGCGGCGCACCGCATCGAGGCGCGCCCCCGAGCCCCGGGTCGTCCATGCGGCGTCGAGCTCGGTCAGGCGATGGAGGTCGGCGAAAGCGCTCATGCGCCGACGCTAACATCGTCGGGTGCGCCTCGGGCGGGGCCCTACCCGGACGGGTGCGCCGCTTGCTCCCTGGAGAGGCATGCGAATCGCGCCGACGCTCCAGGGGGCGTTCTACGTCGTTGCGGGCCTGTGGCCGGTCGTACACCACAAGAGCTTCGAGCTCGTGACCGGCAAGAAGAAGGAGCCCTGGCTCGTCCAGACGATGGGGGCATTGATCGCGGCCGTCGGCGTGACGCTCCTCGTCGGGGCCCGCGAGCGCAGCCGCTCGGCGAGGACCTTGGGGATCGCGAGCGCCGCGGTCCTCGGAGGCGCCGACCTCGTCTTCGTCGGTCAGCGCCGGATTTCGCCGGTGTACCTCGGGGATGCGGCCGCCGAGGCGGCGCTGATCGCGACCTGGCTCCTCGGTGACTGAGCTCGAACACAAGGGCTGTCAGGACCCGCCTGCGACAGTTTCTTGGTCGCACGTGGTAACGTGGCCGCGCATGGCCGTTGATGACCTGCGCTCGGGAACCTGGGTCACCTATATCGGTGGTCGCGCGACCAGCGCACGCCTCCGGCGCTGCCGCATCGAGGTCGTCAGCGGACCCGATGCCGGTCTCGTGCGCGATATCGAGGCGGCGGTCATTCGCATCGGCGCGCGCCGAGGCAACGACGTCCAGCTGACCGACAGCAAGGTCTCGGGCCTGCACTGCGAGATCCGGCTCGACGATCGCGGCTATCGCCTGCGCGACCTCGACTCGACGAACGGCACGTACGTGTCGAGCCTGCGCGTCAACGACGTCTACATCCAGGCCGGCGCACAGATCGCGCTCGGCGGCACACGCCTCAAGTTCGACCCGACCGGCGAGAGCGTCGAGATCGAGCTCGCCGATACCGACCGCTTCGGCTCGATGATCGGCCGCTCGGTGAAGATGCGCGAGCTGTTCGCGCGCCTCGAGAAGCTCGCCCGCACCGATACGACGGTGCTCGTCACCGGTGAGACCGGAGCGGGCAAGGAGCTGGTCGCCGAGGCGCTGCACGATCACTCGACGCGCGGTCAGAAGGACGCTCCGTTCGTCGTCCTCGACTGCGGCTCGATCCCGCCAAACCTGATCGAGAGCGAGCTGTTTGGCCACGAGCGCGGCGCGTTCACGGGCGCGACCTCGAGCTACGCCGGCGCGTTCGAGCGAGCTCACGGTGGCACGGTGTTCCTCGACGAGATCGGTGAGCTGCCGCTCGCGATGCAGCCCAAGCTCCTCCGCGTCCTCGAGCGCAAGGAGGTCCGCCGCGTCGGCGGCTCCAAGACGATCGAGGTCGATGTCCGCATCGTCGCCGCGACGAACCGCGACCTCGGCGTCGAGGTCAACCGCGGCCGGTTCCGCGAGGACCTCTACTACCGGCTCGCGGTCGCGCGCGTCCACGTGCCGCCGCTGCGCGAGCGCAAGGACGACCTCCCTCTCCTGATCGATCACATCCTCGCGACGACGCCGGGCGGCGAGACCGCCCAGATCGCGCAGGAGACGATCGACCTGATGATGAAGCACGACTGGCCGGGCAACGTGCGCGAGCTGCGCAACGTGATCGAGCGCGCCGTCCTGCTCGCCGAGTCGCCCGACAGCGAGGACTCGCTCCGCCGGGCGCCCGCGCCGGCGCCGCGCTCGGAGCCCTCGATCACGGTGACCCCGTCGCAGACCGCGACGGCGACCGATGCGTCGATGACGGTGCCGGTCGACGTCGGCATCCCGTTCAAGCTCGCCAAGCAGAACGTGATCAGCGAGTTCGAGCGCCGCTACATCTCGCGCCTGCTCGCCCAGCACGACGGCAATATCTCGGCCGCCGCGCGCGCCGCCGGGATCGACCGCATGTCGATCCACAAGATGCTGCACCGCCTCGGTCTGGCGAATCCCGGCCGGGACTAGATCCTCGCGAGCACCCGCTCGGCGACCTCGGACGCGGTCGCGCTCACCCAGTGGATGTGGTGGCTCGATAGCAGGAGCTGGCGCGCCCGGGTCAGCGACGGCGCGATCAAGAACGACGGCCGCTTCAGCACCGCGTCGCCGTTCAGCTGCCGCTCGACCTGGACGTGCTTCCACAGCACGACCTCGTCGAGCGTCGTCCCGACGAACACGAACGGCGCGGTCCGGAGATCCTCGACGAGCCGCTCGTACTCGCGATCGGGCGCGCACAGCCGCGACGCGTACTGCATCGTCGAGAACGTCACCTGCGAGGGATCGTCGCCGGCGATCCCGTTCAGGTGGATCACCTCGAGCCCGTCCGATCCGTCGGGGCGTTCCTCGGAGAGCGCCGAGATCGTCACGAGTGGGCGCGGAAGCTCGAACTGGCGCGCGACCGCGCACTCGAGATCGTCGACGTTCAGGGTGTACGCGCGGCGCCACGGCGCCCCGAACCACTGCGCGAATGTGCGCGGCAGCGGGGTATCTCCGATCTTGAGCCGTGTCGCGAGGTAGTCGCGCAGCCGGTCGGGCGCGCGCTGGAGCGCGACGTCGTAGAGGTCGGCGAGCGTGCTGTCGTCCCGCGACTGATCGGCGAACAGCATGCGCCACAGATCGTCGACCATCTGCCGCGATTCCGGCAGCGCCTGCCCCGCGCGGTCCCTGGCCTCGGCAGAGAAGCCGGCTCCCGTGAACAGGATCGCCGCTCCGCTCGCGATGCTCTCTGCGAGCTCTGCGAGGAGATCTGGCCGAGACATCTGACCGCGCGCTGGTGCACCGGTCGTGCCGTGCGATTTCGATGATCTCGGCGCGCACTCGGTGCTTTCACGCACGCGCGAAAACGCACGAACGGGCGCTTTTGCTCGCTCCCGGGTGCGCGCCGACGCTCAAGTGCCATCTCTCCTCGGTGTGTCACTTAGGTCCGCTCAGGCACGGTTCGAGCATGAGGGCCCAATGATGCTTCTCGATGACCGTACTCTGCGGACCTCAGCGACCCGTCCGGTCGAGAGCGATGCTGCCCATCTAGATTGGACGTTGGCGTTGGCGGGCGGCGAAGGTGTTCGTCTTCAAGACTACGTGCAGCGCCGCTTCGGCCGTCGGTTGCCCAAGCAATACTGCTGTCTCCTCGGCCAGCGTTCGATGCTCCAGCACACGCTGGATCGCATGAACAAGCTCACGCCGGCGTCGCGGACGATGACCGTGATCGGCACGCACCACGGCGAGTTCGCGGCTCCGCAACTTGTCGGACGTTGCGACCACGTGTTCCGCCAGCCGTCGTCGCGCGATACGGGCATGGCCCTGTACGTAGCGCTCGCGATGATCAAGCGCTGGACGCCGAACGCGATCGTCACGATCACGCCGACCGATCACTACGTCGCGCCGAGCGCGAAGTACGTCGACCAGGTCCGTGCCGCGCGCAGCGTCGCGGCGCGCATGCGCGACAAGATCATCATCCTCGGCGCGACGCCGAGCGAGCCGGATCCCGAGCTCGGCTATCTGAGCCTCGGCGCCCCGCTGACCGAGGTCCCGCAGGTCAGGCAGGTGAATGGCTTTGTCGAGAAGCCGTCCGTCGCGCTCGCGACGGAGCTGAACACGCAAGGCGCACTTTGGAACACGATGGTCACCTGCGGCAGCGTCGAGGCTCTCTGGGAGCTCGGCCGGGCCGCCGACCCTCGCCTCATCGATATTCTCGAGTCGTTCGTTCCGCTCGTCGGAACGGCCGACGAGCAAGACGCGATCGAGTACATCTATCGCGCGTATCTGCCGGTCAGCTTCTCCCGTGACATGCTCGAGCGTGCGCCCGAGCGACTCGCGGCGATGGAGCTGGAGGGCGTGGAGTGGAGTGATTGGGGACGACCGGAGAGAATCGAGACGGTGCTTGCGATCAGGAGATCGAAGGCGCTGGTGCCGACGACGCGAATCAGCGCGCCATGAGTAAGTCCGGCCGCGCCGTCTGGCCCGGTCGTTCGTATCCTCTGGGTGCGCATTACGACGGCTACGGCACAAACTTCGCCGTGTTCTCGTCGGTCGCAGACCGCGTAGAGCTGTGTCTGTTCGACGACGAAGGCATCGAGTCTCGCATCACTCTGTCGCAGGGCATCGGCCAGGTCTGGCACGCGTTCCTGCCCGAGGTCGGCCCTGGCACTCGCTATGGCTACCGCGTCCACGGTCCGTGGGATCCGACGCGCGGCCTGCGCTGTAATCCGCACAAGCTGCTCGTCGATCCGTACGCACGCGCGATCACCGAGGGCCTGCACTGGAGCCCCGCGCTCGCCGCGTACGAAGGCGGCGACCCGATGGGCACCATGTCGACCGAGGACAGCGCGGCCAATACGTTCCGTTCGATCGTCGTCCAGCCGTACTTCGACTGGGGCAATGACCGCCGGCTCGAGATTCCGTGGAACGAGACGGTCATCTACGAGGCGCACGTCAAAGGCCTGACGATGCGCCACCCCGATGTGCCCGAGCATCTGCGCGGCACGTACGCGGGCCTCGCGCATCCCGCGATCATCCAGCACCTGAAGAAGCTCGGCGTCACCGCGCTCGAGCTTCTGCCGATCCACGCGTTCGTCCACGACGGGTTCCTTCTCGATCGCGGGCTCCGCAATTACTGGGGCTACAACACGATCGGGTTCTTCGCGCCGCATCCCGAGTACGCGAGCGTGCGCGACGCCAGCGGCGTGGTCGCCGAGCTCAAGCAGATGGTCAAGGCGCTGCACCGGGCCGGTATCGAGGTGATCCTCGACGTCGTCTACAACCACACGGCCGAAGGCAATCACATGGGGCCGCATCTCTCGATGCGCGGCCTCGATAACGGCGCGTACTACCGTCTGGTCGGCGATCAGCCCGGCTACTACATGGACTACACGGGCACGGGCAACACGCTCAACATGCGGCACCCGCACGTGCTGCAGCTCGTGATGGACTCGCTCCGCTACTGGATCGAGGAGATGCACGTCGACGGGTTCCGCTTCGATCTCGCGGCGGCACTCGCGCGCGGCCTGCACGAGGTCGATCGCCTCGCCGCGTTCTTCGATCTGATCCAGCAGGATCCGATCGTCTCGCGCGTGAAGCTGATCGCCGAGCCGTGGGACGTCGGCGAGGGCGGCTACCAGGTCGGCAACTTCCCGCCGGGCTGGTCCGAGTGGAACGGCAAGTACCGCGACTGGGTTCGCGACTACTGGCGCGGCGAGCCCGGCTCGCTACAGGAGCTCGGCTCGCGGTTCACCGGCAGCTCCGACCTCTACCAGGAGGGCGGCAGGTTCCCGCACGCCAGCATCAACTTCGTCACCGCGCACGACGGCTTCACGCTGCGAGACCTCGTCTCGTACAACGAGAAGCACAACGAGGCGAACCAGGAGGACAGCGGCGAGAACCACAACCGCTCGTGGAACTGCGGCGCCGAGGGACCGACCGACGATCCGGCGGTCAACGCGCTCCGCCTGCGCCAGCAGCGGAACTTCCTCGCGACGCTGTTCCTGTCGCAAGGCGTGCCGATGTTGCTCGGCGGCGACGAGATGGGTCGCACGCAGCAGGGCAACAACAACGGCTACTGCCAGGACACCGAGATCTCGTGGTTCGACTGGGAGCACCGCGATCGCGAGGTACTCGAGTTCGCCCGCAAGCTCAGCGCGCTGCGCCGCGATCACCCGGTGCTCCGCCGCGTCGGCTGGGTCCAGGGACGGCCGATTCGCCCGCATGGCAAGGGTCAGCAGGCGCTGCCCGACATCGCGTGGTTCACGCCCGACGGCGACGAGATGGAGGACAGCCACTGGGAGTGCGGCGGGACCAGCTCGCTCCAGGTGTTCCTGAACGGCTCCGGTATCTTCATGCCCGACGAGCGCGGCCAGCAGGTCCTCGACGATACGTTCCTCATCATCTTCCACGGCTATCCCGAGGACCGCGAGCTGGTACTGCCCGCGGCGCGCTGGGGCGGCACGTGGGAGCGCGTGCTCGACACCGAGCGAGGATTCGCGAGAGGTGAGGGCGAGGTGTTCGACGCTGGCGCGAGGATTTCCGTGCTCGCGCGTTCGCTGTGGGTGCTGCGCCGGGTGAGCTGATGAGACGAGAACCCCGCGCGACGTATCGCCTGCAGCTTCATGCGGGGTTCACGTTCGCCGACGCGAAAGCCGCGGTGCCGTACCTCGCGGAGCTCGGCGTCTCTCATCTCTACCTGTCGCCGATCCTGCAGGCCGCCGATGGCTCGACGCACGGCTATGACGTCGTCGATCCGGATCGCATCAGCGATCAGCTCGGCGGCGAGAAGGGTCTGCGCGAGCTGGTCGAGGCGGCGCACCTCGCCGACCTCGGCATCCTGCTCGACATCGTGCCGAATCACATGTCGATCGCCGGCCGCAACAACCGGTGGTGGCTCGACGTGCTCGAGAACGGTCCGTCGAGCTACTACGCGCATTTCTTCGACGTCGACTGGTCGACCGGCGATGATCGCGTGCTGCTGCCGGTCCTGACCGAGCGGTACGGCCGCGCGATCCAGAGCGGCCAGGTGAAGATCACCGATCGCGGCCGCGGGTTCGCCGTCAGGGCAGGCGAGATCGACTATCCGCTCGCGCCTCGCTCGCTCGGCCGGATCGTCCGGCGCGCCTCCGATCGCGTGCGCAACTCCGAGCTCGCATGCATCGGCGATTCGCTCGCCGCGCTGCCGACGCCACCGCACCGCGAGACCGAAGCGCGCCGGCGCCGCCACCGCGATCGCAACGTGCTGCTCGATCGCCTGACCTCGCTGCGCGAAGACCCCGGGATCGCGCGCGCGCTCGCCGACGAGCTCGCCGCGGTCAATGCGGACCCTGCCGAGCTCGACGCGATCCTCGAGCTGCAGGCGTACCGGCTCGTCCACTGGAGCGTGTCGAGCGATCAGCTGTCGTACCGGCGGTTCTTCGACATCAACACGCTCGTCGCGATCCGCAACGAGGACGACGACGTGTTCGAGGCGAGCCACGCGAAGATCCTCCGGCTCGCCGCCGACGGTGTCGTCGACGGCCTGCGTATCGACCACGTCGACGGTCTGCACGACCCCGAGTCCTATCTCGAGCGCCTGCGCGAGCGCGCGCCGGGCACGTGGGTCCTCGTCGAGAAGATCCTGACCGCCGGCGAGACGCTGCCGTCGACCTGGGCCGTCGACGGCACCACCGGCTACGAATTCGCCGAGAAGCTCGGCGGCCTGCTCGTCGATCCGGCGAGCGAGCCCGCGATGACGCAGACGTTCGAGCAGTTCACGGGGACCACCTGGCAGCCGCACGTCGAGAGTCGACGCGCGCGGCTCGAGGTGATGTCCGACGCGCTCCACAGCGAGCTCACGCGCGTCGCCGAGCTCGCGGTCCGTGCGTGCAGCGCGAGCCCGACGTGCCGCGACTACACGCGCAGCGAGATCTCGACGGCGCTCTCCGAGATCCTCGCCGGCTACCCGATCTACCGGACCTATCTCACCGAGTCGCGGCGCTCCGAGATCGATCGCGCCCGGATCGCATCCGCCGTCGCAGCCGCGCGCGATGCGCGCCCCGAGCTCGATCACGATCTCCTCGCGTTCCTCGAGGCGGCGCTCGCGTTCGAGATCCCCGGCGATGCCGCGCACGAGCTCGCGTCGACGGTGCAGCAGGTCAGCGGCGGCATCACGGCGAAGGGCGACGAGGACACGCTCCTCTATCGCCAGGTGCGTCTGTTGTCGCGCTGTGACGTCGGTGCCGAGCTACGCGAATACGCCTACTCGCCGGCGGCCATTCACCAGTTCCTCGCGACCGCGCGCCCGCACACCCTGCTCGCGACGTCGACGCACGATACGAAGCGCAGCGAGGACGTCCGCGCACGGATCGCGGTGCTCTCGGAGATTCCCGAGCGGTGGGCCGAGACGGTCGGGCGCTGGAGCACGCGCGCGACGCGCTACTGGAACGTCGAGCCCGACCGCGTGATCGAATACGCGCTGTGGCAGACGCTCGTCGGTGCATGGCCGCTGACGCTCGATCGCGCGAAGTCCTTTGCGCTCAAAGCATCGCGCGAGGCGCGGCTGCGCACGTCGTGGCGGCGCGCCGACGACGCGTACGAGGCTGCCCGCGACGCGTGGCTCGAGGGCGTCTTTGGCGACTCTCAGCTCGTCTCCGACCTCGAGCAGCTCGTCGCCGAGATCGCGCCGCACGGCGCGCGAAACTCGCTCGCTCAGCTCCTCATCAAGCTGACCGCGCCCGGCGTGCCCGACTTCTATCAGGGCACCGAGCTCTACGATGGCAGCCTCGTCGATCCAGACAATCGCCGTCCGGTCGATCTCGCAGCGCGACGAGACATGCTGCGCACGCTCCAGGATGCAACGCCGAGCACGCTCGTCGGCGATCTGGACGCACAGAAGCTCTGGACGATCAGACGAGTGCTCGGTCTGCGCCGTAAGCATCCTGCTCGCTTTCTCGGTGCCTACAAGGCGCTCGACGCGGCAGGCCCGCACGCGCACCAGGTGTTTGGATTCATGCGCGGCAGCGAGCTGGTCGCTCTCGTGCCGCGCCTCGGGGTCAGCGCAGACGGCTGGCGCGATACGACCGTCGAACTGCCCGCCGGAACATGGATCGACGTACTGGGAGACCCGTCGGGCAATCGCCCGCTCGCGGGCGGCGTCCGCTCGCTCGGGGATATCTGGCGTAGCTTTCCGATCGCGCTCCTCACGCAGCCTCAGTAGCGTTCCTGCCTTGTGCGCGCCGGCGCACGGCGTCGAACGTGTCGATTCGCGAACTTGGCGATCGGGGTTTGTCGCGAGGTTTTGGCCCGCGCCGTGAACTACCCCCGGTCATCATGAGCATGTCGACCAACCAAGCCACGGAGCTCGAACAAGATCTCCGTCCACGTGCGCGGACTCTGTCCTGGATGGCATCTCTGTCGGTCGCGGCAGGCGAGATGCGTGCGGCGGAGGGTTATCTCCTCGAGCTGCTCGCGTGGTGCGCCTTCGCGGACCGCAGCGTCGTCGACGTTGTCGGTGACGGCGAAGGTCCCGCCCAGTCGTAGCTCGCACTCGCGCTATCGGGACAGTCGTGCACGAATATGCACGACAAGTGCAGATTGCAGATCATCATTGACTGGTATCGGGGACTGGACGACGTTCGCCCGCGATGAGGGCCAACCGACTGTGGGTTGCAACGTTGTTATTTGTCTTCGCGTGCGGACCGAACGGTCGCAACAACGGCACGGGGAACTGCGCCGGTATTTGCTCGGCGCTCGGCTACCAGGTCTGTAACGACGGCGTCTATGGCGAGCCGGTCGCGTGTGGACCCGATCAGACTTGCGACATCAATGCCGGGTGCGTCGTGTGCCCGCCCGACGGTCTCTACTGCGGATCGCCCACCGAGGTGTGGCAATGCAACGCGGACGGTACGGGTGGAACGCCGGTCGAGTCGTGTGGCGCCGACTCCGTATGTTCGGGCGGCGACTGCAAGACGCCGTGCGAGGCCGCGCTCGATAACCCGAGCAACGTCGGCTGTGAGTTCTGGGCTGCCGACCTCGACAACGAGTCTGCGAATCTAGGACCGATCCTGAACGACGCGGCGGCTGCGCAGTTCGCCGTCGTCGTTGCGAACGACAACGACGATAAGGTCACGGTCACCGTCACGAAGAATGCTGCACGCGTCGGTCAACCGCTCAACGAGCTGGTCGTCGCGAGTGCCACCGTGATGCCGCATGACATCGCCCGGATCGATCTGCCACAGCGTGAGGTCGACGGCGCGATGGGCCAGAACGGCATGTACGTGCGCAACAGCGGCTCGGGAACGTTCGTATCGCCGCACGGCTATCACATCGTGTCGACCGGCCCGGTCGTCGTCTATCAGTTCAATCCGATCATCCAGCAGTTCTCCAACGACGCGTCGACGCTCATCCCGATCCAGGCGCTCGGCAGCGACTATGTCGTCATCGGCTACAACACGGCCAACCCATGCGGCGGACCGATCGCGATCGAGAGCATCCCGGACCACAGCTCGATCACCATTCTCGCTCCCCTGGATGACACGAACGTCCAGGTCACGCCGACGCATCCGATCGCAGCCTCGGGCGGCGACACCGGGTTCCCGATTGCGGAGACGCCTGCGGGGCAGACCCTCTCGTTCAAGCTCTCGCGCTACACCGTCGTGAACCTCGAGTCCCGTCAGCGCAACGATGGCAACGCGTTCGCGTGCATCCAATCGGGCGAGCTCGGCGACTTCACGGGCACGCAGATCCACTCCGACAAGCCGATCGTCGTGTTCACGTCCGGCGAGCGCGGCGCGGGCTTTGGCGGCGCCGACAATGTCGTCTATCCACCCGGCTGGGACAGCATGACCGACGACACGTGCTGCACCGACCACCTCGAGGAGCAGCTGTTCCCGGTGACCGCACTCGGCAGGGAGTTCGCGATCGCGCGCAGCCCGATCCGCTCGACCGATCCGTCGTGGACGGAGCCCGACATCTTCCGGGTCGTCGCGACGTCCGACGACACGATGGTCACGACGAGCCTGCCCGCGCCGTACAACTCGTTCACGCTTGGCGCCCGCCAGCAGAAGACGTTCGCGGCGACGACCGGCTTCACGCTCAAGGCGAGTAATGCGGTGCAGGTGTCGAGCTTCCTGGTCTCGCAGCACTTCGTGAAGGCCGGCTACACCGGTGACCCGAGCCAGCTGCTCCATCCGGCGGCCGAGCAGTTCCGCAAATCGTACGTGTTCCTCGTGCCGAAGACATTCGACACCAACTGGATCGTGGTGCCGAAACCGGTCGATGCGATGATCACGCTTGATGGCACGCCGCTCGCGATGATCGCGGCCTGCAAGCACGCGCCGATCGGCAACGTCGCAGGCATCGACTACGAGCAGGTGACGTGCCCGCTCACCGACGGCAAGCACAACGTAGCGGGCGACAAGCCGTTCGGTATCTCCGTGTACGGCTACTACAACGTCGGCAGCTACGCGTTCGTCGGCGGCTCGGACGTGAAGATCATCAATCCGATCTACTGACGCCGCGTCGCGTAGTAGCTTCGCTGCGATGTCGACCGTGCCCGCCTCGATCGAGGCCGCCTACGATCCCGAGGCGTTCCGGACCAGCGGCCATCGGCTGATCGATGCACTCGGCGACGCGCTCGCGCGCTGGCACCGCCGCGACGGCGTCGTGCTGCCGTGGCGAACGCCCGACGAGGCGCTCGCGGTGTGGAGCCGCAAGGGCTTCGGCGGCGGCGACCTCGTCGACGACATGCGCCGCGTGATGGCCGCGTCGACCGCGCTCGCACACCCTCGCTGCATGGCGCACCAGGTGCCGCCACCGCTTCCGGGCGCGACGCTCGCCGAGCTGGTCAGCGCGCTGCTCAACAACGGCATGGCGATCTACGAGATGGGCCCGGCGGCGGTGCCGATCGAGCTCGCCGTGATCGCGTGGATGGCGGAGAAGCTGGGCATGTCGCCCGAGAGCGCCGGCGGCGTGCTGACGTCGGGCGGCTCGCTGGGCAACCTGACCGCGCTGCTCGCGATGCGCCAGGCCCACGCCGGGTTCGACGTGTGGAAGGAGGGCGCGCATGCGGGGCCGCCGCTCGCGGTGCTGTCGTCGAGCGACGCGCACTACTCGGTCGCGCGCACGCTGCGGATCATGGGGTGGGGCAACGACGGCGTGGTTCCGGTGCCGGTCGACGCGCGTCATCGGATGACGGCGCAGGCGAGTGCCGCGGTGCTCGCGCAGGCACGCGCCGCGCGGCCGGAGCGGCGGATCGTCGGCATCGTCGCGGCAGCGGGCTCGACGGCGACCGGCGCGTTCGATCCGCTGGACGAGCTCGCCGACCTGGCGGCCCGCGAGGGGCTGTGGCTGCACGTCGATGCGGCGCACGGCGGCGGCGCGGCCATGTCGGAGGCACAGCGCCACAAGCTGCGCGGCATCGAGCGCGCGGACTCGGTCGTGTGGGACGCGCACAAGCTGCTCATGATGCCGGCGCTGATCACCGCCGTGCTGTTCAAGGACGGCAGCCACGCGTACGAGGCGTTCGCGCAGCAGGCGTCGTACCTGTTCGCGAACGCGGCGCCCGAGGAGACCTGGTACGACCTGGGGACGCGGACGCTCGAGTGCACGAAGCGCGCGATGGCGATCGAGGTGTGGTCGACGCTGCGCGTCCACGGCGAGCAGCTGTTCGGCGACATCATCGATCGGCTCGTCGGGCTCGCCGGCGAGCTCGCCGCGCGCGTGGTGGCGGCGCCTGACTTCGAGCTCGCGCTCGTGCCGGAGCTCAACATCGTGTGCTACCGGCACCGACCGGCGGGGATCGCACCGGGACCGGCGCTCGACGCGCACAACCGGGCGCTGCGGCAGCGCGTCGTCGAGGATGGCCGGTTCTACATCGTCGGCACCCAGCTGCCGGGCGGCTATCATCTGCGCTCGACGATCATGAATCCCCTGAGCGAGCCGACCGACTTCGACGATCTGATTTCGCACCTGCGCGTGCTAAGCCAGCCCTGAGCGATGCCTGTTGTCACGATCGTGAAGGAGCCGGGTGCCGAGCCCGTGCAAGTCGAGGCCCCCGAGCGCTCGACGCTGTTCGAGGCGGGCGCGAAGGTCGCGGCCGGCATCGACACCGCATGCGTCGGCAAGGGCACGTGCGGCCTGTGCCGCGTGAAGATCCTCGCCGGTGCCGAGAACTGCAACGCGTTCACCGACGAGGAACGCAAGCACCTCGGCAACGTCTATCACATCACGAAGGTGCGGCTGTCGTGCCGCACGCAGATCACCGGCGACGTCTCGATCGAGATCGTGCGCAAGAAGAAGAAGTGACTTAGCGGCGCGTCTTGTTGCGCGCCTGGACGCGCGCAGCGAGCGTCGAGAGTCGGGCCCGTCGCTCGGCGGCTGCCGCGGCATCATCGACGGTCCTCTCCTCGACGACGTCATCGATCGTCGCGCCGTTGTCGCGGAAGTTGTCGCGCTGAGCGGCCATGACGAGGCTGTCGCTCGCGAACCGGAGGCCGGCCTCCTCGTCGGCGTGGCCGGTCTGCGCCTGCGAGATCGCGCTGGTCACGCGGAACACGCCGCTGTGATCGACGAGCTGGCTATCGTCTTCGTCGTCGAACGTCACCGGCTTCGCGGCGAGGTTCTGGAGCTTTCCCGGTTGCAGCTTCGCGGCGACCTTTGCCTTGGGCTTCTCGCGCGAGGTCTTCTTCGTGGCCATGCACGTCCTCCCCACCGTCCAGGTTACACCGACCGAAAACCGGACAGGGAGGAAATCAGCTCAGTCGAGGCTGACGCGGACGGTCTGCTCGCCTTCGCGGACGTCGACCGAGATCGTCTTTGACTTCTTGTTCGACGGGTTGACGAGCTTCAGCGACTGCTTGCCCGTCGGCAGGCGCAGGGGAGCCGGTCCCGTTGGCTTCGCGTTGCGGCCGAGGCTCTTGCCCTTGAAGTAGACCTCGGCCCAGCTGGTGTTGCCGGTCAGCTCGACATAGACCGTGCCGAGCTTGGCGAGCTCCTTGAGGTCGCGCTTGACGTCGATCGTCTTGCCGAGCTCGAGCTTCACCTTGAGCTTCAGCGGCTCGAAGCCGGGATGGGTGATCGACAGCTCACCGTCCTTGGCGTCGAGGCCGTCGCGCGTCAGCGGCGTCTCGCCGAGGAGACGGCCGGCGAACGAGACCTGCGCGCCCGGCGGATTGGTCTCGACGTGCAGCACCGCGCTCGCCTTGTCGAGCGACGGCGCGATACGCAGCGTCTCGTTCGGCAGCACCGTGCTCTCGGTGTCGTACGGGTTGTAGCCCTCGCGCTCGATGTGGATCCTGAACTTCTTGTTCGCGGTGATGCGCAGGCGCACCTGCTTCTTCAGGTCGTGCGACGTTTTGCCGATCTCGCACTTCTCGCAACCGAACTCGCCGACGATCGTGCCGTTCTCGTCGTAGATCGTGCCGCTCGCGCCCTCGGGGCGAGGGTCGATGAGGACGATCCCCTTGTCCTCGACGACCGGCGCGTCCTGCGGCACGGCGACGACCGGCGTGTGCGACGGCTTCTGCGTCAGCTTGTAGACGGCGAAGCCGCCGCCGGCGAGCACGACCAGCGCGAGCACGACGAGGAGGCCACGGCGCGACGGCTCCTCGGACGTATCGGTCGTCGTCGCGGTGATCGACTTGCGCGTGCCGGTCGTGCGCGTCTTGATGCTGACCTTCTCCGGCGTCGGCGCGGTCGCGTCGGTCTTGGGCACGGCGCCCGTCGGCGGACCACCCGGCTCGGTGCGGCGGTCGGCGTCCATCCGCGCGTCGAGGAGCTTGTGGATGCCGGAGTCGGGCGTGCTCGCGGTGAGGACGGGCTGGCCGCCCGACTCCTCGGTGATCCGCTTCGCGCGAGGCGCGGCGACCGCCGTCGGATCGACCTCCATCTCCTCGAGCCGGGCGACGCCATCCTTGCCGATCTTGCGGAACAGGCCTGTCGAGGTCTTCTCGCGCTCCTCGAGCGTCGCCGTGCTCGTCGGCTTGTTGTTCGTGACCGCGGTGCGGCGCGCGACCGACTTGTCCTGCGCGGCGCCGAGCTGCTTGCGGATGACGTCGTCGAGGTGCTGGCCGGGACCGTAGTCGCGCTTCGGCGGCAGGATCGCGGCGACGGCCTCCGCGACGTCGAGCGCGGTCGCCATGATCGACGACTCGTACGACAGCTCGATCAGCGAGCGCAGCACCTGCGCCGGGCGGATCGGGCGATCGATCGGCTTGCGCGACAGCGGGCCGGCGAGGATCTCGTCGAGGCGATTGGGCAGTCCCGGGCGGATCGAGTTCGCCTTCGGGATCGGCATCGTCTCGATGTTCTTGATGATGTCCTCGGCCTCGTCGCCCGGGAACAGCTTCTGCCCCGTGAACAGCTCGAACATCACCGACGCCGCGCTGAACATGTCGCTGCGCGTGTCGAGCGTGTCGCCGCGCGTCTGCTCGGGCGACATGTAGCGCCACTTGCCCATCACCTTGCGTGGGCCGGGGCCGCCGGCGCGATGTGGCGATGCGGCGACCGCGATGCCGAAGTCGGCCATCTTCACCTCGCCGGCGCGCGAGATGAGGATGTTCGACGGCGAGACGTCGCGGTGGACGACGTTGTGCTGGTGCGCGAAGTCGAGCGCGCGGATGATCTCGATCGCGATGTGGAGCGCGGCGGGCAGGGGGACCTGACGGCCCTCGTCCTTGAACTTGCGGAGCAGGAGCGCGAGGTCGAGGCCGTCGACGTACTCCATCGCGATGAACAGGGATTCGCCGATGCGGCCGAAGTCGAAGACCTGGACCACGTTGGCGTGCGACAGCCTCACCGCGACCTTGGCCTCGGCGATGAAGCGCGCGGCGAACTCCGGGTCGGAGGCGAGCTCCGGGAGGATCCGCTTGATCGCAATGGTTTTCTCGAAGCCGTGCGCGCCGTAGGCCTTCGCCAGAAACACCTCGGCCATGCCGCCGACCGCGATGCGGTCCAGCACGTCATAGCGTTCGAGGGATTTCTGAAGCGGCTCTTCCATTCCGTTACAAAGTGGTACGCGCCACAGCCCCGACCGGCGACCCCTCCCGAGGCTTGGGTCCGGCCCGAAAAGGTGGCCTATAGTAAGGGAATGGCGCCCGGGTTGCCGGCCAAGATGGCCATCGTCTGCGCGGTCCTCGCGATCGCGGCGGCCGGTGAGGGACGCGCCCGTGCGGAGCGACGGCCGGTCGCCGTGGTCTCGCTTTCTGAAGATGCCGACGCGTCGCTCCTCGCGAACGACCTCTATCGAGCGCTCGTCAACCATCCGGAACTCCAGCCGCTGCCCGATCTCTTGTTCAATCCTGCGCTCCAGGGCCCGTTCTTCGGCACCGTCGGCGCGAAGGAGTTCGACGACCAGCTCGCGCGCGCCCGCCTGGCGCGCAGCGACGCCGACGCGGCGCTGAAGCTCGCACGGCCCGACTTCCGCACTGCCGAGAGCGCGGCGCGGCGCGGCACGCAGGCGCTGGGCGAGGTCGCCCCGACCTCCGAGATGCTGGCGCTCTATGCCGATCTCGTGTTCGACCTCGGCCAGGCGCAGCTCATCCAGGGCAAGTCGAAGGACGCCAACGAATCGTTCACGCTCGTCCACCGCCTCGACCCCAGCAAGCGACCCGACCCGGCGCGTTATCTGCCCGAGATCATCGACGCCTACAACGCGACGGCGCCGAAGGGCGGGCGCCTGGCAAAGCTGCTCGTCAAAGGCATGGGTCGCGTGTGGATCGACGGCATCGAGCAGAAGCTCGGCGCCAACAACATGTTCGAGGTCGACGAGGGCCTGCACCTCGTCCAGCTCACCGGCCCCGAGCGCGAGCCCCGCGGCGAGCTCGTGCACGTCCCACAGGCGGCGGAGATCGAGATCGCGCCGGCGCTCGCGACCGAGGACCTGAAGGTCAAGCGGGCGCGCGTCGCGCTCGCGCAGGTGCAGGATCCCGTGTCGCGGGCGAGCGCGATCCGCCGGCTCGCGCAGCTCCTTCACGTCAACGACGCGGTCGTCATCTGGCGGTCGCCGCAGAACAAGCTGCTCGTCCAGACGTGGCGCCATCCCGAGCCCGGGTTCTCCGCGATCAAGGAGCACGGCAACGAGAAGGCGCTCGATCTCCTCGCGCCGCTCGCGCCGCCGAGGGAGGTCGAGCCGATCGAAACCGATCCGGTGGTGCCGCCGATCCTCGTCGAGAAGAAGTGGTACCAGAAGCGCTGGGTGAAGGCGTCGGCGGTCGCGTCGGTGCTCGCGATCGCGGCGACCGTCGTGTTCGTGTCGACGCGCGACCGGATGCTCGGGCCGTTTAACTCGGAGATCCAAGAGCGATGATACGAGCGCTCGCATCCCCGCTCGTCGTCGGCGCGGCCCTGGTTCTAGCCGCGTGTGATCCCCCGCCACTCACGGTTCGCTACTCGCTCACCGACGGGGACTCGCAGGTCTGTTTCAACGACGCGAGCGGCATGCGCGCGACGAGCTGCGAGGACATGACGATGTACTGCCCGGCGGTGCTGAGTCTGCGCATCGTCCCACCCGGCGATCCGACGGTGCCCTACGCCTCGGTGTGCAAGCGTCTCCAGGGCGCGCACGACACGCTGTGCGCGATCTCGCGGGTGGACCTCCCGCAGCCCACGGTGCCGGTCCCCGAGCAGGTGCTCGAGGTCCAGATGGCGATCTTTCCCGAATCGGTCGTCCCGCTCGACCCGGAGACCGGAGAGCTCGTCTGTCCGCCGGTCGAGTTCGCGGCGACGAACCTCCCGGTCGCGGCATTGCCGGGGTGCACCGACGAGGATCCGGGGACGTGTCCACGAGTGCCGGCGATCGGCGGCCGCGCCTACTACTACCCGGGTGACACCGAGACCGTCGTGAAGCTCGGGTGCACCGACTTCGACCTGCAGCTTCGCACCGCAGCGTGCGCCGGCGAGAACTCCATCCCCGTCAAGGCGACGGTCAAGGACTTCGACACGACGCTGTCCGTCGATCAGGCGATCGCGAATCGGCTCACGGTCTCGATCGGCGAGCCGACGCCCCTCGGGACGGAGTACGCGCTGTTCCCGCAGGACACCCGCGAGCTCACGCGCACCGCGGCGGCGGTTCCATCGTGGGCAGGCACGATCGACTTCGAGCTGCAGTCGACGAAGTGCATCGTCGTCCTCGAGGACGGCGCGCAGTCCACGAGCACGCTCCAGTGTGCGAACGTCGACCCGGTGCGTGATGCGATCGAGATCGGGATGACCGGCGTCCGGCTCTCGAAGTCGACGCTCACGCAGATCCTCGCCGCGATCAATCAGTCGTCGTTCCCCGACACGGGCCTGACGATCGGCATCGTCCTCGACACCAGCGACGACCCGGCCGGTGGACTCAAGGTGACGGCGACGCCGCCGGCGGGCGTCGCGATGGCGCCGACGGTCCAGTACCTGGCGGCGGACCGGATGTCTGCCAACGATCTGCAGACCTCGACGAACGGCATCTTCATCGTGCAGACGGCGCCCTACGGGACGCTGTTCTCGGCGCAGGATGCCAACCCGGTGCTCGGCGGCAATGTCCAGGGCAAGGTGACGATCGTCATCCTTCGCCAGCACCCGCCGGCCTCGGGCTGATTTTCGATTCCGGCGATCCTGGGGTAGAACGCACCCCGTGACCAAGCGCACCTGGTATCGCGTTGCCCTCGCCCGACCCGGAGTGGTGCGCCTCGTTGCATCGTCGGGCGAGCACATGGGCCAAGCGATCGCCGAGGCGGTCGACCATATCGCCGGCAGCTGGCCGGTCGCCGTCGACAACGCGCCGGAAGAGATCATTCCGCTCGGGGAGTCCGTCGGCAAGGGCCACGTGATCATGCTCGGCGATGCGCCGCCGGACCTGCCGACGTTTCGCTGGCCGACCGGCGTGTTGCCGTCCCTCGAGGGCGCACCGGCGCTCGCGGCCGCGCGGCCCGGCTGGATCGTCCGTCCCGACCGCAAGCTGCTCGTGATCGAGGCGCAGACCGACGAGGAGCACATCATCGATCTGTTCCTCGGCCTGATCGAGAAGCTGCCGAGCGCCGACAACCTCGAGGTTCGCGTGCAGCCTCACTTCGAGGACGCGCCCGCGACCCACGTGTGGCTCACCTCGCGCGTCAACGCGAAGAAGATCCTCCGCTTCCTCGACGATCACGACGTCGAGCTGATCGGCAACGGCCACCTCGAGCTGTCCGTCTACGTGCGCGCGCACAAGGCGACGCTGCGGCTGACCGAGCACAAGACGGTCGTGTGGATCGCCGAGGACGGCGCGCTCGAGGCAGATGTCGAGCGCTGGCTCGGCGAGCTCGGCGTGCCGCGCGTCGATTCGCTGACGACGATCGCCGAGGCACCGCACTTTCACTATCGGCCGGCGAAGAGCCGCGATCGCAAGAAGCTCGAGGAGGAGCTGTATCGCCAGCGCCTCCGCAAGGTCGCGACCGAGCCCAAGGCCTAGCTCTTGGCGCGCGACACCGACGGGTGATCGCGCCACCAGAAGCGGAGAGGCTTCGCCGCCCACGCGCCCGCGTAGGCGACGCCCACGCGAGGTCCGGTGCCGAGCAGCGGCGGCTTGGCGTGTCCTGCGACGAACAGCGGGCCACTCGCGAGGTCCTTGCGATCGTGACGGCGATCGAGGAGGAGCGCCTTCGTCACCTTGCCCGGGCCGCGACCGACCGCCGGATCGTCGGGCACGCCGACGAGCGGCGCGACCGCGCGGATCAGCACCGCCTGACCATCACCATCGGCGCCGGTGACGATGTTGAACATCTCGTGGATGCCGTAACAGAGATACACGTAGCTGACGCCGCCGGGTCCGAACATCACCGAGGTGCGCGCCGTCGGGCCGAACCGGGCGTGGCTCGCGAGGTCGTCAGGACCCATGTACGCCTCGGTCTCGACGATGATGCCCGCACGCTTCTTGTGGACGAGCGCGCAGCCGACGAGCTCCTGGGCGACGGTGACGACGTCGCGCCGGAAGAACTCGGGCGCGAGGCGCGCACGTGTGAGGGCTTCGATCGTCGTCATGCGCCGAGCAGGTGTGCTCGATCGATCCCGGCGAGCACGTCGGCGACCCTAGCATCCGGCGCGAGCGCGTCGAGGAGCGCCCTCGTCGCCTCCTTGTAGGCATCGGGCCGGAGCGCGCCCTGGAGCAGACGAAATCGTAGGAACAGGAGCGCGGTCTGCGCGACGTCGGAGAGGCAGTAGCGCTCGACGACGTCGAGCTGGCCGGCGGTGTACAGGCCCTCGACCTGCGAGCCGTCGATGCCGGTCTTGCCGGGGAGCCCGATCAGGCGCGTCAGCGCGTCGAGGCTGCCCGAGCGGGTCGCGCCGTGATCGGCGAGCCAGTCGCACAGATCGAGGTGGCCTTCCTCACTGTATCGATAGCGGACGTTGCGCTCCCGGTAGTACCAGCCCAGCGAGACACCGTGACACAGCGCGCGCAGCGCGATCACCGGGAGATCGAAGCTGCGCCCGTTGTACGTGACGAGCACGGGCCGGGTCTTGCCGACAAACCGCGAGAAGCCCTCGAGGAGCGCGCGTTCGCGCCGATCCGGGTTGCCGTCTTCGGTCGTACGGATCACGTCGAGGCTCTTCAATCGGTAATCGTGATCGAGCCACAGACAGCCGATGACCACGATGCGGTGTGCCCACGTCGGCGGAAATGCCGAGACCGGCGGTGAAGGCGTGTCGGGCGTCACGTCGGGGCGTCTCCAGCGCTCGGTGTCCGGGACTGTCTCGATATCGAGCACGAGATACTCGGCGCTGGGCGTGCGTGCCACGCCACGACGCTAGGCCGAAGGTGTGACAAACTCCAAGGACATGTCCGGGCGACGATCTCTTCGCGGACGGCTCGCGCTGCTCCTGGTCCTCGCCCCGGCGTCCGCGCTCGCCGAACGGCCCGCGGGCGTCTGTGTCGACGTCGGCGTCGATTTCACGCCGACCGACAACATGCAGATCGTCGCGTGGATCGAGAAGCCCGACGGCACGTTCGTCGACACGATCTACGTGACGAACAAGGTCGGCCGCTTCGGTTTGGGCAACCGGCCCGGCCGCTACGACTTCAAGACCGGCTCCCCGACCGCCGACACGTTCCCGTACGGCCGCCGGATCACGACATTCCCGGTCTGGGCGCACCGCCACGGCCAGCAGTTCCCGCTCGTCGTGTTCCAGAACGGCGACGAGAACAACCTGTCGCATCCGTTCATGGACAGCTCGCCGGAGTCGCCGCCGCCGTACTGCCGGCCGATGCAACCCGCGGAGGCCGGGTTCGACACCGGCACCTGCGCGTCGCAGGCGTTCACCGACAAGGGCGTGTTCGCCGAGGGCCAGACGTCGCTGTATCCGCCGCGCGCGGATCTCACGCGCAAGCCGGGCACCGACTCGCCATCGGTCGAGATGTTTCGCGAGATGAACACGTTCGATGCGGTCTCCCAGGCGACGCCTCCGGGCGGCGTGCCGGCGACCGCGTCGTGGGCAGCACCGCAGAGCCTCGAGTACGGCAACTACGTGCTGTTCGTCGAGGCGGCGAAGACGTACGACTTCAACTCGACGTACACGGAGACGACGTTCCCGCCTCCGACCGCCATCCCGTGGGCCGAGTACGGCAAGGCGTGGCGTGGCCAGCCGTCGATCGTCTACAGCGTGCCGTTCACGATCGGCGAGACGCCGCAGCGCGCGACCGTACAGGACTACGCCGGCTATGGCGATCCGACGGGGCAGAGCGGGGCGGTGAACCCGCCCGACGCGACGATCACGACGGACACGCCGGGCTCCGGCGCGTCGCGCATGCAGCTCGTCTCCGACGGCAGCGAGATGTATCGCGTGCGCGTGCGCGCGACGCCCGAGCTCGACGCGGTCGCGCCCGCCGCGGCGACGGACGTCAAGGTGATGGCGGCGAAGAGCACGACCGCGGATCTCGCGTTTGTCGCGCCCGGCGACGACGACATGACCGGCAAGGTCACCGGCTATGACATCCGGGTGCGCGTCGGCTCGCCGATCACGGCCGAGAACTTCGACGAGAGCATGCCGGTCAACATGGCCGTGACGCCCGACGCGGCGGGCAGCGTCCAGAGTGTCCAGCTCATGGGCCTTCTGCCGGAGACCGACTACTACGTCGGCATCCGCGCGTTCGACAACTGCTTCAACCAGGGCGAGCTCGTCACGACGAAGCTCACGACGGCAGCGCGCGACATCGCCGAGGTCGACTGGTGCTTCGTCGCCACCGCCGCCTACGGCTCGATCCTGGCGAACGACGTCGAGATGCTCCGCCACTTCCGCGACTCGATGCTGAAGAACACGGTGATGGGCGAGCTGTTCGTCGAGACCTACTACACCTTCGGACCGGCGGTCGCCGGCGTGGTCGGCGAGTCCGACCTGCTGCGGTCGACGGCGCGTTCCGTCCTCGCGCCGATCGTGGCCGCCGTGCGAAGGTTCGCGCTCTAGATGCGGACTCTCATCGCGTTCTCCGTGCTGCTCGCGAGCGGCGTCGCCGAGGCCGGCAATCAGTGCGTCTCGGTCGGCGTCGACTTCACCCCGACGGACTCGCTGCAGATCGTCGCGTGGGTGACGAACGCGAATGGCGAGTACGTCGACACGATCTACATGACCGCGAAGACCGGCATCTACGGGCTCGGCAACCGCCCCGGTCGGTACGACTTCAACAGTGGACCGATTCCCGATCCGGCGAAGGGCATCGACGACATGTGGCCGTACGGCCGGCGCATCACGACGTTCCCCGTCTGGGCGCACGCGCATGGCATGACGTTCCCGGAGGTCGGGTTCCAGAACGGCGCCGAGAACGATCTGTCGCACGGCACGAGCCAGAGCTCGACGGAGCATCTGCCGTACTGCCGGCCGGTCAGCCCCGACGGAACGTTTCAGTGCGGCGGCCCCGGCGACAAGGAAGTCTGGGATACCGGCACGTGCGCGAGCGTCGCGTACACCGACAAGGGCATGTTCACGGCGAAGACCTCGCTCTATCCGCCGCGCGCCGATCTGAACCCGCAGGCGCAGGATTCGCCGTCGGTCGCGATGTATCGCGAGACCAACCCGTTCGACGCGATCTCGAAGGCGACGCCGAAGGGCGGCACGGCGACGACGATCAACTGGCCGGTGCCCGAGGATGCGTTGCCGGGCGACTACGTGCTGTGGATCGAGGCGAGCAAGGCGTTCGACTTCAACGCGACCTACAACTCGACCGTGTATCCGGCGCCGACCAACATCGGCTACGCGGCGTGCGGCATGCCGTACCGCGGCCAGCCTTCCGTCGTGTACAAGGTGCCGTTCACCGTCGGGCCGCAGGCGATGTCCGCGTCGACGGTCGACTATGTCGGCTACGGCGACGCCGATGGCTCGACCGGCACGCTGCACGCGCCCGACTCGACGATCACGACCAACACGCCGGGCTCGGGCGCGCTTCGCCTCCAGCTCGTCTCCGATGGCGGCATGTACCGCGTGCGCGTCCGGACCTCGCCGCAGGACGATGCGAGCGCGCCGAGTGCGCCCACCTCGCTCGAGTCGGTCGACGTGCAGAGCACGACCGCGACGCTGCAGTTCGTCGAGCCCGGCGACGACGGCGCGATCGGTACCGCAGCGAGCTACGAGATCCGCATCCGCGCGAGCCACGAGATTACCGAGGAGAACTTCAAGGACTCGATGCCGGTCGTCGCGACGGTGACGCCGGGCGGCGCGGGCAAGGTCGCGACCGTCGACCTCACAGGCCTCTTGCCGGAGACCGACTACTGGGTCGGCATCCGCGCGCTCGACGATTGCTTCAATCCCGGCCCGCTCGCGATCGTTCACCTGACGACTCCGGAGATCGTGCCCGGTGCCGTCGACGCGTGCTTCGTCGCGACGGCCGCGTACGGCTCGATGATGGCGAACGACGTCGAGACGCTCCGCCACTTCCGCGACTCGCTGCTGCAGCACACCGTGATGGGCGAGCTGTTCGTCGAGACCTACTACACGTTCGGTCCCGCGGCCGCCGGCATCGTCGGCGAGTCCGAGCTATTGCGATCGACCGCACGTGCGGTGCTCGCGCCGATCGTCGCCGCGGTTCGCCGGCTGACGTATTAGAATCGGGCTCGTGCCCCGTCTCCTCGCGTCCGCCGCGCTCGCGTCGTTACTGCTCGCAGCGCCGGCGCGCGCCGAGGTCGCCCAGTGTCACGTCGTCGACGTGAAGTTCACGCCGGCGATTCCGACGTCGACGGGCGGCGAGCGTCACGAGTCGTCGCAGATCGTGGCCTGGGTCGAGGACACGCAGGGGAGCTACAAGGGCACGGTGTTCATCACCGCGCAGACCGGCCGCTATGGCCTCGGCAATCGCCCCGGTCGCTGGGACTTCAACGCGGGACCGATGTTTCCGTACGGCCGCCGCATCTCGACGTTCCCGGTGTGGGCGCATCGTCACAAGCAAGGCCCGCTCTCCGACGGCTCGTTCAATGGGGTCGTGTTTCAAAACTGCTGCGGTACGGCGGCCGGCCCGCCGGAGTCCGACGACCCGGCGTTCTGCGAGACGCTGTCGAACGACCCGACGAACCCGGATCCGGGCCGACGCTCCGACTATCTGTTCTGCGGCGAGAACAACCTCTCGCATCCGTTCAACGAGAGCTCGCGCGACCCGCACTTCTGCCAGCCGTACCGTCCGATCGATGCGAACTGGCAGCTGGCCGACGCGATGACGTGCGCGACGACCGCGTTCACCGACAAGGGCAAGTTCAGCTCGACGTTCACGAGCCTCTACCCGCCGCGCACCGACCTCACTCGCACGGGCCCCGACTCGCCGTCGGTCGACATGTACAAGGCGATGAACCCGTTCGACGCGGTCTCGGCCGCGACGCCGGCACCGGGCTCGCCCGCCGAGATCCACTGGCCGATCCCGCAGGACCTGCCCGAGGGCGACTACGTGATGTGGGTCGAGGTCAGTCAGGCGTTCGATCACAACGCGACGTACTCGACGACCACGTACCCGGCGCCGTCCGGCACGGGACCCAAGGCCATCTCGTGGTCCGACTACGGCATGCCGTATCGCGGCCAGCCGTCGATCGTCTACAAGGTGCCATTCACGATCGGCATGACGTCGACGACGGCGTCGACAGTCGACTACGCCGGCTACGGCGATCCGCTCGGCATCGACGGCAACCTCCGTGCGCCCGACGCGACGATCACGACCGACACGCCGGGCTCGGGTCTCGGTCGGCTGCAGCTCGTGTCGGAGGGCGCGAACATGTATCGCGTGCTCGTCACGTCGCGGCCCGAGTTCGACTACGCGCTGCCCGGCACGCCCGAGTCGGCGGAACCGGTGAGCATCGGCCCGACGGCGGCGACGTTGCGATTCATCGCGCCCGGCGACGACGGCCTCGTCGGCAGCGTGTCCGGCTACGAGGTGCGCTACGTGGTCAATCGCTCGCTGACCGCGGAGAACTTCGACGACGCGCCGCTCGCGCCGATCGCGACCGTGACGCCGGTCGCGCCGGGCCAGCTGCAGACGATCGATGTCATGGGCCTTCTGCCCGAGACCCCGTACGAGGTCGGCATCCGCGCGTACGACGACTGCCATAACTCGAGCGAGCTCGTCGTCGTGAAGTTCACGACTGCCGATCGTCCGGTCGGCGAAGTCGACGCGTGCTTCGTCGCGACCGCCGCGTACGGCTCGATGATGGCGAACGACGTCGAGATGCTGCGCCACTTCCGCGACTCGCTCATGCGCCGCACCGTGTTCGGCGAGCTCGCGATCACGACGTACTACACGTTCGGTCCCGCGGTGTCCGGCGTCGTCGGCGAGTCCGACCTGTTGCGGCAAGCCGCACGCGCGCTCTTGCACCCGCTCGTCGAGTGGGTGCGCACGCTGTCGGTCTGAGCTACGGGACCGTGACCGCGACGGTGCCGGTGAACTGCACCGCGATCGTGTTCATCACCGAGGGCGGATTGCCGCAGACGAGGTCGAGCGACAGCGCGCCATCGATCGTGAGCGCGAAGCCCGAGGTGTTCGCGCCGGCGTCGCACAGGCCGCTCGCCGAGGCGGTGCCGGTCGGCGGCCGCCCCGAGTTGAGCGTGTACTTGCAGTCGGTGTTCACGTCGGCAGTGAGATCGATCACGCGGACGCCCGACATGCCGAGCGGCAAACCATCCGGCAGCTTGTCCGGACGAGGCACGCAGAGCGTGACGATGCCGCCACCGTCGACGCGCGTGCCACTGATCGTCAGGCTGATCACGCCCTCGGGCGCCTGCGGATCGGGACAGTCGTTGTTCGTGCCCGACACGAGGCCCTCGTAGACGAACTGGACGTCCGCGTTGGCCGCGGTGAGTCCCTTGCTCGGCGCACTGCCGGGACCGCAGTCATCGTCTCCGCATCCCGGCGCCGATGCCAGGAGCAGGAGGCTAGTACTCGAAAGGAACAGTAAGCGCTGCATGGGCCACCACCGCATTTCCGAAGTCGTTGTGCTGGACGATGTACTCGAGGATGCCCTCGATCCTGGCGCCTGCCCAGCGACCTTCGAAGCCGAAGGTCTCGCCGAGAATGCCGAGCTTTACCTCCATGATGTGGCCGTCGAAGGCACTCAGCTTCGGATCGGCCGTGAGGAACTCCGACGCACCCATCGTCTGGTCCGGATAGCGCTTTGCGTAGAAGAACGCAGCGTCCTGCGTGTAGTAGCGATAGCGGAACGACGCATCGATCGTGTCGCCGACCGCCTGGACGATGCGTAGCTCGGGCGTGTGCGCGTGGACGTCCCAGTTGTCCCAGTAGAAGCGATACGCCGCGATGAGTGCGGTCGCCGTGCGCGGGATGTAGAGGCGAGCCGAGGCCGCGATGGCCTGGCGGAGTCGCTCGTTCGGCTGGCGCTCGGGGATGAAGCCGCCGTCGGTGTTCACCTGGCGGTACGCGTTCGACGTGAAGCCGTTGATCTTCGCGAGGTCGTAGCTGAGGCCGACGAGCGCGTTGCGGGAGAGGATCTGGCTCGCGGTCGTGAACAGCGAGTAGGTCCTGAGCGGGCAGCTCGTCGCATCGCCGGGCTCGAGCGAGAGCCCGTTGCACTGGAGCTTCGGTCCGCCCATCGGACTCTGCGCGCCCTCGTTGTTAATCTCGTCGAGCGACACGCCACCGCCGACGCCGATCACCGCGTTCTTCTGCGCGAGCTCGATCTCGCCGCGCGCGCCCACGTAGACCGAGCGATAGTCCGGCTCCTTCGAGACCTTGCCCTCGACCGCGACGCGAAACAGATCGACCATCGAGTCCTGCGGCCCGTCGATCTCGTGCGCGTAGCCGAGGCCGCCTTCGTAGCGCTGCTCGGAGAACGGCTCCGCCGCTGCACCCGAGCTCGCCGACGCCGACGTGATCGCGTCGACGAGGAGGTGGCCGGTGAGAAGGCCACGCTCGCCGACCTCGAACATGCCGTCGAGCATCGGCTGGATCACGCGCGTCGAACGTTCCTTGTAGTAGACGCCGCGCATGCTCAGCGCACCGTCGGCGTGCGCCACGCTCGATGAGAGCAAGACGACACAGACCAGTGACGCGAGCGTGACGTTCAGTTGCAGCCGCATCCGCCACCGGGTTGGCCGGTACCGCCGTCGGCGCCTTCGCGCGAACCGCGCGAGTGCTGACCGAAGCGAACTTCACCGGGATCCAGATCGTTGGTCATCGCGCGCTTCGCGAGATTGCCTCGCTGATGCGCCTTGACGACCGTGCACCCAGAACCACCGAGCGCTGCCGTGACTGCGAACACGACTATCGTGAGGCTTCGCACTGCGTTCGCGACCATAGCATCGCCTGGCAGAGTAGCGGGGTTCCGGTGTACACCTCCGCGCATGCGTATCTCGCTTGCGTTTGTACTTACCGGTCTTGTCGCGTGCGGTGGATCGACGCCGGCGCCTGAAGCACCTACGGGCGGCACGGGCAGCGGCGCCAAGCCGTCGAGCCCCGGCGATGTCTCGTTCGACGTCCAGCCGATCGAGGTGAAGGGCGTCATGTTCGAGCCCGAGGCGCTGGGCAGCCCCGGCATGCCGCTCGTCGAGGCGAAGAAGAAGACGACGCTCGAGAAGCAGCGTCAGGTCTACGAGAAGACGAAGGACCCCGTCCAGAAGGAAGCGCAGGCCGCGGTCCTCGCGACGATGCTCTACCAGGCGAGCAAGACCGCCAAGGGCGACGAGCAGAAGAAGCTCCAGGCCGACGCGCGGCAAGTTCTGCGCGATGCCGCCGCGAACTCCGGCGACAAGGTGGACGAGATCACACTTCGCCTGCTCGGCAGCTACGAGCTGATGCTCGAGGACTATCCCGCCGCCGAGAAGGCGTGGGGCGGCCTCGTGACGAAGGCGCCCAAGGACAAAGATGTTCTGACGAACAAGGCATGGTGGGCGTACTCACTGCTCAAGCAGTACAAGAACGCCGAGGCGCTCGCCGTCGTGAAGGACGAGGCGCTCAGCGAAAAGACGCCGGAGCTCGCGTACGTCGCGGCCTGGGCGAAGTGGCGCACCGGTGATGACGCTGGCGCGTGGAACGCGATCGTGACGGCCGCCAAGGGCTGGGCCGGAATGCCGGGCCGCGATGCACTCGATCGCGACCTGCTGCTGTTCGCGGGTCGCACGAACACGAGCCTGCCGGATGCTGTCACCGCGCTCACGCCGTTCTACGGCAAGAACGTCGATCAGCAGTACGACATGCTCGCGAAGCTCGGCCTGCAGTCGTACCAGTACGCCGGCCGCTGGGCCGACGGCGTGGCGGCGCTCGAGAAGGCAGTCCAGACGGTCGGCGCGAAGGTGCCGGTGAACGATCTCCCGGTCATTCGTTACGAGCAGGCCGAGTACACGGTTCGCCTCGACGATCCGCAGACGGCGGCAAAGTTTGCGACCCAGGCGATCGAGGCGCTGCCCGCGTGTGGCGCGAAGTGCAGCGCGAAGGACATGGAGACGATCGTGATGAGCGTCTACAGCATGGCGCGCCTGTTCCATAACCTCTACGCGACCGCGCACGACGATCGCTACTACCAGCCGGCGCACGACCTCTATCAGCTCACGCTGCCCAAGATCACGAACGACAACTCGCGCAAGGAAGCGCAGCAGGCGGCGGACTTCCTCGAGCGTTCGTTCAAGTCGATGCGCGCAGGTGTCGGCACGCACGAGAAGCAGACGATCGGCGCGCTGCTGAACCGCCACAACCAGGAGGCGCAGGCCTGCTACGAGCATGCACTCTCGTCGAACCCGAAGCTCGCGGGCAGCGTCGTCGTCAACCTCGAGTCGGATCAGACCGGCGCGATCAAGGGCGTCTCGACGGAGCCGAAGGCGGGCCTCGCCGATCTGTCGGCGGTCGCAGGTTGCATCGCGGAGCAGGCGAAGGCGTGGAAGCTGCCGAAGCGCGCGCAGGCTGGCTCGACGCGCATCAAGCTGACGTACGCGGTCTCGCCCGCGAAGTCGTGATCGATCGTCCGCGTCACCGTCGACGTGGACATTGACGGCGACGGCGACGTGAACCTGGTCGATCACCGTCGGCCAGGCACTCGACTGGGCGCCGGCGAGTCGGTGCCGTCATGAGTCGCCTACTCGCGATCGCCGCGCTCGCCCCTGAACGAGCGCAGATTCTGGCGGAGCGCGCGTGGCACTGCGCTCGTGCGCGGCGTGCAGCGCCATCGCCATCGTCAAGGTCACGAGACCAGCTCCACGTCGCCGTCGCCGTCAATGTCGACGATTGCGAGGACGTCGAGTGTGATCAGCCCGCGCGCTTCGGCGTGCG
>JABFXX010000413.1 GCA_013368795.1 Kofleriaceae bacterium
TCGCCGAGCAGCCACGCGAGCACGGCAGGGTGGAGCGACACCTCCGCTTCGAGGCCATCTCCGCCCGTGACGACGACGCGATTGCGGCGCAGCGGCGAGCCGGGGGCGATCGCGGCGAGCATGTCCGGCGCGGGCAGGCCGAGGATGTCGACGCACGTCTCGACGTAGAGCGCCGGCTTCCGCCGCGGCGCGAGCGCGTGCACGATCTCGCGCATGTCGAGGTCGAGCGCGTAGGCGAGCGCGGTGACCATGAGGCCGCCGCCGATCGGATCGATCGCGAGGCGCTTGCTCAGCGTGCCGAGCCGCGTCGCACGCGTGTCGTGACCGCCGGCCGCGGCGATCGCCTTGGCGAGCTCCTCGGCGGCCTTCTTGTGCGTGCCCTGCGGGCGAAGCGTGCCGCCGGCGAGCCGGGCGAGCGCGCCCTCGTCGCGGAGATAGATCTGCGAGGCGCTGCGTGCGTCGGCGAAGCCGGAGCCTGCATTGAGCCGGCGAAGCAGCGCGGCCTCGGCGTGAAGCCGCACTTCGGTGACGACGCGATCGAGCCAGGTCGGCTCAGCCACCGAACGGCCGCCTCCACCACGGCAGCTTCTTCTCGGCGTCGGCGATGTCCGCCGGATCGCCGAGCGACGTCGATGGCTTCTTGTCTTCCTTGCGCTCGGATCCGGTCAACGACGACTCGGGCTTCTTGTCTTCCTTGCGCTCGGGACCGCTCAGCGTCGACGCTGGCTTCGGCTCTTCCTTCCGCTCCGGCCCGCCGAGCGAGGACTCGGGCTTCTTCACCTTCCGTTCGGGGCCGTCGAGCGAGGTGTCGTCCTCTGGCTTGTCGTCGGAGTCGGACTCCTGACCCTTCGTCTCCTCCAGGCGATGCTCGGCCTCCTCCTGCGCGTCCTGCAGCACGTTGAGTGCCTCGCGCAGCTCGGAGACCTGCTGCATCATCTCCTCGTACGGTTTGCCGAGCTCGGCGAGCGACTGGATATCGGGCTGCAGGACGGCGAGCGCCTGCTCGAGCAGCGTGCGGCGATCCTCGGCGTAGACGAAGTGATCGAGCTTGCCGTCGCGGCCGCGCGTCGCGGTCTGCAGCGCCTCGAGCGCGACGAGCTCGCGGCGGTCGAGGTCGAGATCGTTGACGACGATGTGCTCGCCGTCGAGGATCGTCTTCATCGCGCCAATGACCGAGCCGTTGCGAGTGTGATCTCGCTCGTACTCGTTCTGGCCGTCGAGGTCGTAGAGCTCCTCGTCGTCCTCTTCGACCAGCTCGCTCTCGCGCTTGCGCTCTTCAGCGTGCTCGATATCCGGGCCGTCGACCTCTTTGTCTTCCTGCCTCAATCCTCGATCTTCTCCCACCACTGGCACCACCACTGGTCACCCACAAGGATGCGGAGCTTGGGGTGCCAGCAGTAGGCGATGTCAGCGTCGGTATCGAGGTAGTAGAGGCAGTTGCCGCACTTCTCGTCGCCGTACGGCTTGCCCTTGAGGACGTTGTCCTCGGTCAGGTGCTTCAGCTGAAGCGCCAGCTTCTCGTCGATCTCTTTCGGTTCAGGCTTCGGCAACAGATCGTCGGCCATGCTGGAGCGAGCATAGCCGATCGAACGTCGCTTCGGCGCGACCGCGGGCTACTTGCGCTTCAGTCGCCGCGCGAACCAGTCGACGGTCTCGGTCATGCCCTCTGCGACCTGGTGCGTCGGCTCGTAGCCGAGTGCTGCGCTGATCTTGTCGATCGCGGCCTGCGAGTGGGTGATGTCACCCGCGCGAGGCGGCTCGAACACCGGCGCCGCGGTCGCGACCTCCGGTGCGTCCTTCGCGAGGTTGTCACGGATCATCGTGAACAGCGCCTTCAGGTCCGTCCGGCCGTTGCAACCGCAGTTGTAGACGGTGCCCGTGACCTCGGGATCCGCCGCCGTTCCGGCGAGCAGGTTCGCCTGCACGACGTTGTCGACGTAGCAGAAGTCGCGGCTGTTCGAGCCGTCACCGAAGATGACGCACGGCTTGCCCTCGAGCATGTTCGCGATCCAGCGCGGGATCACGGCGGCGTACGGACCATTCGGATCCTGGCGCCGCCCGAACACGTTGAAGTAGCGCAGCCCGATCAGCTGCATGCCGTAGCAGTCCTGGAACACCTGCGCCCAGATCTCGTCGGTGCGCTTCGTCGCGGCGTACGGCGACAGCGGCTTGCCGATGCGATCTTCGTGCTTCGGCAGTCCGGGGTGATCGCCGTACACCGACGAGCTCGACGCGTAGACGATGCGGCCGACGTTGTTCTCCTTCGCCGCCCACAACACGTTGAGGAACGCGTCGACGTTGTGCTGGTGCGACGTCAACGGATCCTTCATCGAGCGCGGCACCGAGCCGAGTGCGGCCTGGTGCAAGATGATGTCGACGTCCTTCGTCGCCTTCTTCGCGACCTCGGGATCGCGAAGGTCACCCTCGATGAACTGGAACTGCAGGCGTTCGTCGGGGTTGATCGACAGGACGTCGTCGATGTTCTTCTTGTGGCCGGTGAGGAAGTTGTCGACGCCGACGACGGTCTGACCGAGATCGAGCAGCTTCTCGAGCAGCGCCGAGCCGATGAAGCCCGCAACGCCGGTGACGAGCCACCGTCGGGGTGTGTTGACCAGATCCTCGCAAACTTCGTCGAAGCGCGTCGTCACGGCTTACAGGCTCCAGAGGCGGATGCCGCGCGGCGGTTTCGCGTGGATCGCGCTCTTCACATCGATGACGACGCCGCCGTCGCGAACACGCGCGAACAGGCCGTCGAGGTTCTTGACGTACTCGTCGTGAGCGACCGCGAGGATCACCGCGTCGAGGCCGGTGAGCTTCTCGAGCGGCGTGATCTCGATCTTGTACTCCTCGTGCGCCTCGCGCGGATCGCCGAGCGGATCGTGGACCATCGCGTCGATGCCGTACTGCGCGAGCTCGGTGACGATGTCCGGGATCTTCGAGTTGCGCAGGTCGGGCACGTTCTCCTTGAACGTCAGGCCGAGGATACCGACCTTCGCCTTGCGGAGCGGCACGTCGTGCGACGTGAGCATCTTGACGCACTTCTGCGCGATGAACGGGCCGACGTTGTTGTTGATGCGGCGGCCGGCGAGGATGACCTCGGGCAGGTAGCCGAGCTCCTGCGCCTTCGTCGTCAGGTAGTACGGGTCGACGCCGATGCAGTGACCGCCGACGAGGCCGGGCGAGAACTTGAGGAAGTTCCACTTCGTTCCGGCGGCGTCGAGCACGTCCTGCGTGCGGATGCCCATGCGATCGAAGATCAGCGCGAGCTCGTTCATGAGCGCGATGTTGAGATCGCGCTGCGTGTTCTCGATGACCTTGGCAGCTTCGGCGACCTTGATCGACGGCGCCCGGTGGACACCGGCGGTGACGACCGAGCTGTAGACGCGCGCGACGCGGTCGAGCGTCTCCTCGTTCTGGCCCGAGACGACCTTCATGATCTTCTCGAACGTGTGCTCCTTGTCGCCCGGGTTGATGCGCTCGGGCGAGTAGCCTAGGAAGTAGTCCACGCCGTTCTTGAGGCCGCTCTTCTCGTCGAGGATCGGACCGCAGACGTCTTCGGTGACGCCCGGGTAGACCGTCGACTCGTACACGACGACGTCGCCCTTCTTCAGGTGCGGACCGATCGTCTTGCTCGCGCTGATCATCGGTCCGAGGTCCGGACGATTGTTGCTGTCGATCGGCGTCGGCACTGCGACGATGAAGAACGTGCAGTCCGAGAGCTTCGCCGGATCGGCAGTCAGCTCGAGCTTGCTGGCGGCGCCGAGCTGATCGCCCGTCACCTCCATCGTTTCGTCGTGTCCCTTCTTCAGCTCGTCAACGCGACGCTGCCGAATGTCGAAACCGACGGTGGGAAGCTTGCGGCCAAACGAAAGTGCGACGGGAAGACCGACGTAGCCGAGGCCGATCACCGCGATCTTCTCTTGCTCCAAATTGCGCATCGCACGAAGCAGAGCATGTTCCCCCCGAGAGCAGCAAGAGTGCCCGAGCGCCACAGTTAGCGTGTCTAACCGACGAGGAGAACGCCCATGAACCGACCACTCGGCATCAAGCGGGCAAGCTCGACCAGCTCGTCTTCGCGAGACTGGTGTGCGTTTCCGACAATCGCGACTGCATCCATGCACGCGGCCGCGCTGGCGTGCTCGCCCAGCAGCTCGAATCCGGTCAGATCGACGAGCACATGGGCGAACAGGTCGGAGCCCTCGAGCAGAACACGGGCAAGCTGCGGCACGACCTCGCCGGCGCGCTCGACGCGCGGCGCGGAGAGCAGTGCGAGGGAACCACGTAACCAGCGTGTGCTGAATACCGAATCGTCGTGATCCGTGCGGTGGCCCTTGGCGACCTCTGCAAGACCCGGATAGCGCACGTTAGCGTCGACGACCGCAACTGTTGCGCCGGTCAGGTCACACAGCGCCAGACCGAGGTGGACGATCACCGGGGGCACGGCGACCTTGTCGTTGCTCGGCACGAAGCCAACCACGCGAATGCGCTCGTCGTGGATGCGCCGTGCGATCCGAGCACATGCCGCCTGAACCTCACCCATCCCAGGCCCGTCCAGCTTCATCCCGATCGACGCGAGCACCGCATCATCGCTATCGGGAGCAGGCACTTCGTCTGGCATCGGTGAGAGCAGCTTGCCACCCGGCGCACCAACGCGGTAGGGCAATGGCCATGTGGTCGATCGTGCACGTGCTGTCGTCGTTTGGTGTCGGCGGTCAGGAACGCGTCGCGCTCGACCTCGCGATTGGCCAGAAGGCGCGCGGCCACAAGGTCGCGGTCGTGTCGCTCGCACCGCCTCCCGATGGTGCGATGGCTGACGAGTTTCTCGAGCACGGTATCGCCGTCGACCGCGTGCCGAAGCGCGGCGGTCTCGACGCGACGCTCGTTCCGCGGCTCGTGCGCGCGTTCAAGCAGCTCGGCGCCGAGGTCGTGCACACGCACAATCCGCTGCCGCTGATCTACGGCGCACCGGCTGCGCGCCTCGCCGGCGCCGCCGCGATCCACACCAAGCACGGGGTCAATCCGGGCTCGCGCGGCCATCGCATGCTCCGTCGCGCGGCTGCACAGCTGACGCACGCGTTCGTCGCCGTCAGCGAGACGACGAACGTGCAGGCGCTGCAGCAGAACGACGCACCGGTGAACCGGCTGAAGACGATCGCGAACGGCATCCGGCTCGACCGCTATCACCCCGATCCGGAGGCGCGCGCCGCGACACGCGTCGAGCTCGGCCTCGGCGACGCGTGGGTCGTCGGCACGGTCGGCCGGCTCGACGACTACAAGAATCAGGCGCTGCTCGTGCGCGCGATGGCGCCGCTCTTGTCGTCGCACGTGCGCCTCGTGATCGTCGGTGATGGTCCGGCGCGCGGAGCCGTCGAGGCAGAGATTGCAAAGCTCGCCGAGCCGCGCTGGGTCGTGATGACGGGCCGCCGGATGGACGTGCCGCGGATCATCCCGGCGTTCGACGTGTTCGCGTTGTCGTCGAAGACGGAAGGGCTGCCGCTCGTCGTGCCCGAGGCGATGGCGGCGGGGCTACCGATCGTCACGACCGCGGTCGGCGGTCTGCCGACGGTCGTCGACGACGGCAAGACGGGTTTGCTCGTGCCCGTCGACGAGACGCAGCTCTCGGCCGCACTCGCGAAGCTGGCGGCGCACCGCGAGCTCGCACAGAAGATGGGCGCGCAGGCGCGCGAGACCGCGCTGCATCGCTACAGCGCCGATCGCATGGTCGACGCGTACCTCGACCTGTACGCGGCCGCGCGCGGTTAACCGCGCATGTAGCAGCTCGCGTACGCGAGGTCGTCGTTCGCGGCGGTGGCGATGCGATGCATCTCGTACACGTAGTCGCGGAGCAGGCGCAGGTCGCGCGCCGCGGCGATCGCGATGCGGTAACCGGTGCGGCGGATGAGGCCGAACGGGCCGCCGTTCGTCTTGGCCGGGACGAGGCGGTCGAACACGACGTCGCCGCGTGCCCACATCACCTCGTCGATGCCGGGCAGCTCGAGCTGGAGCGGGACTTCGGTCTCGATGCGGCCGCCGACGTAGGGCCGCTCGACCCTCGCGCCTTCCGACGACAGGTCGACGATGAGCGCACTCGACTCGCGCTCGCCCACGACCTCCCAGCACAGGGCCTCGACATCGATCCGGGGACTGACTCGACGAAGATCGCGCATGGAAAAATTTTCGGCTGCGCGCGCCGCCGGATCAACTTACAGGTCGTGCCGGCCTATATAAGCGAGCCGCGGCACCGCGATCTGCATGAAATACATCGCGTCCGACATGCTGCGGTCGGTCGAGAGCCGGCAGATGTCGAAGCGATCGGTCGGGATCATGCCGGCCAGCGGCGTCGGCCAGATGCGCGTCGCGCCGCTCGCGTTCGTGACGCCGAGCTTGTAGCCCGCCGCGACGACCGCATCGCGCAGGCGCGACACGTGCGCGATCCGGCGACCGACGGGGTAGGCGACCGCGCGCACGGGCCTGCCGAGCTGGGTCTCGAGCTCCGCCTTGCTGCCGGCGAGCTCCTCGCGCAGCTCGGCATCGGTCAGCGTCTTCAGCACGCGATGCCATCGGGTGTGCGACTCGACGTCCATGCCGGCGCGAGACAGCGCGCGCACCTGGTCCCACGACATGATCAGGTTGTCGGCGTGCATCGCCTCGACCTCGGGACTCCAGTCGACGCCGAGGCCCGCGCACAGCTCGTCGAGGAAGCGCGGCACGTCGAGCTGCGGCGTGTTCTTGATGAGGTCGGTGAGAACCCGGTGAGACTTCGGATTGCGAGCCTCGATCTCGAGCGGACGCGGATACGTCAGCTTCGCGATCGCCTTGCGCGCCGACGACAGCGCGAGCGCGATTCGCTCCCACCAGTACATCTTTCGCTCGTTGAGGTAGCCGGTCGCGACGAAGAATGCGGCTCGCATGCCGACGGCGCGGAGGATCGGGAGCGCGACGTCGTGGCACGAGCGGTAGCCGTCGTCGAACGTCACCATCACCGGATTCTTGGGCAGCGGCGCGCCCTCGAGTGCGCGCGCCAGCTCGTCGATCCCGATCGGTGTGCCGTAGCGCGCGAGCATCTCCATCTGCCGGCGAAATTGCGCCGGGCTCGCGTCAGCGACGCCGGGGTCATAGGGATACGCGGTGTCGTGCGCCGCGATGTGGTGATACGTGAGGATGCTAACGGTCGAGGGAACGGGCGCGAGCTTCCGGACGTGCATCATCGCCCTCAAGCCACCGGCTCGATGCAGCAATGTAGCGAAGCGTTCGCGGGCGCTCACTGAAGCACAAGATAACTCGGATGCTATGGTTGGCGAACCTCGTCGTGTTCGCGCTTCCCGGTATCGGCCTCCTCATCGTCTTCATCCTGGCGAGGCCGCAGGAGTTCCTGCCGCTGCTCCAGAAGGTGCCGTTTCTTCACCTCGGCGCGGCGCTCGCGGCAGTGGGCTACATCGTCGACGTACGGCTGCATCGCTTGCAGCCGGTACCGACGAATACGCTCCCGTGGATCCTCGCGTTTCTCGGCTGGGCGGTCGTCTCCGTCGCGATGAATCAGCCCGAGGGAGTGCCGCACCTCGGGATGGAGATGGCGATCCTGTTCGTCCTGTATGGAACGATCGCACACGGCATACAGCGGTTTCGAACGCTGCAGTTCACGACCGGCGTACTGGTCGCTACGTGCCTCTTCATCGCGGGCGTGTGCTTCCATCAGGGCCTCGCGCCGCGCCAGTGCATCGGCGGCCAGGCCGTTGTCGGCGGCGTCGAGGGCAACCCGGACGGCCGTCCGTGCGAGACGCACATGCAGTGCTCGACCGGCCCGGAGGCCGAGCCGGGGCTCGCGTATCGCTGCGAGCGCGTCGGCCTGTTCGAGACGTACTCGGTCGAAGATCGCGTTCGCTACATCGGCGAGCTTCACGATCCGAACGAGGTCTCGCTGACGCTTGCCGCGGCCGGCATCGCGATGCTCATCGGCTTTGCGATCCGCAAGAAGGGCGCGGGCTCCAAGCTGCTTGTCTTCCTCGGCGTCGCGCTTCTCCTGGCGACCGTATGGATGACGAAGTCACGCGGCGGTCTCGTCGCGGCGATGCTCGTACCGGCCGTGTGGATCGTACGAAGATACGGCTTCGCGGCATTGATACCTGCGCTCATGCTCGCAGTCCCCGTGCTCATGCTCGGCGGTCGCAGCGACGCATCGGCGACCGAGTCGACCGCGCTGCGCTACGAGGCCTGGGCCGAGGGCCTGAACATGTTCAAGCACAGCCCGATCTACGGCGTCGGCGCGCGCATGTTCACCGATCACCACTACCTGACGGCGCACAACTCGTACGTGCTGACGCTCGCCGAGCTCGGCATCGTCGGCATGGTCCTGTTCGTCTCGATCATCTATCTGTCGGTCAAGACGCTCTACGTCGGCCTGCGCGAGCTGCGCCCGATTCCCGGTACCGCGGCCGCGCAGGTCTGGGGCATGTCGCTGCTCGCATCGATGGCGGGCATCATCTTCCAGATCAACACGCTGTCGTTCGCGTACCACTCGGTGCTGTGGTTGTTCTTCGGCCTCGTCGGTGCGTGGTACTCGGCGGTGAAGCATCACCTGCCGTCGCTCGACATCCGCATCAAGCTGCTCGACTTCGTGGTCATCGTCGGCATCTGCGTGGGCTACGCGCTGGTCGCGCTGCCGCTGTACCTGAAGTACAAGGGCGCGATGTAAAAGAGGGCCCCACAAGGGGGCCCCTCGGGACCAATGAGTCGCTGATCCTCGCTTCGCTCGGACCGGCGATCGATCGGTTGCCCTCGGGCCCGGAGAGCGGTTTCTCCGGACCCTCTGGTCAGTCTCGCGGCGGTCTCACCTGTGGCGAGACCGCTCGCTGATTGCGAGGAAGACTACTTCTCCGCGAGGGGGAAGTTCGGGCTGAGGTGCACAGGTCGCTCGCGGACCCTTGCCCTCACTTCTTCTTCGCGGGCGCCTTCGCGGCCGGCTTCTTCGCCGGGGCCTTCGCGGCGGGCTTCGCCGGCGCCTTCGCGGCGGGCTTTGCCGGTGCCTTCGCGGCGG
>JABFXX010000099.1 GCA_013368795.1 Kofleriaceae bacterium
CCGATCTCGAGGTGCGCGAAGTCCTTCGACTGGTAGAGCAGCTCGTGGACGAGCGCCATCGACTGGATGCGGCTCTGGCTGTCGAGCAGTGATTGCTTCGACGCCTCGTTCGGCTGGGCGGCGACCTGCAGGCGCAAGAGGCTCGAGATGACCTGCAGGTTGTTCTTCACGCGGTGGTGAACCTCGCGAAGCAGCGCATCCTTCTCGCGCAGCGACGTGCGCAGCTCCTGCTCGACGCGCTTCATCGGCGTGAGGTCGCGCAGGACCTCGGAGATGCCGACGACGTGGCCCTCGGGATCGATGATCGCCGACGTGGTCACCCACGCATCGAACTCGGTGCCGTCCTGCCGGCGATGGACGAGCTCGTGGTGCGCGATGCGCTGGCCCCCCGCGACGCGCCGGATCGTGTCCTCGAGCACGCGGGCCTGATTCTCGGGGACGAGGATCGTGCTCGGTGCGCCGATCGCAGCCGACGCGCTGAGTCCGAATAGCTTCGCAGCGGCGGCGTTCCAGCTCTCGATCGTCCCGGCGAGCGTGAAGCCGATGATCGCGTCCTCCGACGATTCGACGAGGTCGAAGAATCGCTTGGACCACTCCTCGGCGCGCACGCGGTCGGTGACGTCCTGCGCGCAGCCGACGATCCGTGTCGGCCGCCCCTCGTCGTCGACGAGGACGCGGCCCTGGACCTGCAGCGTGCGGAGCGAGCGGTCCGCGCGCATGACGCGGATCTGGAGCCCGAGCTCGCTGCGCTGCTTCACCGCGTGATCGGCCACGGCTCGCACGCGGCCTCGGTCACCCGGCTCGACCAGCTCCATCGCCTCCTGGAAGGTCAGCTGCGGCGCCCGCGGGTCGCGGCCGAGGATCCGGTAGAGCTCGTACGAGAACTTGGCGACGCGCGATCGGAGGTCGAGCTCGAAGCTGCCGAGCTGGGCGAGCTCCTCGGCCTCGCGCATGAGCGTCTCGCTGTCCTCGAGCTCGCGGTTCGTCGCGACGAGCAGCGCGGTCCGCTCGTCGACCTTGCGCTCGAGGTCGTCCTGGGCGCGCAGCAGCGCGCGCTCGGCGAGCACCTCGGGGGTGCGATCGCGGACGAAGCCGACGACGAGCACCTCACCCTGATCGACGAGCCGCGTGATCGCGATCTCGGCGGGGAACTGCGTGCCGTTCGAGCGCATCGCCTGTGCGCGCAGCCGCTTGCCGATGATCGTCTCGTCGTTCTCGTGGAGGTAGGCCCGGAGCGAGCGGTGGCGCTCGTCCTCGCCCGGCGGGATGACGAACGGCGCGAGGTCCTTGCCGAGCACGTCGGGCTCGTGGAGGCCGAACAGCTGCTCGGCGGCGGGGTTCAGCTCGACGAGCCTGCCGGCCTCGTCGGTCGTGACGATCGCGTCGAGGGCGGAGTGGAGGATCGCGGAGCGCCGGCGGACGGCACACAGCCGGTCGAACGCGAGTGCCGCGATCGTGAGCGTCGTGATCGACGACAGCCAGATGAAGCTCTGAAGATCGGTGAGCGTCATGAACGGCCCACGTTCGAGCGACGCGTAGAGCAGGGCCATACCGCACGTGACGAGACTCGCGAGCGACGCGTAGCGAGGGCCGAAGCGAACCGCGGTCCAGAGCAGCACGGGGAGGACGTAGTAGGGCGTATTCGAGCCCGGCAGCCAGTCGGGGAGCCAGCCTCCGAACACGACGACGATCGTCGCGGCGATGCAGATACACATCGCGATCGGCTCGAGGCTGTTCGGTCGTTCGAGGTCGCGCAGCTGCTTGCGTGCGACGTGCGTGAACATCACGGGCGACACGAGCAGGATCGCGCTCAGGTGTCCCCACGAGACGATCGCTCGGAACGTCGGCGCGGTTTCCGGCTCGATCACGCCGATCGCGACGAGCGTCTCGGTGACGAGCATCGTCGCGAACAGCGTCGTCACGATCGCGACGCCAAGCAGGATGACGACATCGTAGACGCGTCCCATCGCCGGCCTGAACCCGAGCCGGCGGAGCAGCAGCGCGCCGAGGAACGCCTCGAGCGTGTTACAGCCCGCAACGATCAGCGCGACCGGAAGCGAGAAGCCGAACGTGAGGACCGTGATCACGACGCCGAGCGCGACACCCGGCCACAGGCGCGTGCCCCACAACGTGAGCGCCGCGAGCGAGATGCCGGTCGGCGCCCAGACGAGCGAGCCGAGATGACTGACCTGATGGATCGAGATGCCGATGTGTGCGGTGAGGACAATGCTCGCCGCGAGCACCAGATCTGCGCCCACCGACCCCACGCGACGCCTGAGCGTCTCCGGTCCGCCCGCCGACGAGGATGCGCGTCGGCGCACCCCGGAGCCAACGAGGGCGTCGTGGACGTGGGACACGCTCATGCTTCCTCGGTCTACTCCCCGACGGAGGGCCAGCAATGGGATTGATTCACCGGGTTCGATCACGTAGGTAAAGGTTGTCGCCGTGACGCCTCTGACGATCGCGCTGCTCGCGCTTGCCTCGCTCGGCGCCGGCATCGTCGACGCGATCGCGGGCGGCGGTGGTCTCATCACGGTGCCGGCATTGCTCGCCTCGGGCCTGCCGCCGCACCTCGCGCTCGGCACGAACAAGGCACAAAGCGTATGGGGATCGTCGTCGGCAATGCTCGCCTTCTGGCGCGCCGGCCGCGTCGATCGCAAGCAGGCGGCGTTCACGTTTCCGCTCGGTTTCCTCGGTGCGCTCGGCGGCGTCACGCTCGTGACCGCGATCGATCCGAAGGCGCTGCGGCCGATCGTCATCGCGATGCTGATCGGTGCCGCCGTCCTGCTCGTCGTTCGCAAGCCGAGCCGCGAGCAAGATGCTCGGACCTCGCGATGGTGGGTCGCTGCCGTGCTCGCGCTGGTGATCGGTGCCTACGACGGATTCTTCGGTCCCGGCACCGGTACGTTCCTCATCGTCGGCTTCGTGTCTCTGTGCGGCCGCAGCCTCGTCCACGCCAGCGCCGACGCCAAGGTGGTCAACTTCGCGTCGAATCTAGCCTCGGTGCTCGTGTTCTCGGCGCACGACTACATCCTGTGGAATGTCGCGCTGCCGATGGCGGGTGGGCAGCTCGTCGGCGCTCTCATCGGCGCGCAGTTCGCGATGCGAGGCGGCGAGCGAATCGTCCGAGGTGCCGTTCTCCTGGTTTCCAGTGCACTGATCGTCAAGCTCGTCTACGACCTCGTGACCTGACGGGCACGCGCTTCGCACCACCAGGGTTCGATGATCCTGGCGGCCGTGGGAACCTTTCTGTTCGTGACCGGAGCCGCGTCGGTCGACCCGCTGCCATCGTGGCGTGACACGGTCGCCAAGCAGCGGATCTTCGACTTCGTCGCGAACGTGACCCAGCCCGGGCCGTCGTACATCGCACCCCAGAACCGCATCGTCCTGTTCGCCGATGACGGCACGCTATGGCCGGAGATGCCGCTGTCGGCGGCGCTCGCAGAGGATCCGCTGCGCGATCCCGTCTCGGGCCGCCGCTACGCAGACCTCGTCTACACGCCGATGAGCGAGATGGTCGCGTTCCTTCGCGCGAGCGGGTTCACGGTCTACATCGTCGCGGGCGGCGAGGCCGACGCGATCCGGCCGTGGGCAAGTCAGACGTTCGACGTATCGCCTCACCAGGTCGTGCGAAGCCGAGCTGCGATCCCAGGAGAACCGATCATGGCGTTCGTCAGCTCCGATGCTGACCTGGGCCTGCTCGCGGGGCCACGGCTCGGTGTCGTCGTCGATCATACGGACGCAGCCGCGCAACCCGTGCAGATCGTCGACAAGGCGCCGTCGCGAGGCTGGCTTGTCGTCGATGTCGCGCGCGACTGGCGTCGGGGCTTGCCCGCAGCGCCGTGGCCCGAGCACTGAGCTGCGTAATGGACGCGACGATGGTGTGGTGCGGACGCGCGTCATCGTCTGCGCGCGGAGCGCCCGAGAGACGGCGCGCTCGACGTAGGAGCGGAACCAGGACTGCGGAAGGCGGCGTTCGAGTCACGCGGTACAGGCGATGCAGGGCGCCTGGACCATGCTCGCCTGGGTCATCTCCGTGCTGCTCGCGGCTGCGGGCGTCGGCGATGTCCACCTGCTCGGCGACAGCGAGGTGCCGTTCCTCTGTCGTGCCCTCGGGCCGACGAGCCGCGTGATCGATCCCGACGAACGCACGGCGGCACGCCTCGCGATGACGATGTGCGCCGCACGACAGCGGATGGCTACGCTCGAACATCTTCGCGACTCCGACGTGTCGCGTCTCGCGATCGAGCTTGCCGCCGCACCGACGTTCGCGATTCTCGACGAGATCGAAACGACGGGGGCGCGCGACTGGCAAGTCGTCGCACAGCAGCTGCGCGGCGACCTCTACGTTGCAATGGCAGTACGCCTGCGCCGTGCGGTCGCCAGGTCCGATCCTCGCGCGCCCCTTCCTCGCGTGGCGGAATGGCTCGACCGCGCGAGGCGCGCGTACAGCGGCGTCCGCAAGCTCGTCGCCGCGTGGCCGGATGCACTCGCGAATCCCCTCGCCAGAAACGCCTTGATCGCGAGCTCTCCGCTGACGTTTTCACGGTAGCGACCGTTGGTCCTCTAGCTGCATCGCCAATGGACGACTTGCAAAGGAACAACCGATGAGAAACCTGACAGCAGCCATGATTGCCATCGCGCTCGCCGCGTGCGCGACTGCGCCGAAGTCTCCGAGCGGCAGGCAAGAGCTCGTTCAAAGTGCGAATGCCACGGTCCAGCAGATGGTCCGGAAGGACCCGAGCCTGCAGGACACGCTCAACCGCTCCGCCGGCTACGCCGTGTTTCCTAGCATCGGCAAGGGCGGCTTCATCGCCGGCGCGGCCCACGGCAAAGGCGTCCTCTACGAGCATGGACAACCCGTCGGGTTCGTCAGCCTGAGCCAGGGCTCGGTCGGTGCTCAGGTCGGCGCCCAGACGTATACGGAGCTGATCGTGTTCGCCGATCCGGCGCGCGTGCAGCAGGTGAAGGGCGGCAAGTTCCAGCTCGGGGGCAACGCGTCGGCCGTCGTGCTGACGGCAGGCGCCGCGGCATCGACTGGTTTCACCAACGGTGTCGCCGTGTTCGTCCAGCCCAGGGGTGGCGTGATGGCGGAGCTCTCCGTCAGCGGCCAGCAGATCAACTTCACACCGATCAGTGGATAACCACCCGGCGTCCCATGCCCTTGTCCTTACCTCGCCGCACCGCCCTCGGGCTCGTCGCTCTGTGGGGCGTCGGGGCCAGCATGTACGCGCACGCACAAGGTTACGTGCGCGAGTCGGACGTCGTCGAACAAGGACAGGCGCTGGTCTGTTACGCGTATGCACCGATCAAGCTCGTCGACGCTCCGCGCGGCGACAAGGTCGGGCCCGAGCTCGCAATCCCGAAGCGATAGGAGCGAGAGATGCGCGGTCTCGTGGTCGCAGGCGTTGTCAGCGCTGGTGTCGGTTGTTCGTCGACGACAACGTCGATCGAGCAGGCGTGGATCAGCGATTCGACGAAGCGGTTCGAGCTGAGTAACGTCGTCGCGATGTCGACGGCACCGGACCGCATCGTGCGCCGGATCTTCGAGGAGCGTCTCGCGAAGGAGCTGCGTGCCATGGGCGTGCGCAGCGTCCCCGCGTATGCTGCCGTAGAAAGCCGCGCGCACGTCGTCGACGAGCTGCGAGCCGGTGGCTATCACGCGGTCATCGTGATGCGGTTCGTGGGTGAGGGCGCGCGCACGCCGAGCACGTTCGGTGCGTACCTCGAGACCGCCGGCGCCTTCTACGGACCCGGCGTCGTGGTCCGGCTCGAGACGAGCGTCTACACGCTCGACGACGATCAGCTCGTATGGTCGGCGCTCAGCAAGAGGGTCGACCCCGATGGCGTGCTGATCGGTAACTACGCGCACGTCATTGCCACAGAGCTCTCGCGACGCGAGGTCGTCGCGAGCAGCTGAGGTTCTGGCGGCTGGTGCTTCGCGCTCGCCGTTGTCACCTGGGTTTTCCTTTCTCCTCCTGGTGGTGATAGCCAAGCGAGCCTCCGGAGCGCCAGCCGCCGGTCCTTTCGTCATTCGCGCCAGATTCCGATCACCCGCCAGCCGTGCGTCTTCGGGTCGCGCGCCACGTGAACATACGCGCGCAGACCGCCGCGACCGCGCCTCGTCTCGATCTCGACGATCGTGTAGCCGACGGGATCCCGCGAGACGTCGACGGGCCCCGTGCAGGTGTGGCCGCTCGTCGGCTCGTAGATCTGGCTTGCCCCGATCGGGCCGCCTCGCGGGTCGAACGAGCGCACGAGATAGCGCGTCTGCGCCGAGGTCAGCTGATACGAGAGGGCGAGGTCGTCGAAGCACAGCGCGGCGCGGTCATCGATCGCGAAGTTGTCGAGCGGGTTCACGCAGGAGAACGCGTACGCCGCGGTCTGGCGCTGCCGCGCGATCAGCGTGTTGACGAGAAAGGCACGGGAGCTCGGGTCCGACAGCTCGCCGAGGTCGACGACGGCGCGCAGCTGGTCGGGCGTGAAGCGCATCATGATCTTGGCGCCCCAGAACCAGTCGTAGCGATCTGCGACGAGGAACGGGAGATAGGCCGGCGAGCTCGGCCGCCACTGTTCCGGTGCGTAGTGGACCGAATCGTAGAGGCCGATCCCACGCAGGTCCGGATACGGACGGTGTTCGAACGTACGTGGGCGGAGGCCGAGCGTGACGAACGAGCCGTACATCTTCGGCGGATCGACGGAGTACTCGTTGCCGCGCCGAGGATCGGCCGCGAGCAGGGACATGCCGCCGAGCGACTTCCCGAAGTCGAGGAAGTAGTGGACGACGAAGTGGCGCGCCGGATCGTGCGGATCCTGCGTCCACATGTCCATCGTGTTGCTCTCCTTGACGTCGACGTGATCGAGCCACGCGAACAGCGGCAGTGCACCACGCAGGTCGCGCCGGCGCTCGTGCGGGATGACGTCGTTCGGATCGTCGGCGCGCACGCCCTCCGCTGCATGACCGCCGATCGGCTTGCCGTCGAGGAAGTGTGACGCCATGACCCGAAGCCTGCCGTTTCGCGTGCGCTCGACGGTGTCCAGTGCCGCCGCGAGCTCGGCGGTGGTGTAGCGGTGCGTCCGGCCGCCGAGCTCGTAACGGGTCGCGTCGGGCGCGACGACGATATCTTCGGCGCGTACGTGAGCGAGGTAGTCGTCGGTGGTGTTGTAGCCGGCGGCCCACAGCAGGCGGCCGGTGATCATCTGGTTCGCGGTCTCGGTCTCGGGGAATCCGCGACGGTCGAACTTGATGATGAACTTCTCGCCGCGCGAGTCCGTGATGAGAAAGCCGAGCGACTCGCCCGTGTGCTTGATCTCGTGGACGACCCACGGCGTGAAGTTCTCCGGGTTGCCAACGACGTTCGGACCACGGCGCAGCTCGTCGAGCGTCAGGTCACGGACGCCGATCCGGTTCGTGAACCACGTCGAGTCTGGCACCTCGTCGAGGGAGTTGACGCCGCGGGCCCTCTCGTCGCGCCGCACCTCGAGCGGACGCACGAGACGGCGATAGACAGAGCCCTCGAAGTAGAACATCCCGTCGGTCACCTCGCGCTTGCGCGGCGGCTCCCTCGTGTCTTGCTGATCGTTGACGGCGAACACCGGCGGCACGTTTGCGAATCGTGCAGGCGGAATCGCGCGGCCGCCGCTCGCGCATGCAGCCACGGCGGCGAGCCAGAGGGAGCCGCGCGTCTTCATCGGCGCTCCACGCGCGGCTTGACCGTGAAGATCGGCTCGAAGTACAGGTTGACGAACACGTCGCCGTCCTCTGACGTCGCGATGCTGGCGCGCACGCCCGTGTACCCCTTCGTGTGCGCCTCGAACGCGATGCCGAAGCCCGTGCGCAGGTCGCGCAGCGAGAGGTCGTCGTACGACGAGTAGACGCGGCCGCAGTCGACGAACAGGCTCGCGTAGAGCTCGTACGAGAGGTCCCACTGGTACTCGAGCGTGCCGACCGCAGCGATCCGATCGCGGAACCGATCGATCGGATAGCCGCGCAGGTAGAACGGGCCGCCGAGTGCCGGTACCTCGGTGAACGGAACCTCCGTGAGCTCCGCCGTGATCGCCTCGCCGTGAAAGCGTGCCGACAGCACGCGAGGTCCCTCGCCGAGGCGAAGGAAGTGCTGGAGCTCGACGCCGTAGCGCCAGAAGTCCTCGAGGTTGTCGCCCATGACCATCCGGCCGCCCCATACCGACGCGAACGACCCGGTGCTCGTGACCGACGGATGATCCCACGGCGCTTTGCGCGCGCGGTCGTCCCAGTACACCTCGCCCTCGGCGTACCCGTAGCGATAGCTGCGAAACCCGACGAGCGACGCCGGCGCGTAGATCGTCTGGATCGGCGGATCGTTGTCGCCCTTGGCATCGCGCCGATCGCGGTCGGCGATCGCGGCAGTCACGCGGGTGTGGAGGTGGCTCACGAGGAGCGTGTCGGCGACGCCGGTCGCGCGCGCGAGGCGCGACGCGTACTCGGAGTTGAATGCCTGCGGGCTGACGCCGAGGAACACCGGCATCGCCGGCACCGCATCGATCGCGTTCGTGTTGCCGTAGCCGTAGAACTTGTCGTCGGGGCGGTCGTCGTACTCGGCGCCGAGGCCGAGATCGATCCGGCCGTCGCCGCGATCGAGCGCCTCGTACGCGAGCGCGAACCGGCTGCGATCGCCGGTGACGTTCAGGCCCGCAAACGCGTGAACGCGATCGACGGCCGTCGGCCGATAGATACCCTGTGCGCCGAGGCGGAAGCCGAAGCCGCTCTCGAACGCGATCGAGGGATAGACGCCGAACGTGTTGGCGTCGTTGTAGAACCAGCGATGGAGCCGCGGACCGATCTCGTATTTCGTCGAGGCGGCGACGCCGAGGCGCACCGGGGCCAGGAGCGTCGAGATCAGGATGCGCGGCAGGAAGAGGACGCCGCGTGCGAACTTCCGCGCGCCCGAGTCGCCCTCGGGCGGGTCGGTACGTCCGCTCTCCTGGCCGGGAAACGGCTGGCCCTGACGGGACGGTGGCGCGCCATATGCTTCATCCTCGCCCAGCTGGATCGGCTCGGGCATCGCGGCGGGTGGCGCGGCCCGCGTGGGCGCAGGGACAGGCTCGCCCGGCGTCGGAGCGCCCGGCGTCTGATAGTCCGGCAGGTCGGGCTCCGGTGGCTGCGCGAGTGCAGGCGAGCCGAGACAGAGCAGGGCGCCTACTACGAGAGGCTTCATGGATCTCCATGCCGCTCGTGACTGCGCCGGCGATGGTGGGATGCCAGCCCGACGCAGATCGCGATCCAGACCGCGACCAGGGAGATGTTGACGACCGCGAAGCTGCCGCGGCCGAGCGATAGCTGGTGAATTCCGACGAACACGAGGAACGCTGCGAGCAGGTCGCCCATGCGCACGAAGAAGGTCTCGATCGCCGCCTTCGCCTTGTACTTGGCGACGCGCGAGAGCGGCAGATACAGCGTCTGGCGCAGCGTGTTCTGTAGCGAGTAGTCGGTGCTGTTCTCGGCGAGCTTCGCCGCGCGGATGACCGCGAGCGAGCCGACGACCGCGATCGCGCTGTACGCGGTCAGGACGACGAACGGCATCACGTAGAGCAGGCGCCGCACGCCGAATCGGTCGATCAGGCGCGACACGACGAATGCCTGCACCACGAACGCGAGCGCGTTCACCGTCGAGTAGAAGTTGCCGTAGAACGACTTGATGATCTCGCGCTGGTCGGCAATCACCGGCGTGATCGCCATCGCGTGCTCGCGGGCGGCGTTCGACAGGATGTACTCGCCGGTCGTGTTGACGAGGCTGAGCACGACGAGCATCGAGGCGATGAGCAGCAGATAGGGGTCGCGGCGGACGAGCGTGAAGCCGCCGGGACCGGCGATCGGCGCCTCGATGACGTGCTGTGGCTGTCGGCCGTTGTGTGATTCGACGGCGTTCAGCAGCGCGACGCAGCCGACGAGCATCGTCGCCGCGAGCGGCAGCAGGGTGAACGTGTCGGCGAGCCCGGCGACGCGAGGTCCGATGATCGCACCGAGCGAGCCGCCGACCGCGATCACCGGGAACAGCCGCTTGCCTTGCTCCTCGGTGTGGATGTCGTTCGCGTACGACCAGAACTGCGCGATCAACAGCAGGCTCACGATGCCGAGCCAGACGTAGAACACGATGCCGACCGGCACGCCGAGCCGGTTCAGCACGTAGAACACGAGCAGGCACGACGCGACGATCGCGTACGTGATGTTGATGAGCGCGATGCGGCGGAACCGGTTCGCGAGCCTGCCGTACAGCGGCACGAACGCGATGAGGAGGACCGCCATCGCACCGTTCGTGTAGGCCTTCAGCTCGTCGCCGTGCAGGCCGAACGCTCCGCCCGCGAGGATCATGCCCTCGCGTGCTGTCTTCATGACGTAGTAGCTGGTCAGCAGCAGGAACACGCACGCGAGCATCAGGAGCGACGACACGCCTTCGCCCGCTCGCACCTTGCTCAGCGGACGCAGCGAGCGATCGAGAACGCGCGACGCGATGCCTTGTGACAGCATTCCGTGCGTAGTGCTGCACGGGGCGCGCCATCAGCGACGCTCGAGCGCCACGAGCACGCGCTCTGCGATCTGCGCCGTGGCTGCGTCGAGCGCACTGCCGATCGCCACGACGACGTCTGCGAGCCTCGCGCTGCGCGACGGACGTACGATCGTCACGGTGTCAGCTGCGAGCACCGACTCGTTGTCGCGGAGCCGGTAGCGCAGCTGGACGCGGCCGGCTGGCGGCGAGCCGACCTCCTCGAACGCGAGGACGTCGACGTCGAGGAAGATGCCACCGCCGCTCGTCGCTTGCTCGATCGGTTTCGCTTCGAATAGCGCGTGCTCGAGCGAGCGCTGCACGTAGACATCGGGCGTGTCTGTCCAGCGGTCCAGCTCGTACAGCTGCAGCTGGACCGCAGACGTTCGTCGGGCGATCGCGTAGCGCAGGTGCGAGCCGGTCGTGATGCGACCGAGGCGTACGCGCGCGCGGGGCGGACCCTGCGCCGTGGTCTGCACGTCCGCAGTGATCGCCGGGCTGTAGTAGTGCACGTCGACGGGGGCCGATTTGCGCGTCAGCGCACATCCCGCTCCCTGCAGTGCGCACGTCGCGACCGCCACCAGCGCGAGCCACTTCACGGGTGGTGCCTCCCGGCACGGCCTTTGATCAGCATGTCGGGTTGGCGCTCGAGCGCGTCGAGGAACGACGACACCGCGCGCGCGGCATCGGTGATGTCTCGCAGGGTCCCTTGCAAGTTGGAGCTCGACTCGGTCGTGTTGCGCACCAGCTCGGTCGTCGTGCGCACGAGGTCGTTCGTGCTGTGGGCGACGTCCTCGGCGGCGGTGCTGACCTTGTCGGCGTTGACGATCAACTTGTCGAGCCTGGCGGTCGTCTGGTCGAAGTGACGCACGAGATCGCGGACATCGTCGGCGGCGTCGTCGGCAGACGACACGAACTCGCGGATCTCGCCGATGCCCTCGATCGAGCGGTCGAGGAGGACGACGAGCCGCGCGCTGATCACGTCGAGGCGGCGCGACAGGCTATCGAGCACCGACGGCCGCGACGGGATGTAGTTCCTCGGCGGAATGAACGCGAGCGCGGGCGGGGGAGGGGTGTCCGGCGTGACGAGGTCGAGGTCGATCAGCTTGACGCCGGTGATGCCGTACGTCGCGAGCTGCGCGCGCAGCTTCGGCTTCAGGTACTCGAGATCGACCGCGCGAGGCTCGATTGCCATCTCGACATCGATGAGCCGGTGGTCGAGCGCGACGCCGATATGCGTCACCTTGCCGATCCGGACACCGCGGAACTTCACCATCGCGCCCTTGTCGAGGCCCTGGACCGACTCGTCGAAGTACGTGTGGTACTTGTCGGTCGGCCGCTCGCGGATCGCGAGGACGAACGCGATCGCGCCGACCGCGACGGCCGTCAGCAGGGCGAGGAGGCCCAGCCGAAAGTGGACGGATGTGGCCATCATGCGGCCTCCGCCGTGCGCCTGAAGAAGCGATTCACCGTCGGGTCCGGACTGTTTGCGAGCTCCTGCGGTGTGCCCGTCGCGGCAATGCGCTTGCCGACATGGTCGAGCATGATGCAGCGGTCGATGATCCTCTCGATGCTGCTGAGCTCGTGCGTGACAAGCACGACGGTCAGCTCGTGCAGGTCGGCGAGCGTACGGATCAGATGATCGATCTCGCTCGACGTGATCGGGTCGAGGCCGGACGACGGCTCGTCGAGGAAGACGAGCGATGGGTCGAGCGCGAGCGCGCGGGCGATCGCGGCGCGCTTGCGCATGCCGCCCGACAGCTCGGCGGGAGTCAGGTCGATCGCGTGGCCGAGACCGACGAGCCGCAGCTTGGCGTGGACGACCGCGCGGATCGCGTCCTTCGGCAAGTCGGTCCACATCTTGAGCGGCAGCGCGATGTTCTCGCCAACGGTCGACGAGCCGATCAGCGCGCCCTGCTGGAACATGACGCCGAACGTCGGGCGCTCGAACGACATGCCGGGCGCCTGGCCCTGGACGCGGATCGTGCCCGCGAGCGGCATGTCGAGGCCGATCAGCGCGCGCATCAGCGTCGACTTGCCCGACGCGCTGCGGCCGAGGATGCCGAACACCTCGCCTTGCCGGACCTCGAACGTCGCGTGATCGACGAGGTGCGCGTCGGCGCTCCACCCGATCGAGACATCGTCGGCGACGATGACCGGCTCGCTCATATGCCGAGCCCCCGGAACACCATGGTGAGGAGCGCATCGAACAGGACGATCACGAACAGGCTGGTGACGACCGTCGCCGTCGTCTTGCGGCCGACGCCCGCCGCCGCACCGCGCGCCGCGAGGCCTTCCTGGCACGCGATCACGCCGATCGTCGCGCCGAACACCGTCGCCTTGATGAGCCCGGTCCAGATGTCCCACGGCACGACGACGGTGCGCAGCTCGCTGATGTAACCCTGTGGCGTCAGGTTGAGATCGCGGACCGCGACGACCATGCCGCCGAGGACGGCCGCGGCATCGCCGACGAGCACGAGCATCGGCGCGACGATCACGAGCGCGAGGATGCGCGGCACGACGAGATAGGGCACCGGCGAGATGCCCATCGTCTGCAGCGCATCGATCTCCTCGGAGACGTGCATCGTGCCGAGCTCGGCGGCGAACGCAGCGCCCGAGCGGCCGCTCATGATGATCGCGGTCATGAGCGGTACGAGCTCGCGGGTGACCGAGATGCCGATGAGGTCGGCTACGTATACGTTCGCGCCGTACGCGACGAGCGGCGGCGTCGTCTGCAGGGCGATCACGAAGCCGATCAGAAAGTCGAGCACCGTGACGATCACGAGCGCGTCGGAGCCCGCTTGCACGAGGAGGCCTGGCAGCGCGCGCCAGTCGACGCGCCGAGGGTGCCGGATCGCGTGGCCGATGCCCTCGAACAGCTCGCCGATGAACAGCACGGGCTCGTACAGGTGGCGCAGCAGTGCTTCGACGCCCTCGCCGATGCGCGTGATCGGGTCGTGCCTCTTGGGTGGCGGCGGCTCGAACGGCGCGGGCTCGTCGCCGTGATAGATGTGAAGCAGCGACTCGACCGATGCCGGCGCGTTGATGATCTCGCATTGCGCACCGCGCGCAGAAATTGCGTTGCGGAACTCTACCAAGAGCGCCATCGCGACACCGTCGATCGACGTGAGCTGTGACAGGTCGATGTCGAGTCGATGTCCGTTCTTCGGACTCTCGGCGAGGAGCGTGCGCCACAGGGAGCGCGCGTCGCGAATGCGAACGTCTCCGACGATCTGCAGGCGCTCGTCGCCGGCGTGCACCACGCTCCATGCAGGCATCGCTGATCGCGAGTGCAAGCAATAGACCCGATGCTAGACCGTTCGGCTCAAGGAGGTTCCCTGGTGAATCAGTTGAACGTTCGTGTGCTCGGCGCGGTTCTGCTCGCGTCGTGCTGGGCCGGGTGCGCAGGAAATCAGACCGGCCACGTCTCCGCAACGACGATGGGAGATACGTCCCATCCCGCAGAGCGCGGATCGCCCACTGCCGCGCTCGAACAGGCGTGCGGCGCGCAGGGCGATCTGACGTCAGATGCCACGCCGCGCATCCGTCGTGCCCCGTATCTCCAGCAGCTGACGACGTCGTCGGTGATCGTCGGCTGGTTGTCGACGACCGGTGACGGCGAGCGCATCGACGTGACGCGCCCCGACGGCACGGCGGTCGTTACCGCGCAGGGCAAGGACGACACGAGCGTGCGCGCGACCGGTGAGAAGCAGATGTGGTCGACGATCACCGGCCTCGAGCCCGACACCGTCTACTGCTACACGCTCGCGGCCGGCTCGACCTCGCTCTCGGAGCGCATCGGCTTTCGCACCGCGCCGGCGGCCGACGCGACCCGCACGGTCAAGTTCCTCGCGTTCGGCGACTCCGGCGGCGGCGGCTCCGACCAGTTCGCGCTGCTCGAGCAGATGATGAAGGTCCCGTTCGATATCATCATCCACACCGGCGACATCGCCTACGACAGCGGCACGCTGAACGAGTTCGAGGACAACGTGTTCGCGGTCTACAGCGACCTGTTCCGCCACTTCGGATTCTTCCCGGCCGCCGGCAACCACGACTACAAGACGATGCAGGGCGCGCCGTTCCGCGACGTGTTCAACCTGCCGGCCGACAACGGCGAGAAGTGGTACTCGTACGACTACGGCCCGGTTCACTTCGTCGCGCTCGACACCGAGTCCGACTACGCGACGCAGATGAAGTGGCTCGACAGGGACCTCGCGGCGACGAAGCAGCCGTGGAAGATCCTCTACATGCACAAGCCGCCGTACTCGTCGGGCGAGCACGGCTCCGACGTGAAGCTGCGCATGGGCCTCGAGCCGCTGCTCGCGAAGTACAACGTGCAGCTCGTGCTCGCCGGGCACGATCACGACTACGAGCGGGTCAAGCCGCAGAACGGCGTCGAGTTCATCGTCACGGGCGGCGGCGGCAAGGGCACGCGCCCGGTCGGCTCGAACCCGTTCACCGAGTTCTCGATCGACGTGATCCACTTCGTCTACGTCGAGGTGAAGCAGGACGAGCTCGTCCTCCACGCGATCGACGGCACCGGCGTCGAGTTCGACTCGGTCGTCGTGCCCCGCGAGCGCGACGCGGTCTAACGCTTGCGCAGCGAGCGAACGAGCTCGGCCTGACCGTCGGCGTGGTAGCTCGACCGCACGAGCGGTCCGGCGACCACGTGCGTGATGCCGGCATCGAGCGCGAACTTCTCGAGCTCGGCGAACTCGGTCGGGTGAACGTAGCGCTCGATCGGCAGGTGCGACTTGCTCGGCGCGAGGTACTGGCCGAGCGTCACGATGTCGACGCCAAGGCCCGCGAGCTCGGTGATGACCTCGCGGACCTCGTCGAGCGTCTCGCCGAGGCCGAGCATCAGGCCGGTCTTCGTCACCGCGCCTTGCTTGCGCGCGTGCTCGAGAATCTTGTAGCTGCGCGGGTAGCTCGCCTGGACGCGCACCTGACGCGACAGGCGGGGCACCGTCTCGAGGTTGTGCGCGAACACGTCGGGGTCGGCCGCGAGCACGATGTCGACGAGCTCGGTCTTGCCCTTGAAGTCGCCGGCGAGGACCTCGAGCGTCATCTCGGGGCACGCTTCCTTGACGCGCGTGATCGTTTCGGCCCAGTGCGCGGCGCCGAAGTCCGCGAGGTCGTCGCGGTCGACGCACGTGATGACCGTGTGCTCGAGCCCGAGCCGTCCGAGCATCTCCGCGACGCGGCGCGGCTCGTCGGGATCCGGAGGCAACGGCCGGCCGGTCGTGACATCGCAGAACCGGCACGACCGGGTGCAGATGTCGCCGAGGATCATGATCGTCAGCGCCTTGCGGGTCCAGCACTCCCCGATGTTCGGGCAGCTCGCGCTCTCGCAGACGGTGTGGAGCTGCAGCTCCTTCACCATCGCGCGCAGCTCGAAGTAGGCCGGCTTCGTCGGCAGCTGGGCGCGGATCCACTCGGGATGGCGGCGGCGAACGGGCGCTGCGGCGGGCGCAGCCTCTCCCTGGACCACCGGCAGGTGCACGCGCTCGGACATGGCGGTTACTTAGCACGCTCGGAGCGGTTCAGGATGCACGCGCGAGCGCCACCGCGTCGGGACCCGCGGGATAACGCAGCTGGTCGGAATCGTCGGTCGCGGCGCGCCAGACGACCTCCGCGACGTCGGCGGCGGTGGTCACCGCGGTCGGGCTGCCGGCCGCGGCGAACACCCTCTGCGCGTACGGCGCATAGGGCTCGGGGAACAGGCCGTCCATGCGGGTGCCGGCGTTTGCCGTGAACCGCGTGCCGGGGCCGTAGCCGGGGAGGACGAGCTTCGCGCGGATGCCGAGCTCGGCGAGCTCGAGGGCGAGCGAGGCGGTGAAGCCATCGATCGCGGTCTTGGTCGCGGTGTAGACGGCAACGAGCGGATGCGGCCTGAGCGTCGCGCTCGAGGTCACGTTGATAACGGCGCCCGAGCGGCGCGCGCGCAGCTGCGGGAGGACCGCCTGCGTCATCGCGATGACGCCGAACATGTTGGTCTCGAACAGCTCGCGGATCGTCGACATCGGCGTCACCTCGAACGCGCCCATGAGGCCGATGCCCGCGTTGTTGACGACCACGTCGACCGGACCTGCCTCGGCGAGGACGGCGGCGATCGATGCGGGCTGGGTCACGTCGAGCGGCAGGACGCGGAGGCGCGGCGAGCGAGGGAGGGCGTCCTCGCGAGGCGTGCGCATGGTGGCGACGACGTTCCAGCCCTGGGCGTGGAAGTGGCGCGCGGTCTCGAGGCCATAGCCGGAGGAGGAGCCGGTGATGAGGACGGTCTTGGTCATGACCTCACCGTAGCCACGGCCCGCAGGACGCTCTATCATGAGGCGTCCATGTCTCGTTCGCGAGAGTCCAGAACCGCAGACCCTCTGTCGGAGGTCATCGCGCTCCTCCGGCCGCGCACCGTGTTCTCGAAGGTGATCAGCGGCGCGGGGCGGTGGGCGGTGCGCTACTCCGCGTACGGCCAGCCGAGCTTCAGCGTCGTGCTCGAAGGCAGCTGCCGGCTCGCTGTCGATGGCCAGCGGCCGCTGACGCTCGAGGCGGGCGACTTCGTGCTGATGCCGGCGACGCCGGGGTTCACGATGTCGGGCTTTCAGCCGGCGACGCCGGTGCGAATGAATCCGAAGGCGAGCGCGGTGCCGCCATCGGGCGAGATCCGACACGGCACGCGCGGCGGTCGGCCTGACGTGCGAATGCTCGGCGGCTACTTCGTGTTCGATTCGCCCGATGCGGCGCTGCTCGTGTCGCTGTTGCCGGCACTCGTCCACGTACGCGATGTCGCGCGGCTCGCTGTCCTCGTGCAGCTCGTCGCCGACGAGACGAGACAGATCAGGGCGGGGCGCGACCTCGTGCTCGCGCGGCTCGTCGAGGTGCTGCTCGTCGAGGCGCTGCGCTCGACGTCGGAGGGAGCCGACGCCTCCCCGGGCCTGTTGCGAGGGCTGGCGGACGCGCGGCTCGCACCGGCGATCCGGCAGATGCACGCGCACGTCGCGCGGTCGTGGACGATCGGCGAGCTCGCGAAGGCGGCGGGGCTGTCGCGCTCGGCGTTCTTCGAGCGCTTCGCGCGGACCGTCGGCTTGCCGCCGATGGAGTACTTGCTCGCCTGGCGGATGGCGGTCGCGAAGGACCTGCTCGCCCGCGAGGACGTCGGGCTCGCCGAGGTAGCGTCGAGGGTCGGCTACGGCTCGGCGAGCAGCTTCAGCACGGCGTTCAGCCGTCACGTCGGGCAGTCGCCGAGTCTCTACGCGCGCCAGGCCGGCTAGCCGACCTGCAGCTTGCGCTCGAGCGGACGGCGGTAGGTGACCTGCACGTGCTCGACGTACTGCTCGAGCTCGTCGACGACGCGGCCGATCGACTCGCGATCCTCGTCGCGCGCGGCGCGATCGAGCAGGTTCGCCAGCTCGGCGATCGTCTCGATCGCGTGCTCGGACGCGTTCGAGCGGAGGCGGCGCGCGACGACGCGGACGCGCTCGAAGTTGCCGCCGCTGGTCGACTCGCGCGCGGCCGCGACCTCGGTGCGGGTCGTCGCGAGGAACTGCGGGATGCGGTCGGCGTACCACGGGTCGGCGACGACCGGCGGGAACCGGCGCCACGGCTGGCTCGAGCGACGGGGGCGCTCCGCCGCCTCCTCGACGGGCGCGTCGCCGCAGATCTGGTTGCGGCCAGACGACTTCGCGCGAAGCAGCGCGCTATCGGCAGACTTGATCAGCGACTCGGGCGGACGATCGGCCTTGGGCTGCGCGGTCGCGAAGCCGACGCTGATCGTGACGATGCCGGCACAGCTCGACGCCGCGTGAGGGATCGAGAGCGCCTCGACCGCGGCACGCAGGCGCTCGGCGACGATCTTCGCGCCCGCCGCGTCGGTGTTTGCGAGCACCGCGATGAACTCCTCGCCACCGTAGCGGCCGAGGTAGTCCGATGGACGGCGCAGGCACATCACCATCTCGGCGGTGACGCGACGTAGGCAGGCGTCGCCACCGGGGTGACCGTAGGTCTCGTTGAACGCGTGGAAGTGATCGATGTCGAGGATCACGACCGACAGCGGTGTGCCGTCGCGCGTCGACCGCTTCCATTCCGCGTCGAGCAGCGACAGCGCGTGGCGGCGGTTCGCGACCCCGGTCAGCGAATCGACGCAAACGATGCGCTCGAGGTCGTGCTTCTCCTTCTGGAGTGCGCGCACTTCCTCGCTGAGCTTGCGGTCGCGACGGGTCCTGCGTACGCGCTCGATGCGGAGCCGGATCGCGGCACGCGCGCGGGCGACGAGCTCCTGCCGGCGGACTGGCCGCGCGAGGCAGTCGTCGACGCCGGCATCGAACGCGCCGGGCATCATCTCCTCGGCGATGATGACGAGCAGCGGCGTGCCGCGCAGGCGCGCGACCAGCCGGCGGTAACCCTCGAACGTCTGCGGCTCGAGTGTGTCGAGCACCACGAGGTCGGGCTGCAGACGACTGAGCAGCGGGAGGGCCTCGTGGATCGACTGCGCCTGGCTCACGTGGCCACATCCGGCGTCGATGAGCGCCGACGTCAGCAGGTCGTGTGACGGCACGATCAGCTCGGGCGAGCGAACCGCATCAGAGATAACCAGAGCCTGAAACACGACGTGTGCACCGTTGGTTCAATCCACGTGCCACGATGACCGATTTGGTCGTGCTTACAAGGTGGTAGCGCTCACCTCAACGGTTCCGCCGCACTGCGTGGTCGCGCAAAATTTCCCGATGGTCCGCGGCGCTCATCGAGCGCTGGCGCTCGTTCACTCGCTGTTACCAGCGCGGCGAACTGCGTGGAGGTCCTAGAGATCGATCGCGTGACCGAGGGCGGCTTCGGTCGCGCCCTTGATCGTCTCGGCGAAGGTGGGATGCGCGTGAATCGTCGCGAGGAGGCTCTCTGCGTTGACCTCCGTTGTCTTCGCGAGGGTGACCTCGGCGATGAGGTCGGTGACCGCAGGACCGATGAGGTGCGCACCGACGAGGGCGCCCGTCTCGGCATGCCAGAGCACCTTCACGAAGCCGGTCGTGTCGCCGGCGGCACGCGCCTTCGCGAGCGCCGTGAACGGAAACTTGCCGACCTTCACCGGCACGTTTTGCGCCTTCGCCTTCTCCTCCGTCAGACCGACCGAGGCGATCTCCGGTGAGCAATACGTGCACGCCGGAATCGCGTCGTAGCGGACCGGCTCGGCGTGGACCTTCGCGATCTTCTCGGCGACGAACACACCCTCGGACGACGCGACATGCGCGAGGCCACGGCCGATGACATCGCCGATCGCCCACAGGTTCTCGCCGCAGCGGTTCTCGGCGTCGACCTTGATGTAACCCTTCTCGAGCACGATCTTGTGCGCCTCGAGTCCGAGGTTCTCGGTGTTCGCCTGGATGCCGACCGCGACGAGCAACATGTCGGCTTCGAGCGTGAGCTTGTCGCCGCCCTTGTTCGGCTCGGCGGTCATCAACACCTTGTCGCCGCTGACCTTCGCGCTCGTCAGCTTGTGGTCGACGAGGCTCTTGAGGCCGCGCTTGTCGAACGCGCGCGTCAGCTCCTTGCTGATCTCCGGATCCTCGTTCGGCACGAGGCGGGGCATGAACTCGACGATCGTGACGTCGGTGCCGAGCGAGCGATAGAACGACGCGAACTCGACGCCGATCGCGCCGGCACCGAGGACGACCATCGACTTCGGCTGCTCGGGCAGCGTCATCGCCTTGCGGTACTCGATGATGCGCTTGCCGTCGAGCTCGATGCCGGGCAGCGAGCGTGCGCGCGCGCCGGTCGCGATGATGACGTCCTTGGCCTCGTAGACGGTCTTGCCCGACGACGAGGTCACCTCGATCTGGTGCGGCTTCCACGCGCCCGAGCGCGGCAGCAGCTTCGCCGTGCCGAGGATCGTGTCGATCTTGTTCTTCTTGAACAAAAAGCCGATGCCCTTGCTGACCTTGTCGGCGATCCCGCGGCTGCGCGAGATCATCGCCGGGAAGTCGGCCTCGACCGAGCCGACCTTGATGCCGAACTCCGCCGCGTGCTTGAAGTGATCGAACATCTCGGCGGAGCGGAGCAGGGCCTTCGTCGGGATGCAGCCCCAGTTGAGGCAGATGCCGCCGAGGTTCTCGCGCTCGATGCACGCGGTCTTGAGACCGAGCTGTGCGGCGCGGATCGCGGCGACGTAGCCGCCGGGACCCGAGCCGATCACGATGACGTCGTACGGGGCTTTCGCGTCGATCTTGGTCTCGGTCACAGCGCCAACGACTCCGGGTGCTCGATGAGGTCGACGAACGCGGCGAGCCAGCGCGCGCCGAGCGCACCGTCGATCACGCGGTGGTCGCACGACATCGTCACGGTCATGCGCTTGCCGACGACGATCTGGCCGTCCTTGACGACGGGCGTCTCGACGACGCCGCCGATGGCGAGGATGCCGGCCTCCGGCGGGTTCAGGATCGCGGTGAACCGCTCGATGTTGTACATGCCGAGGTTCGACACGGTGAACGTCGAGCCGGTGATCTCGTGGCCCTTCAGGCGCTTGTTCTTCGCGCGGTCGGCGAGGTCGCGGACCTCCGCGGCGATCGAGCCGATGCCCTTCTGATCGGCATCGAACACGACCGGCGTCACGAGGCCATCCTCGATCGCGACGGCGACGCCGACGTGCACGCGGTGATAGACGCGGATCGCGTCACCTTCCCACGACGCGTTGCACTCGGGCACGCGACGGAGCGCGAGCGCGACCGCCTTGACGATGAGGTCGTTGACCGAGACCTTGCCCTTGTCACCGAGGAGGTCGTTGAGACGACCGCGGAACGCGAGCATCGGCGCCGCGTCGAACGTGCGCATCAGGTAGAAGTGCGGCACGTCGCGCTTGGCCTCGGTGAGGCGCGCGGCGATGCGCTTGCGCATGTTGCTCGCGGGGACGTCGGTGTAGTCACCTTCGCCCTGCGGAACCATCTGCCTCGCGTGGCGAACCGCGATCGCGGTTTCGGCCGGCGCTTCCTCGTGCGCCTCTGCCGCGGGAGCCTCGGCCACCTGTGCGCGGGCGTGGCCGTTGCCACCGCCCTCGGCCGCGGCGCGAACATCGCGCTCGACGATGCGACCGCCGGGGCCCGAGCCCTGGACATTGCGCAGGTCGATACCGAGCTCGATCGCGAGCGTCTTCGCCAGCGGAGAGGCGAGCAGCTTGCCTCCGGTAGGCGTAGGCGTAGGCGCCTTCTTCTGAGCCGCCGGCGCGGGCGTTGCCTGCGCCGGGGTCGCGCGCTGAGCCGCCGGTGCACTCGCACTGGTCTCCGGGCCCGCGGCGGGCTTCGCCTGCTGCGGCGGTTGCTGCTTGGCAGGAGCAGCCTTCGCAGGCGCCGGCGCAGGCTCGGCCTTCGCGGCGGGCGGAGCACCCGCGCCCTGCGACGCAGCCTGCTGGACGAGCGCGCTGACGTCCTCACCGGCCTTGCCGATGATCGCGACGGGCGCGCCGAGCTTGACCGTATCGCCTTCCTTGACGAGCAGCTTCAACAGGACGCCATCGTCCTCGATGTTGAAGTCCATGTTCGCCTTGTCGGTCTCGACCTCGGCGACGAGGTCTCCAGGCGACACCTTGTCGCCTTCCTTCTTCGTCCACCGAACGAGGACACCTTCCTCCATCGTCGGAGACAGCTTCGGCAATCCGATGATCTGCGCCATGACGCTTCGCTTTCAGTCCAAGTAGAGAGCACGACGAACGGCGGCCACGACGTCCTTCACCTGCGGCTGAACCTCGTCCTCGAGGTTCTTCGCGTACGGCATCGGCACGTCATCACTCGTGACGCGCTCGATCGGCGCGTCGAGTGAATCCATGCAGTGCTTCTGCATCTGATAGGCGACCTCGGAGCCGAAGCCCGCGACCGGCCAGCCGACCTCGACGATGACGCAGCGGCCGGTCTTGCGAACGCTCTCGGCGAGCGTGTCGACATCGAGCGGACGCAGACAGCGCGGATCGACGACCTCGCACTCGATACCTTCCTCGGCGAGCACCTTCGCGGCGTCGAGGCAGGTCCACACCATCTTCGACCACGCGATGAGCGTGATGTCCTTGCCCTCGCGCTTGACGTCGGCCTTGCCGAACGGAATGAGGAACTCGTCCTCCTCCGGCACTTCCCACGTCGTGTTGTAGAGCGTCTCGCCCTCGATGAACACGACCGGGTTCTCGTCGCGGATCGCGGTCTTGAGCAGGCCCTTCGCGTCGGCTGCCGTCGACGGCATCACGACCTTGAGGCCCGGCACGTGCGCGTAGAAGCTCTCGAGCGCCTGGCTGTGCTGCGAGCCGACCTGGACGGCGGGACCGCCGGGGCCGCGGAACACGATCGGCACGTTATATTGCCCACCGCTCATCTGATAGATCTTCGCGGCGTTGTTGACGATCTGATCGATCGCGACGAGCGAGAAGTTGAACGTCATGAACTCGATGATCGGCCGGAGGCCGACCATCGCAGCGCCGACGCCGACGCCGGCAAAGCCCATCTCCGCGATCGGAGCGTCGATCACGCGCCGCTCGGAGAACCGCTGGAGCATGCCCTGCGTGACCTTGTACGCGCCGTTGTAGTAGCCGACCTCCTCGCCCATGATGAAGACGTTCGGGTCGCGCTCCATCTCCTCGCGCATCGCCTGGTTGAGCGCTTCTCGGTAGCTGATGACCGCCATCTGTCTACTCCTTCACCACGTAGGGGAAGTACTCGTCGGCGGCAGGTGACTCTTCTGCAAACTTCACTGCGTCCTCGATCTCTGCTCTGACGTCGTCCTCGAGTGCCGCGAGCTCCTGCTCGCTCATGCCGAGCTCGGTGAGCTTCGCGCGCGAGCGGTTGAGCGGGTCGCGCCGCTTCCACTCCTCGACTTCATCCTTGGTGCGGTAGAGGCCCGGGTCGCTCATCGAGTGACCGCGGAACCGGTAGGTGACGACCTCGACGAGCGTCGGCTCGCCGGTGGTGCGCGCGCGCTCGACGGCCTCGCCGATCCGGCGCTTCACCTTGATGACGTCGTCACCGTCGAACCGATCGCGCGCCATGCCGTGGGCGAGCGCGCGCATCGACACGTCCTCGACGGCGAGCGAGCGATAGAGCGGGGTGCCCATCGAGTACTGGTTGTTCTCGCAGATGAGCACGACCGGCAGCTTCCACAGCGCGGCGAGCGCGAGACCCTCGGCGAAGCCGCCGATCGTCGACGCGCCCTCGCCGAAGAAGCACAGCGTCGCCGCGCCATCACCGCGGTACTTCGACGCGAACGCGGCGCCTGCCGCGATCGGTACGTGACCGCCGACGATGCCGTAGCCGCCGAGGAAGTTCTTCGACTTGTCGAAGATGTGCATCGACCCGCCGAGGCCCTTCACCGAGCCGGTCTTCTTGCCGTAGAGCTCGGCGAGGATCGCGCGCGCGCTCACGCCCTTGGCGTAGGCGTGCCCGTGCTCGCGATAGGTCGCTACGACGTAGTCCTTCTCCTCGAGCGCGGCGATCGCGCCGACGCACACGGCCTCCTGGCCGATGATGAGGTGAAGGAATCCGCCGATCTTGCCTTGCGAGTAGGCCTTCGCAGAGGCCTCCTCCATGCGCCGGATCGCCAGCATCTGGCGATACAGAGGCGCGAGCTCGGCTGCCGTGGTCTCGGCAATCGAATGATCCTCGGGCTCGATCCGTTTCTTGTCGGGTGTACTCATGGACGCGGTCGCCACGCGCCAGACCATACCCACCTAACCTGTAAGGTCAAACGGTTACGGGTACAGATCGAATGACGCGTTGCCCTGTGAATCGAACGCCTTGTCGTCTTCGAACCGACCTTCGATGCCGATCTCGACGGAGACGAACCGCTTGGGCAGCTTGTCGATGCTGAAAACGCCCGCAGCGCAGGGCACCGGCTCGAACCCGAACGTATCGCCGGGGCTCGCATAGAACAGGATATAGAAGTTCGGAGAGCCGGCGCAGGTCGTCGCGTTCGCGGGCATGCCGCGGATCGTCCACGTGACGCGCGAAGATCTCACCGCGCTTTCGGGCAGGCACTCGCCATTGCGCGCGCACACGCCGTCGCCGCAGTCGCCGTCGACCTTGCACTCGCCGCCCGTACCGCCGCCGCATGCAGAGAGGACGATCGCGAGCGCGGCGACGAGCTTCATCACATCAATATGGCAGGTCGAGCAGGACGTTGCCGGTCGCGTCGAACGACCCGTACGCGCCGCCGCCGTACTCGTACTGCCGCGCGAGCTGCACGTTGTTGATGCGCGTCGGCATCTTGTCGATCGTGTAGCGACCCGCGTTGCACGGCACCGGCGCGAAGCCGAACTCGTCGCCGACGCCGCTCGAGAACGTGATGCTGAGCTTCGGCGCCGCCGTGCAGCTCGTATCCGACGCCGGCTCCTCGCTGACCGTCCAGTCGACGTGGATGATGTGAACGTCGCGCGCCGCCATGCACTCGCCGTTGCGCGCGCACACCTGCGATCCGCACTCGCTGTCGGAATGGCAGCCAAAGCCGGTGGGGCCGCCACCGCCGCCCCAGCCGCTTCCCCAACCGCCGTCTCCACCGCCGCCCGGGTAATACGTGTCGTCACCCGACGACGGCGGCTCGATCAAACAGCCGCACAGGCCAACGGCTCCCATCGCAAGTGCGGCGAAGCGAAGCCCCATCGGCATGGCGGTTATTCTATCACTCGGCGTACACGGGGCTCGCGTATATCCACGGGAGCTGGCGGTCGGCAAACCCTGTCCCGAGGTCGCGCAGGTACGGCCCCAGGTGGTGCGGCGTGATCGAGATCTCCACTCGATACGCACCCTTATTGCTCATCGGCACCGACAGATGTGCGCCTGCTCCCGTCGCGGCTACGGTCGCGCCCGTTGCGTCGACGAACCACACCGTGGCGGCGATCTCGGGAGCCGGCAGGCTCGGATCGAGATTCCTGACGGTCGGGACATCGATCTCGAGCGTGCTGCCGACCGGCACGGTCTCGCCGAGCTCGGCGGTCCCGGTCGCCGTCGTCGCGTGGATGTCGAAGCCCGCGGGCGTGCCCATCATCTCGAAGACCGCGAACATCCGGCCCGCCTTCAGCGCCGCCTCGATCTGCTCGACGTTCGTCGGGTCGGCGACGAGCGCGATGTTGCCGAACCAGCGCAGCACGCGGCGGTACGCGTCGCCGCGCTCGCCGTCGGCGAGCATCACGGGCAGCGCGTTCTCGTGCGCGTCGCTGCCGGCCGACGCCGGGATCTTGCGGCCCATTGCGAGCAGCGCGTTCCACTTCTCGACCGCAGGTGGGCTCGGCTCGAGGAACGACAGCAGCGCGAGATCGGGCTCGGGATGGCCCTCGTTCGTATCGGCGAACTCGACCGCGTTCGACACCGCGTCGCCCGCGGGCAGACCGAGCAGCGGCCGCAGCTTCGGATCGATGTTCGCGTGGAGGTTGTAGACCTCGATGCCGTCGGGCGCGATCTCGAGCAGGTGGTCGAGCGTGCGCGACTCGAGATGAGGGATCCACACGAGGCCGCCGGCCGCGCGCAGCGTCGCCGCCGCCGCCGGATCGTCGGCGTTGTACGCGTCGTGACGCTCGGCGACCGTGCCGGGCACGTGGTGGTCGAGCATGATCGGCATCAGCTCGTTCTCGCCGCCGACAGCGACGAACACCTGGTGGCCGTCATCGCACGTGATCCGCGACGCGATCTGATCGCCGGCCGCGTTCATCACCTTCTGATCGGTGCCGCGCATGTTGAACAGCTCGGTCCACTCGCGGTCGGCCATCGAGTCGTCGTGGTCGGTCAGCGCTGCGTAGTCGATCTTCGTCGTGCACAGCGCCTTGCGCAGGTGGTCGAGGCACGGCTCGTTCGGCGCGCCCCCGGGCTGCGGCATGCCATCGCACGCGTCGTGCGAGTACGGCGAATGGAGGTGGATGATGCCGCGCACCGGCGTGAGGCCGCGCCACGATCCCATCGCGCTCGCCGACGGCAGCGTCTTGTCCCACTCGGGAAGCTTCGTGGTCGATCCGCCGCCGCCGCACGCCGCGAGCACGCACAAGTACCAAGCCCTCATCGGCCGCGACACTACACCGACAGCAGAGAGCTTGAAGCGATTTCGTCGTGCCCTTGCCCGATCCGCCACATGTGCGGCCCGCGAATCGCTGCCCACACGCCATCGCCTAAGAGCCTTCGCGATCTCAGCGGACGCGGACTGGGCGCCGTCGAGGCAGCACCATCCAGTCGGGCAAGGGCAGGGCACGGGCACGGGCACGTGGTACAAGCGCTGCCATGCGGACCCGGCTTGAACGGTCCTATCGCTTCGAAGCGGCTCATTTCCTCCCGAAGGTGCCGCCCGGGCACAAGTGCGCCCGGATGCACGGGCACAGCTACATGATCGAGATCGTCATCGAAGGCGAGATCGATCCCGAGCGCGGCTGGGTCATGGACTTCGCCGATATCGACGAGCACGTCATGCCGCTCGTGAAGACGCTCGATCACCACGTGCTGAACGAGATCGAAGGTCTCGCGAATCCGACGAGCGAGCTGCTCGCGGTGTGGTGCTGGCAGCGCCTCGCGCCGTCGCTGGCCGGACTCGTCGAGGTCGTCGTGTCCGAGACGCCGACGTCCCGCTGCGTGTACCGTGGGCAGTAACCTCCGCGTCGTCACGCTGAACTTCTGGGGCAAGGAGCCGCCGCTCGATCGCCGGATCGCGCTCGCGGTGAGCCAGCTCGCGGCGCTCGCGCCCGACGTCATCTGCATGCAGGAAGTGCAGGCGGTCGACGGTAAGAGCACCGCGCATCGCATCGCCGAGGCGCTCGGCATGCACGCGCACTACGGCAAATCGTGCGCGTGGGAGCTCGGCGAGGGAGGGATGAAGTACGCGGGCGAGCAGGGGCTCGCGATCGTGACGCGCGCGCCGCTCCTCGAGACGCACAACACGGTGCTGCCCGACGCGCGGCCGGCCGATTGCCGCACGCTGCTGTCGGGGCTCGTCGCGACCGACGCCGATCCGGTCTGGGTCCACACGACGCATCTCCACTACCGGCTCGACGACGGCGTCGCGCGCGAGAAGCAGGTCGTCGCGATCGACGACTTCATCCGCTCGCTCGGCCGCACCGCGACGACGGCACCGCACATCCTGTGCGGCGACATGAACGCGACGCCCGACTCCGACGAGATGCGGTACTTGCGTGGCCTGACGACGCTCGACGGCCGGCGCACGCACTTTCAGGACGCGTGGCTGCGCCATCACCGCGAGTGCTGGGCCGGCGATGGACCCGAGCAGGGCATCACGTGGTCGAGCGAGAACGAGCTGACCCGTCCGCTGCGCTCGCTCGATATCGATCGCCGCATCGACTACGTGTACGTGACGAGCCGCAAGAAGGATGGCCGCGCGACGATTCACGATTGCCGCGTCGTCCTCACCGAGCGTGACGAAGGCATCTGCGCGAGCGACCACTACGGCGTCATGGCCGACGTGCAGGTCGTCCCGAGCAGCGCTACGTAGCCCGTTCGAGCGAGCAAGTCGGACCACCGTTTGCAGCCGTAGTCGGCATGCTCTCGGCGGTCCTGCACGTCGAAGATGACCCTGCGCTCACCTCGCTCGTCGAGCGCCAGTTCGAGAAGCTCGGGTTTCAGGGAACGACTGTCGTGGCCGATACGGTCGAAGCGGCACAGCGCGTCCTCGACGAGCGTTCGAACGCGGGCGAGCCGCTCGATCTCATCATCTCCGACATGAACTTGCCCGACGGCAGCGGGCTCGACGTCGTTCGGAGGGTCCGCGCGAGCCCGACGTGGGCCCACACGCCGGTGCTGATTCTGTCCGGAGATCTCGATCCGAAGAAGGTCGGGCGTGCCTACGCACTCGGGGCGAACGCGTACGTCGACAAGGCGCCTCCGGGGCGTGCGCTCGGCGACGTCGTGCGCGCGCTGTATGACCACTGGGGCAGGGACGTGGTGCCGCCGGGCGGGGCCAGTCCGTTCGAGCAAACGCTCGTGCGAGCGTCGGTGATTCGCGCGCGTCATGCGGCGGTCTACCAGCGCCTCGCCGAGCGATTCTCCGACAATCGTTCCGAGTCCGCGTTCTGGCTCGGCCGCGCGGTCAACGAATCGAACGTGATCAATCTGATCGCGTTTCTTCGCCGCCACGGCTCGCAACGAGAGCTGTCCGACGACCTCCAGGACGAGATCCAGCGGATGCAGGAGCGGACGGAGGCGCAGCTCGACCGTGTCGAGAAGGTCGTCGGCGATCCATCGCTCACGCGCGACCAGGCGTACCGGCTGGTGGTCGACCTGCTGGCGTGCGTCAACGCCACCCTCCTGGCCCGGGCGATCAGCCACATGTTTCCCGTCGCGCCCGTCGCGATGATGGCGCTGCGGGACTTCTTCGTCGGTGGCATCGCCGATGTCACCGCGTGGATCGATCTGCACACGCTCGACACCGTGGTGCGTGCGCGGACCGCGGAGCTGCGGATCGGCGCGAACCATCTCGCCGAGGCGACCGGCGCGCTACCTGGGTAGCGCGTTCTCGACCGCCGCGATCACCGCCGGATCGTCGGGCTTGGTCTTCGGCGCGAACCGCGTGATCTTGGTGCCGTCGGCGGAGATCACGAACTTCTCGAAGTTCCACCGGATGTCACCGGTGTGGCCGCCCGCGTCGGCGATCGGCGTCAGCGCCTTGTAGACGTCGTTGCGGTTCGGGCCGTTGACGTCGCTCTTCTCCATGATCGGGAACGTGATGCCGTAGTTCGCCGCGCAGAACTCGGCGATCTCCTCCGACGTACCCGGCTCCTGGCCGCCGAACTGGTTGCACGGGAAGCCGACGACGGTGAAGCCCTTCGCTTCGTACTTCTTCTGCAGCGCCTCGAGCGTCGCGTACTGCGGAGTGTTGCCGCACTGCGAGGCCACGTTGACGACGAGCAGCGCCTTGCCCTTGAAGTCGGCGAGCTTGGCCGGCTGGCCCTTCAGGGTCTTGAGTGGAACGTTCCACATGGGGTCGAGCTCCTTGGTGACGGCCACCGGCGCGGGCGCGGTGCCCGGCCCCGGCAGGTTTGCGGGATCGAATTTCGCAGCGAGCTCGCCATCTTGGGCATGCGCCATCGCCGGCTGCGCCGACCCGGAGGCGGTCGCCGCGGGAGCTGGCTCGGCGTGCTTGGCCGGGGCGGCCTTCTCGGTCTTCGAGCAGGCGGCCAGCGTGAGGGCGACGAAGACAAGGTTTCGCATCGGGCGGAGCCTACCGTATCCTGGGCCCGTGCGAGGTCTGCTCGTTCTGGTCGCCGTCGCCGGCTGCGGGTTCGAGCACGGCATTGCCGGCAATGCGGCCACCGGCGACGACAACCCGCCCGACGACGCTGCGGTCGTTGCCGACACGCAGCTGCCCGATGCGCGGCCGATCGACGCGATGTGCGGCGATAGCGACATGGACGGCATCTGCAACGAGGACGACGACTGGCCGTGCGGCGCCAAGCCCGCGGCACCGGCCGCGCCGATGACGATGTCGGGCAATAACGGCGCCACGACGATCACGATCACGCAGGTCGCGCTCGATGGGACCGGACGGCTCGCGGTGGCGACGCCCGGCGAGATGCTGGCGATCGCGTTTCACTACGACATCGACGACACCGCGTGCCCGCAATCGTGCGTCGATCAGATCGAGATCGGCTGGGTCCCCGGGCGCCGCGACAGCTGCCCGTTCGACGACATCGTGCCCAGGCAGACCGGCGCGCAGGGCAACGTCAACAGGCAGATCCGCGCGCCGAACATGCCGGGCGTGTACGACCTCCGCGCCAACATTGGCCAGAACCTGTCGTGCACGAACGACGGTGCGAATAACTGGTGGAACGGGACACCTGCGGCTTCGCGCACGTTCGCGAAGCTTTGCGTGCACTGAGCCCATTTCTGGGGTAGCAACGCAGGTCCCGCATGCGCCACGTCTACGCAGATTTCATCGATCGCGTCGCCAAGCCGGCGCGCTACCTGGGCGGCGAATACCAGGCGGTGGTCAAGGACACGGCGGATGCCCGCGTGTGCCTCGCGTTCCCCGATGTCTACGACATCGGCATGTCCCATCTCGGGACCAAGATCCTCTACTCGCTGCTCAACAAGGATCCGCGGATCGCGTGCGAGCGCGCGTTCGCGCCGTGGCTCGACATGGAGGAGGAGTTGCGCACGCGCGGCCTGCCGCTCGTGTCGCTCGAGAGCCAGCGGCCGCTGTGCGAGTTCGACGTCGTCGGCTTCTCGCTCCAGTACGAGCTGACGTTCACGAACGTCCTCACGATGCTCGACCTCGGCGGCCTGCCGCTGCGCACCGTCGATCGCGCCGCCGACGCGCCGCTCGTCCTCGTCGGTGGACCGACCGCGTCGCATCCCGAGCCGATGGCCGCGTTCATCGACGCGGCGTTCGTCGGCGAGGCCGAGGAGCGGCTGCCGGCGCTCGTGCTCGAGTGGGCCGCGCTGCGCAAGGCGATCGCCGCGGGCACGCGAACGCGCGCCGACGTCCTCGCCGAGCTCGCGAGCAAGTACCCGCTCTACGTGCCGTCGCTGTACGAGACCGAGGTCGATGCCGACACCGGCATGACCGTCGTCGGCGCGCCGAAGGATCCGCGCGTGCCCGCTCGCGTGACGCGCGCGATGGTCCGCGACCTCGACGCGTATCCGTTCCCGAGCGACTCGCCGGTGCCATACGCCGAGGCGGTGTTCGAGCGCGCGTCCGTCGAGATCGCGCGCGGCTGCACCGAGGGCTGCCGGTTCTGCCAGGCCGGCATGATCTATCGGCCGGTGCGCGAGCGCTCGCCGCAATCGATCGCCGACTCGCTGATCAACGGCGTCGAGAAGGCCGGCTATGACGAGACGGGCCTGACGTGCCTGTCGACGGCGGACTTCTCGAGCATCACGCCGCTCGTCAAGCAGCTCGCCGGCGAGCTGCGCCGCCGCGGCGTCTCGATGTCGGTCGCGTCGCTGCGCGCGTACGGCCTCAACGAGGATCTGCTCGACGAGCTCGCGCTGACCCGCATCAGCGGCCTGACGTTCGCGCCCGAGGCGGGCACGCAGCGCATGCGCGACGTCATCAACAAGAACGTCACCGAGGCGCACATCGAGGAGAGCGCTCGCCGCGTGTTCGCGCGCGGCTGGCACCGCCTGAAGCTCTACTTCATCATCGGCCTGCCGACCGAGGAGGACGACGACGTCCGTGGCACCGTCGAGACCGGCCGGCGCATGCTCGGGCTCGGCCGCGGGCTCGTCGGCGGCCGCGCCGAGGTCACCGTCAGCGTCAGCTCGCACGTGCCGAAGCCGCACACGCCGTTTCAGTGGTGCCAGCAGGACACGCTCGACGAGATCCGGCGCAAGCAGGCGCTCCTGCGCGCGACCGCCGGCCGCGAGAAGGGCCTGCGCCTCAAGCACCACGACAGCGGCGTGTCGTTCGTCGAGGGCGTGCTCGCGCGCGGCGA
>JABFXX010000691.1 GCA_013368795.1 Kofleriaceae bacterium
GGGTCGCCGGCGCGCCAGCCTTCGAGCAGCTGGAGGTCGGTGCGCTCGGCGAGCGGCCTCGCAGAGATCGCTGCGGGTCGCGCGGGTGCGGTGACACCGGTCGTCGTCACGTCACCCGTTCGGGCGGCTGGCATCGGATCTGGCGGCGGGGCCGTCCGGCGCGCGGGCCGCTCGAACTTCGTCGGCGCCGGCGGAAACGTGTGGCTCGGCGCGGGCGCATTGGGCCCCGGGTGCGTCGGCCCGGTCTCCTGATCGCCGATCGGCCGGTGGAGCGTCGGCGCGATCGCGGTGACATCGATCGCGGTCGCGCTGCCCTCGCCGCGGCCCGCGGGCGCGATCGGCGCAGGACCACTGTCGTCGTCGCGATCGGCCACCACGCTCGCGGTATACCATGCGCACGTTGCGAGACCTGGTGGACGAGCTGCTCCACGCGAAGGTGAAGACCCGGCTCTTCGGCGGCGAACACGCGCCCACGCTCGGCCGGCTGTCGATCCTCGATCGGCTCGGCGCGGGCGCGATGGGGACGGTGTTCGCGGCCTACGATCCGAAGCTCGAGCGCAAGGTCGCGGTGAAGGTCCTGACGAGCGGCGCCGGGGCATCGCGCGTGCTTGCCGAGGCCCGCGCGCTCGCGAAGCTCCAGCACCCGAATGTCGTCACGATCTACGACGCCGACGAGCTCGACGGCCTCGTCTACATCGTGATGGAGCTCGCGCCGGGCGTGCCGCTGCGCGCGTGGGTCGGCGGCCGTCACGGCTGGCGCGACGTCGTGCGCGTGATGCGCGAGGCAGGAACCGGCATCGCCGCGGCGCACGCGGCCGGGCTCGTCCATCGCGACATCAAGCCCGACAACATCCTCGTCGGCGACGATCGCGCGCGCGTCGTCGATTTCGGGCTCGCGTACGCGCAGCTCAGCGACGACGGGGCGAGTGCGGGCACGCCGTTCTACATGGCGCCGGAGGTGCTCGCCGGCGGCGCCGCGACCGAGGCGAGCGATCAGTTCAGCTTCGCGGTCACGCTGCACGAGGCGCTCTACGGCAGGCGGCCACACGGCGCGACGTCGAGCGCGACAGCGGATACGGCGCTCCAGGTCGGCGCGACGAACGACGCCGGCGCAGCGAGGGCGTCGACCGGTGCAAACGGCGCGGACACGCTCTCGACTGCGTACCGCCCGCGCGGGCCGCTGTCGCGCCAGGAGCTTGTCGGCGAGCTGCGAGAGGCCGCCGCGAAGGCCGCGAGCGCGCCGAGGCCCGCCGGCAGCGACGTGCCGGCCTTGCTGCACGCCGTGATCTCGCGCGGGCTCTCAGCGGATCCGGCGGAGCGGTTTCCGTCGATGCACGCGTTCCTCGACGCGCTCGAGCGCGAGCGCAAGAGCCGGCGCACGAAGCTGGTCGCGGCGATCGCGGCTGTCGGGCTCGTCGCGGGGGCGGCGATCGGCGTCGCGATCTATCGCCGTGCGACCGACGATCCGTGCGGCGGCGGTGATGCACAGATCGCGAAGGCATGGCCACCCGAGGTCCGCCAGCGGGTGCAGCAGGCGCTCGCCGCTGCGCCGTGGTCCGCGCAGACGCTCGCCGCGCTCGATACGAAGGCCGAGGAATGGCGCACGCTGCACCGTCGTGTGTGCGAGGCGACGCGCGTGCACGGCGACCAGTCCGACACGCTGCTCGACCTGCGCATGCGCTGTCTCGAGCGTGCGCGCGAGCGGTTCGAGCTGCTCGTCGGCGAGCTCGCGGCGACGACCGAGGCCGGTCCGCGTGCCGCGGCGCCCGGTGCCGTCGCCGAGCTGACGATCGACGTGTGCGAGAAGCTGACCGAGCCCGGCGAGCTCGCATTGCCGCTCGATGCCGCGCAGCGGACGCAGGCGCAGGCCGTCGAGCGCGGCCTCGACCGCGCGGCCGTGCTGTTCTCGCTCGGCCGCTACGACGCGGCGAAGGCCCAGACCGCGACGCTCGAGCCCGCGCTCGGCACGCTCTCGGCGCCGCGCCTCCGGGCGACCTGGCTCGCGCTCGCCGCGGCGATCGAGGCGCGCACCGGCGATCCCGCGCAGGCACGCAAGCAGCTCGATGAGGCGCAGCTCGCCGCGGCCGATGCCAAGGCGCCCGAGCTCGAGCTCGACGTGTGGTCGCGCCGCCTGCGCAACGAGCTGTTCGCCGGCGATCGCGCGAAGGTGCTCGAGTGGGCGACGTTCGCGAAGGCCGCGGCCAAGCGCGTCGGACGCGATGGCGCGGAGATCGACGGCATCGTCGGCGAGGCGCTGCGCGGTGCGGGCAAGTACGCCGCAGCGCGCGCGTCGCTCGAGCTCGCGCTCGAGAGCAAGGATCCGCTGCGCCCCGAGCAGCGCGCCGTGATCGAGATGAACCTCGGCTCGGTGCAGCTCGCGACCGGTGACTCCGCCGGCGCGCTTGTCACGTTCCAGCGGGCGCGCGATCGCGTGCTGTCCGCGTTCGGCGATCGCCACCCCGATCTCGCGCTCTACGCCGACAAGCTGGCGGCCGCGCATCGCGCGCGCGGCGAGCTGCGTGCAGCGAGGACGCTCCACGACAAGAGCCTCGAGCTGCGCACGGCGGCGTTCGGCGCCGACGACCGCTCCGTCGCGACCAGCCTGCTCTATCGCGCGCAGACGGAGCTCGAGGCAGGCGACCTCACCGGCGCCGACAAGGACGCGACGCGCGCGAAGGCGATCCGCGAGAAGATCTTCGGCGACAAGAGCGCGCGGCTCGGCGAGGTCTACGAGACGCTCGCCGATATCGCGCTCGCCCGCGGCCTGCCCGAGCTCGCGCAGCAGCAATACACGCAAGCGCAGGCGCGCGATGGCCACCTCGAGCTCGTCGCGCGTCGCGCCGCCGCGGGTGCCGAGACCTCGGCTGCCGATATCGCGCCTGTGAAGCCCGACGAGGTCCTCTCGGTCGATCGCGCCGACGCGCTCGCGGCTCGTATCGCGATGCTCGCGGTCCTGCCCGCGCTCGCAGACAGCGCGAAGACCGAGGCGGCGGCGCTGCGCGCGAAGGTCCCGCCCGAGCTCGATCTCGCGTTCCAGCTCGCCGCGGGCCGCGCCCTGCTTCGCGCCGGTGAGACGGCGACGGCGACCGAGGTCCTCGCCGCAGCGGCGAAGCACTTGCCGAACGAGCCGTCCCGCACCGCGCTCGCGATCCTCGTCGCGCTCGCCGAGGCTTCGCAGGATTCACAGGCCGCGCGCACCGCGGTCTCGCTCTACCAGGCGATGCCGCAGCTCGATCGTCCTGGCTACGACGCGCTGTGGGCGCTGTCGAAGCAGTGACTCAATCCGCCTGGAGCTGCAGGCCGAGCGCGAACGACGCCTCCATCGGCGTGCCGACCTTGCTGCGCGGCACCGGGAACTGCCAGCGCGCGATCTGCGAGGCGATGCAGCTCTCGACGCCCGTCGCGATGCCGCGCGCGCTGCCGTCTCTCGCGTGGCCCTTCGGATCGACGGTGAACGACACGATCACGCGGCCCGATGCATCGGCGTGCGACTTGAGATGCCGGTGATAGCAGCGCTCGACGCCCGGCAGATAGCGGTCCTTGATCGTCGCGAGCACGACGTCTGCGGTCAGCGACGACACCGGCTCGTCCCGCTTCGCTTGCGACGTCGGCGCCGGCACCTCTGCGCCGCGCGAGCCCGCAGCGACCGGAGGTCGCGCCTTCGAGCTACACGCGGTCAGCGATGCACACGCGACCGCGATCCATCGCCACGACTGCATGGCTGCCACCCTGCACGCATCTCGCGACGCGCGCAAACACGATGTCGATTCATCACACGTCGCGCCGACAAGCGCCCGTGATCGCACAGGGTGCCAGCGAGGCACGCGAGTCATGGCGGTGTGAACCCACGTTGGCGATCGGCGCTCGCCAGACGCATCGAACGCGCGCGGCACATGGCACACGAGGTGCTCTGTACGCGCCGGACAATGAAGTACTACGCTCGCTTTGCTTTCATGCTCGGTCTGGCGGCGTGTGCCGGTGACGAGACGGCTATCACCCCCGACAACTTCGTCGCTCCGACGACGCCCGCCGAGGTCGAAGATCTCTACGCGCAACTTGCCACCTGCAGTGACAGCTTCGTCACGCGCACGTTGACGCCGCGCGCCGAGATCCGGCCGACCTCGATCTGGACCACACCCGCAGCCGATCCGGCAGGCCTGCTCGCCTGGCGCGCGACGGCGGGATGGAACCGCGTGCTGCTCGCCAACGAGCTCACGTTCGACGGCGTCGCCGAGGACATGAAGTCGACAGATCCCGCGTGCGTGGCCGCGCACCGCCTGCTCACGCCGGTCGAGAGCACGCGCGAGCAGTTCACTCACGCCTTGCTCTACCTCGACGAGCCCGCGCACCCGTACGCGGCCTATCCCGACGGCGGCATCGAGGCGAAGCGCGCACCGGTGCCGGTCTCGCTCCTCAGCTACCTCAACGTGATCTTCGCCGAGCGGCAGGCGTCGACCGGTGGCGACGTCACGTACTCGGACGTCACCGAGCAGCACTTGCCCATGTACATCTCCTGCAAGCACTCGTTCGAGGTCGAAACCACGGTCGCGATGTTCGATGCGAGGGAGCTCCCCCAGGTCGACGCGTCGATGTGCGACGAGGGCACCGACGTCGATAACGACGGCGACCTCGACCATCGCTGCGTCGCCGAGCGCGGCCTGCACGCCGAGGGCAACACCTGCACGTTCGTCGTGGATGCGTCGTCCCTCGTGACGCTCGACGGCACGCGACGACCGGCGATCTTCGGCGGCACGCTCGAGACCCGCGGCACCGGCACCGCGCTCGCCTACTCGTTCACGATCGACCGGTTCTCGAACTAGGACTATTCGACGTCGACGACGACGGGGCAGTGATCCGAGATCGCCCGCGCGTAGAGCGGACAGCTCGCCTGCCACTCGCAGCCATCGGTCGCGCACGCGCCCGCTGCATGCACGTCGATCGGCGGCGCCCACATCAACACGTGATCGAGTCGCGACCGCGGACAGCCATCCTGGCGCCGCCAGAACGCGCTGCACGCGAGCGGCTCGGTCGCCCACGATAGCTTCGCGACCTTCGCCAGCGCTGCGAGGTCGTCGCGGTCGCCCTCCTCCGTCGCGTTGAAGTCGCCGAGCACGACGACCGGCTCGCGGCTCTTCTGCACCTCGCGCACGATCTCGCGCAGCGCCGCGAACTGCAGCACGCGCGAGCTTCGTCCCTCGGTGCCCGACTTGAAGTGCACGACGAGGACGCGCACGAACCTGTCGCCCTGGCGAAGCCGAACCTCGAGCGTCGGCATCAGCCGCAGGTTGACGCGCGTTCCGTCGTGGGTGCGCATGCCGGCATAGGCCCAGCGCGCACCGTCGAACAGCACGCCGATGTGATACCCGGGGCGCGTCTCGCCGATCGGTCGCGCGTCGATCGACACGAGCTGCCAGCGCGGCCCCAGGCGTGCGGTCGCCTCACGCGCGAACAGCCCGGGGTCGCCGATCTCCTGCACCGCGACAAAGCTCGCGCCGAGCGCACGGATCTCGGCGAACGCGCCGTCCACCTGGCGCTCGTCCTTCGGAAAGTCCTCGATGTTGAACGTCGCGAACCGGATCGGCTCGCGCGCTCCATCATCAACACATTCGCAGCGCGCCACTCCGATCGCGAGTAGCGCAAGAACCCACCACCACCGCGTCATGCGGTGAGCTTAGCGCTCAGCCAAGCTCTTTGCGGATGTTCGCGATGACTTCGGCGTAGCTCGTCGACTCGACGACCTCGGCCATCTCCGCGGTGTACCGCGCGACGAGGTCCTCGCGGCCTCGCGCGAGTGCATCGCGACGGGCATTGTGGAGCGTCAAGAACGCGCGCTCGGCGTTCACGAAGTACTGCACGCACGCGAGGACCGCGCGCGTTATTGACGTCGTGACCGACCGAGATGCGTCGCCGAACGTGAAGTGTCGATGCTCGGAGTTGGTGACATCGAGCGTCACCTTTCCGACGGCGTCGACACCGTGGTTCGACTTCTTCGTCTCCATGTCCGCGCCGACCTTGAAGCCGACGAGCTGGATCGTCTCGAGGGACTTGTACTCGCGCGCGTACCTGCTCAGCAGAGCACCGTAGATCGCGTCGACAACACCGACACCCTTGCCCTCGACCTCCACCGGCGTGTCACCTTCGTTCACTACGATCTTGACGGCAGCGCCCGCGGTCTCTTCCTCGATATGCAGCTTTGCCAGGGTCAACTGGAGGTAGTTCGCACCCAGGACCTTCTTGATTAGTGGCTCGTGTTCGAGCGTGCTCACCTATCGATCTTACCGTGCGAGGCGCAGAACCGCCCGTGATCTAGATCGATGGGATCTACAAACTCCGCTGAAGGCGGGTACTTGCCCATACTCCCGCAGGTGCACCCCTGATGGCGGTGCGCCATAGTGTGCCCGCCCGATGTCCACGCTAGTCCAGCTGCGGCGACACGTCGCACGGCTGCGAGAATGCAGCGAGTGCCCGGAGATGATCCGTCCGGTCGTTACCGGTAACCCGGTGATGTCCCCGGTGATGCTCGTCGGCCAGGCGCCCGGCATCAAGGAGGGGCCCGCCGGCAAGCCGTTCGCGTGGACCGCCGGCAAGACCCTGTTCGGCTGGTTCGCCCAGATCGGTCTCGACGAGGAAGCATTTCGTAATCGGGTGTACATGGCCGCGGTGTGCCGATGCTTTCCAGGCAAGGCAGCCAGCGGCGGCGGCGATCGCGTGCCATCGGCCGACGAGATCGAGCGGTGCGGCCGCCACCTGCAGGCCGAGCTCCGCATCATCAAGCCGCAGCTCGTCATCGCGGTCGGCAAGCTCGCGATCGCCCAGCTCTACCCCGAGGTCGAGAAGCTCGCCGAGATCGTCGGCGAGAAGCGGCGCGGCGAGATGGCGGGCCAGTCGTTCGACGTGATCGCCCTGCCCCATCCGTCGGGTGCATCGACGTGGCACTACACCGAGCCGGGCAAGACGCTGCTCGCGCGCGCGCTCGCTCTCATCGCGAAGCATCCGGCGTGGAAGTCGCTCGTCGCCGAGCAGCGCAAAGCGGGCTAGAGCCCGAGCAGCGACCGATACAGCGTCACCGCCCACTCCAGATCGTCGAGCGTGACGTGCTCGTCGGCCGCGTGCGCATGACCGATGTCGCCCGGTCCGATCACGATTGCATCGATCCCGTGCTCCTCGTACAGCGCCGCCTCGGTCCAGAAATCGAGCGAGCCAACCTTCGTGACGAACGGCCGCACCTCGTCGGCGAGCACTTCGCACGAGAACGGCGCGTGATCCACCGACGACGCCAGCACGATCTTCGGATCGATCCGCGCCATCGCCGCCGCCACATCCGCATCCCACCGCGCGCGATCGAACCCCGGATACGGCCGCAGCGACCACTCCAGTGCCGCACGCTGCGGGATCACGTTGAACGCGACGCCGCCGGTCATTCCCGCGACGTTCATGCAGATGCCGGTCATCCCCGCCGGCCCATCGTGCAGCCGCGCGACGCCCATCTCGTCGAGCGCGACCGCGAGCCGCGCGAGTGTCGCGATCGGTTTGGGCTTGAAGTCCGCCTTCGACGAGTGCCCGCCCTCGCCCTCCAGCGTCGCCCTCTGCCCCATCACGCCGCGATGCGCGATGCCCGCCGTCCGTGCCGTCGGCTCGCACACGATCGCTTGCTTCACCGCCTTCGCGTGCGGCGACGCGAGGAAGGAGTGCATCACGTGGCTTCCATGCTCCTCGTCGCCCGAGAACAGCACGCCGACGTCGCGCGGCCTCCCCGCGTCGAGTGCGACCAGCGTCGCGGCGATCGCGCCCTTGGTATCCGCCGAGCCGAGCCCGTATAGCTTGCCGTCGACCACCTGCGGCTTCCACGGATCGCGCGACCAGCCCGCGTTCGCCGGCACCGTATCGATGTGCGCGTTGATGATCCGGCGCGGCGTACCCCAGCGCGCGAAGATGTACGCGCCCGGCGAGCCGTCGGTGCGCTTCGCGTCGGCGACGATCACCTCGTCGGCCCCGCGCTCGCGCAGCAGCGGCGCGAGGTGCTCGCACAGCCGGCGCTCGTTGCCCGATGTGCCGTCGGGGCCGGCCTGATGCGTGGGAATCGCGACGAGCTCGGACAGGAGGTCAGCAACGCGGCTCATGCGCGGACCGTATCACTGCGCGCACCGGTGAGCGCGCATCGCGACGCTCGTGCTCGAGCTCCTACGAAAACCGCGCCGCGACGTCGCCGAGGTCGGCGCGGAGCTTGGCTTGACGTTTCGAGCGCAGCGACCTGTCGCTGATCAACACGCCCGCCACGCCACCGACGTCGAGATAGAGCGTCGCCACCAGCCTCGTTCGCCTGCCCCCATCGATGGGTTCGAGCACGTAGCGTCCACTCGCGCGTGCACCGGGTGGCGCGTCGACGCTGTGAAACTGAATTGCACGGTTCTCGACATTGTCGAACTTCACCGCCACTTCGTGACCGAGCGCCGCTGATCGAAATCGAACCTTCGCGTCGCGGCGACCGCCTTCGACCTCGACCGACTGCACATCGCCGAGGAGCAGCGGCCAGTGGCCGTAGTCGGTCACGAGCTCGTAGACCTCCGCTGGCGACGCATCCACGATGACGCTCGCCTCGGAGACGTGCTCCGGTTCCTCATGAACCGAGATTTTCTGCGCACGCGCTTCATGCAACATCACGGACTCGTTCAAAAGCAAGCACCGCGCCGATTGGGCACCCTTGTGTCATCGTGACTTTGGTGCCTCATAGGGACTCCTCGCTGCGCCGGCCGGTTGAGCAGGTGCCGTAGCGACAGGCAGCGGCAGAGCCGCAAACGGGTGTTCTGAGGTGCTCAGAGCTTGCAGGCTGTGGTGGATCCCGACGAGCCCGCCAAGTACACGGTCCGTGCGCTGTCGATGTTGTCGCAGCCCGCGCGACCCACAAGGTGTCCGCAGTTGCACCCCAGGAGCAGGGGCCGGTCGCGGGACTTGCCTCTGGGGCAACCCGGCCCGGTCGCTCTGGTCCTTGGCATCCCTCGTCGAAAATCGACTGTC
>JABFXX010000692.1 GCA_013368795.1 Kofleriaceae bacterium
GTTGCGGCTCGTCGCCTTCGCGATGCCGAAGTCGATGACCTTGACCTCGCCCTCGTACGAGACGAGCACGTTCTGCGGCGAGCAATCACGGTGGACGATCTCGAGCGGCCGACCGAGCGGATCGCGCTTGCGGTGCGCGTAGTCGAGACCCTCGAGGACCTTCGCGATGGAGAAGCACGCCATCGGAATCGGCATCGGCTGCTTGTTCTTGCGCAGCCGATTCTGGATCTGGAGCAGGTCCTTGCCCCAGATGTACTCCATCGCGATGAAGTGGCTGCCGTCGATGCGGCCGAGCTCGAAGATCTGGCAGATGTTCGCGTGCGCGAGCTGACCGGCGATCTTCGCCTCGTCGATGAACATCTTGATGAAGTCGCGGTCCTCGCCCATCGTCGGGAGGATTCGCTTGATCGCGATGATCTTCTCGAAGCCCTCCACACCGTAGGACTTCGCTTTGAAGACCTCCGCCATTCCGCCGACGCTGATGCGATCGAGCAGGAGGTATTTCCCGAAGGGGACCGGCTGCCTCACTCGATGGAAATCGTACCGGCGGGCACGCCGGATCTCAATGTCGAAGAGGTCTTTACACCACAGGGCAGCGACAACAGTCTCGACGTGGACTTTTGTGTGCAGTGGACGCGAGCCCAGGGTCTGTAGCCCCCGACGCGCTCAGAAATTCATGCTCACGCCGACCATGCCTCCCGTGTTCGTGGGAGTTGCGTACGGCACGAGTGTGCGCTCGCGAGTCTCTCGACGATAGCCCCGGACACCATCGTACACACCGTACACGTAGGTCGCGATCAGCCCGACGGCGGAGAGGATCTGGATCGAGCGCGCGGTCTTGGCCTCGTCGTAGTGATCGACCGGCTCGTCGCAGACGCGGCTCGACTTGCCCTCGCGCGACACCGTCGTGCACCACCGACGGAGAAGCAGCACCGACGTGACGTTCGTCGCGGCAAACGCGCCGAGCGCGCCGGCGATGATCCAGCCCTTCGTGCGCTCGCCATTCTGGAACTGGCCAAACGGCGGCACGAGCGTCAGCACCGCGTAACGCTTGCCCTTCGGCCGCAGCGCACGGAGCTCGGCGGCGTGGCGCGCGCGGACGTCGTTGAAGAACGTCACGACCTCGGGCGGATACAGCGCGGGATCGAGATGGCCATCGAGATCGATCCGCAGGTACGCGAGGAAGTGCTCCTCGGCGAGATCGCGCCGCGGCGGTTGCACAAATAGCGCAGCGATCCCGGCGAGCCGGTGGGCCTCGGCGAGATCACTCTTGTCGAGCTGCTTGGCGAGCAGCGGCTGGACGAGCACTGCGACCCGCTCCCAGTCACCGGCGGTCGCCGCGCCGTTGGCCTCGCGCAGCGCGGCCGCAGGATCGCTCGGTACATACGGATCGGCGGGCGCCGGCTCGGGCGGCGTCTGCGCGAGCGCGACGCGCGCGACGAGACAGACGAGGACGAGCACGCGCGCGGTCATGTCACTTCCAGCTCGTCACCGCGCGACGGAGGTTGGGCTGCACGATCGCGAGCACCTCGCGCGCCGCACGCGCCGCGAATGCCTCGGGTGTGATCGTCCGATCGCCGATGATCGTGTCGGTGACGACGACGCGATCGAACCGCACCTTGTCGCGATCGACGAGGCGCACGCGCACGCGCGCCTTCCCCATCGGCACCTTGCCCGGCGTGATCGAGAAGCTCAGCACGTGGAGCGCGATGCCGAGGTCGGCATCCGCCTTCGCGACGTTCGCGGGTGCCTGGCCGTTCTTCTCGAGGAGAAACGGATCGACGGGCTTCATCTCGCGGCCATGCTTGTGCGTCCACGCTGCGACCTCGGCATCGATGCCCGCGCGCAGGAGCTGCACCGCCGGCCCCGCGCGGCCGATCATCGACACCGCGACCGCGACGCTCGGGCCCGTCGGAGTCTCCGTCGGGGCGACCTCGGGACGCTCGATCGGCGGCGTGACGATCGGCTTCGTCGCGAGCTTCGCGAGCTGCGTGCGCACCGACGGCACGACCTTCGCCGACAGCGCGGCCGCGGCCTTGTCGATGTCGTCGAGCGGCGACGTCACGGTCGGCAGCTGCGAGAGTACCGTGCCGTCTTTGGGATCGCGGATGCGCATCGCGAGCGTGAC
>JABFXX010000608.1 GCA_013368795.1 Kofleriaceae bacterium
CTGGTCGCACACCTCGAGAAGAAGTGATACAAGCGCGGCGATGGACACCACGAGCTCCGCGTCGAAGACCGCGCTCATGGTCTGCGCATATCGCGCGCGGGCGAGTCGCTGGGAGAAGCCGTTGTTCGTCGATCCGTATGCCGAGGCGCTCGCAGGCGCAGACGGTCACGAGATCGCAAAGCTCCTCGACACGCGGTTCCCGCCAATGGAGCTGTGGCTCGCGCTGCGCGTCGCGTACATCGATCGGCTTGTCGGGCTCGCGGTCGATCAGCTGAGCGTTCGCCAGATCGTGATCCTCGGCGCCGGTTACGACACGCGCGCCGCACGCCTGCCTCGCGCGGGCGTCACGTTCTTCGAGGTCGACCATCCGGCGACGCAGGCGTCCAAGCGCGAGCGGCTCGCCACGCTGTCCGGCTATCCCGTCGACAACGCGCGCTACGTGACCTGCAACTTCGAGCGCGAGGATCCGATCGATCGGCTCGTCGCGTCGGGATTCTCGACGACGGAGCCGGCGCTCGTGGTCTGGGAAGGCGTCGTGCCGTACCTGACCGAGGGCGCGGTGCGTGCGACCGCATCGCGGCTCGCGACCGGTCTCGATCCGCGCTCGCTCGTCGCGTTCGACTTCGTCGGCAAGAAGCTCGCCTCGGGCCAGGGCCTGAACGAGAAGGATCAGGCGACGCGCTCGTATGTCGGCGAGCTCGGCGAGCCGATCCGCTACGGCTCCGACGACATGCTGCCGCTCCTCTACGAGTGCGGCTTCCGCTGGGTGCGCACGCTCGACTTCAACGAGCTCGCACTCGAAATGCTCGGCGACTACCAGCGCGATCGGATGTTCCGGTTCCAGCACCTCGCCCTGGCTGCCCCGCGCACGCCGGTGGCCGGATGGCCCTGAGCGCTCGGCTCGCGAAGTTGCGGCCGTACGTTCCGGCCGCGATCCTCGTCGCGATCGCTCTGTTCATCACGTGGGCGTTCGCGGTCACGACGCTCGTCCACGCGGGCTCGATGAGCTTTCCGCTCGACGACAGCTACATCTATCTGACGTACGCCAAGCAGTTCGGCCGCGGCCAGCCGTTCACGTACTTCCCGGGCGGCGGCTACTCCGCCGGCTCGACGAGCGTGCTGTGGCCGATGCTGCTCGCGCCGTTCTGGACGCTCGGCGCACGTGGCCACGCCCTGGTCTGGGTCTCGTTCGGCATGTGCGGCGCGCTCTACGCCGCGGTCGGCGTCGGCGTGTATCGATTCGTCCGCATCGTGAAGGGCTCCGAGATCGCGGGCGTGCTCGCCGGCGTGCTGCTGCTCGTGATCGCGCCGTTCGCGTGGTGCGCGCTGTCGGGGATGGAGGTCGCGTTCGCGTCGGCGCTGCTCGTCGCCTGTCTCGTGTTCCTCGTCCGCCAGGATCCCGATGGCCCGCCGCGTAAGCTGTTCGCGGTGTGCCTCGCGGCGGCGTCGCTGTCGCGTCCCGAGGCGATGCTGCTCGTCGGCCTGATCTGCGGCGTCAGCATGCTCGTCCGTCTGCGCAAGCGGCAGTGGAAGGTCGCCGCGTGGTGGCTCGTGCCGCTCGTCGCGCCGATCGCATGGCTCGTCGCGAACCGGATCCTCGCCGGCAACTTCTTCCCGAACACCGGTGTTGCGAAGAGCCACTTCTACCTGCCGGGCTTCGACTGGACGTACTGGTGGAACACCGTCCGGTCGCTCACCGGCCGAGCGCTCGCCGGCATCTTCATCGACAAGCAGAGCCCGCTCGTGTGGCCGAAGCTGTTCCTCGTGCTCTACGTCGTCGGCGCCGCGCGCGTCGGCTTGTGGGCGTGGCGCGAGAAGCGCTACCTCGCGGGCGCGCTCGTGATCATCGCCCCGATTCTCATGATCGTCGCCGTGAACGCGTCGTCGGGGCTGTGGAACTTCCAGAACTATCGCTACATCGCGCCGGCGTTCCCGCTGCTCGTGATCCCCGTCGGTGTCGCGCTCGCGCCGCCCGGCGGGTGGCCGTCGCGGATCTCCGAGCGCGTGCGGCCGTGGCTCGTGCGCGCCTGGCACGCACTGGCGATCGTCCTCGTGCTGCTGTTCGTGCGCGCCGCGAGGCCGAAGCTCGTCGCCGACATGAAGCTGTTCGCGCAAGGCGCGATGGACACCAACACGCAGGTCGTCGCGATCGGCAAGTACATCCATCGCAAGCTGCCCGACGCGAGCATCATGTTCCACGACGCCGGCGCGATCGCGTACTACGGCGACGGCCGCGTCTACGACATGCTCGGCCTCGTCACGAACTATCAGGCCGGTATCGCGAACAACGGCCCGGGCTCGCGGTTCGAGTTCCTCGAGTCGCTGCCGCCGGAGCAGCGGCCGACACACTTCGCCTACTACCCGGGCTGGATGGGCACGCACGAGTTCTGGGGCGAGGTCCTGCTCCACACCTCGTTGCGACGCGGAATCGATTCGCGCCGCCTCGCCGGCGACGGCGACATGCAGATCATCGTCGCGGACTTCGACCACGTGCACACCGCAGAGCGGCCGTTCAACGATCACACCGGCTGGGAGGTCGTCGACCGCGTCGACATCGCCGACATCGCGAGCGAGCGCGACCATCACTGGCGCGGGCGCATGGGCCGCCGCCGCATGGGTGATCCGACCGCGCGGTGGTCGCTGACCGAGCGCTCGACGACGAATGGCCTCGCGATCGACGGCGGCCGCACGATCCGCGAAGGCGGCGAGCACTTCACGATCCATGTCGATCCGGCGAAGCCGACGCGCATCGTCCTGCGCACCGGCGGCCAGACGAGCTACGGCTGGCACGAGGCGATCAAGACGCCCGTCGAGATGACGCTCTACTACAAGAAGAAGAAGCTCGGCGCGCTGACGATCGCACCGCCGAGCGGGCCGTTCTCGGAGCTGACGTTCAACGTCGCGCCGCACGCGTTCCCGTCGGGCGAGGTCGAGATTCACAGCGAGGCCAAGGGCATGTATCGCGTGTTCCACTGGTTCGTGCTGCAACCCGAATCCCGCCCGAAGCCCTGAGACCACGTGCTAGCGTCGCCCTCGATGAGGGCATGGTTGGGACTCCTGGTGCTCGCCGGCTGCGGCGATTCGCAGCCTGCTGCGCCGCGCTGGCACGTCGCCGACGACTACCTGCGCGCGCCCGACGGTCGCGCCGTCATCCTGCGCGGCGCCAACCTCGGCTCGCAGAAGTTCGCGCCGTATCTCGACGACAAGACGCCGGCCGACTACGCGCGTGCGCGCGACGAGTGGGGCTTCAACTCGCTGCGCTTCGTGATGACGTGGGCGGCGGTCGAGCCGATGCCCGACGTGTACGACGACACCTATCTCGACGGCGTCGTGGAGCGCATGCGCTGGGCGCACGACGCGGGCCTTCACGTCGTGCTCGACATGCACCAGGACATCTACGGCGAGGGCTTCGGCTTCGACGGTGCGCCGCGCTGGACGTGCGACGAATCGCGCTACGCCGCGTTCGTGCCGGTCGAGCCGTGGTTCTTGAACGCCGTCGATCCGAACGTCACCGCGTGCGTTGACGAGTTCTACACGCGCGCCGATCTGCGCGAGCACTTCGTCGCTGCGTGGCACCACGTCGCCGAGCGGCTCGTCGGCGAGCCGGCGGTGATCGGCTTCGACGTGCTGAACGAGCCGAACTGGGGCACGTACCCGATCTTCCAGTTCGAGACCGATCGGCTGAAGCCGCTCTACATCGACGTCGTCACCGCGGTGCGCGAGGTCGCGCCCGACTGGGTCGCTTTCATCGAGCCGAGCGCGAGCCGCAACGGCGGCATCCCGACGAAGCTCGACTCGCTGCCGTTCGGCGACATCGTGTACTCGCCGCACAGCTACGATCAGGATGCCGAGGCCGGCGGCGGCTTCGACGAGTCGCATCGCCAGAAGATCCTCGACACACTCGGCGAGCTGCGCGCGGAAGCGCGGACGCTCGGCGCTGGCCTGTGGATCGGCGAGTACGGCGGGATGGCGGCCTCGCCGGGCATCGTGCCGTACATGACCGCGCAGTACGACGCGGCGGGCGCGGTGGGCGCCGGCACGATGTACTGGTCGTACGACAAGGGCGACGGCGGCTACTCGATCCTCGCGGGCGACGGCAGCGAGAAGCCCGAGCTCGTCGGCGTGCTCGTGCGGCCGTATCCCGAGCTCGTCGCCGGGACGCCGGTGTCGTACGCGTTCGACGCGGCGACACGAACGTTCACGTTCGACTACGAACCGGATCGCTCGTCAGCGCCGACGGAGATCGTCGTGCCCGCTCGCGTGTACCCCGGCGGCTACCAGGTCGAGTGCGGCGGCTGTGTGACCGAGCAGGCGACCGGTGTCGTCAGGATCACGACGGCGGCGTCATCGACGGTGACGATCCGACCGCTCTGAGTTTCGCTGCGCCGGCCTGCTCGTCGAGGCGGCGACGTGCGCGATTCGCCTTACACACTGTGGCGCCCGTCGTGCAGCGGCGGTCGTCATGAAGCCGATTAGCCGGGAAACGATCGTCGAGCGTCGCCAGCCGCACATGCGCTGGAGCGCAGTCTTCGCAGGGGCCGTGTTCACGATCGGACTCTGGATCCTGCTGCAGTCGCTCGGTATGGGCCTGGGGCTCTCCGCCGTCGACGTCAACGATGCAGGCAGCCTCAAAGGCGTGGGGATAGGTACCGGCATCTGGTCGATCATCGCGCCTCTCATCTCGCTGTTCATCGGCGGGTTGCTTGCCGGGCGTCTCTGCGGATCCAACGAGCGAAAGGTTGGCGCCATGCACGGCGGCGTGATGTGGGCACTCGCATCAGCCGTTGGCTTGTGGGCGCTGATCACCGTCATCTCCACGCTGGCGAGCGGCGTCGCGCGCGTGGGTGGCGCCGCGGCGAGTACGGCGGGGACCGTTGTCTCGGGTGCCGCGAGTGCTGGAGGCAAGATCGACGTCAACAACGTCATGGGAAGCCTCGGGATCAACGCAGACGACCTGCTCGGGCCGATCAACCAGCGGTTGCAGAGCGAAGGCAAACCTCCCGTGACAGCGGAGCAGCTGAACGAGACCTTGCGTGGCGTCGCCCAGCGGAGCCTCCAGGAGGGCCGGTTCGATCGTCGGTTGCTCGCGCAGGAGCTGATGCGCAACACCTCGCTGAGCGCGCGCGACGTGCAGGACATCGCCAACCAGCTCGGCGACAAGTATGACCAGGTTGCGGGGAAGGTCGGCGGTGGCGTCGAGAAGGTCAAGGAGGGCGCGAAGAGCGCGGCCCTTCAGGCTGCCGACAAGACCGGCAAGGTTCTCCTCGGCGGCGGCATCATGATGCTGCTCGGGCTGGGCGCTTCGCTCGGCGGCGCGGCGCTCGGTGTGCGCAGGCGGTACGCGACGGAAGAGACGATCGTGCGGACTCCTCCGACGGAGCCGCCCGGCCGGACTCCTCCGACGGAGCCGCTGATCCAGACGCCTCCGTCGGAGCTCTGAGCAGGCGGACCCCGTTTTCTTGCCCCCCGGATCGGCGCATGCCTAGCCTCGTGCATGCTCCGTCTTGGTGCGTTTGCGGTCGTATGCCTGACGCTGGCTGGCGTTGCGAGGGCCGACGACACGTCGGCGTCCGACAAGCTACGGATCCTGTACTCGACACGGTTCACGTTCACCGACGACGGCGTGCCGCTCGTGACGGTCGAGATCATGGGCAACCGCAAGGACGTGAAGCTGCGCGCGAAGGGCGGCATCGTCGTGCGGCCCGATGGCGCGGGTGGCAGCGCGATCGAGGCGGATGGCGGCGAGGCGTGGACGGTGACGGTCGAGAACGCAAAGCCGGCGCAGATCGTCGAGTGGACCGTCGTCGAGACGCTCGGGCCCGACGATGCGACCGGCATCGCGTCGTCGCTCGCGCGCTGGAAGGATCGCGGCTTCGATCCGAGATCGTTCGAGATCGGGACGGTGTTCGGCACGGGCGGTGAGGTGATCGACACGCGCGAGGTGCGCATCGCGATCGATCCGGTCGCGCAAGGCAAGGGCGCGGCGAAGGCAGCGGAGCACGCGCGCAAGTTCGGCGTGAAGACGAGCGTGCACGAGGAGCTCGTGCGCAGGCCGTCGGGGACGGTCGTCGCGCGCAGCGGCTCGACGACGATCAAGAACCCGTCGGTGCTGTGGTTCGCGCCGAAGAAGGCGAGCGAGACGCTGACGGTCGCCGACGTGCCGACGGGGACGGGCGGCAGCCAGCTCGAGACAGGCAGTGAGGACCGCCGCTACTGGGGGAGCGTGTACGTGACGCTCGACCACGACGGCTCGCTGCTCGCGGCCAATGCCGTCAGCGAGGACAAGCTGCTCGCCGGGCTCGTGCCGGCGGAGATGTATCCGGATGCGCCGGCGTCGGCGCTCGAGGCGCAGGCGATCGCGGCGCGCACCGAGCTGTTGCAGAAGATCGGCCGCCGCAACCTCACCGATCCGTTCCTGCTGTGCTCGACGCAGCAGTGTCAGGTCTACGCGGGCGCGGGCAAGGAAGATCCTCGGACGACGAAGGCCGTCGAGAAGACGCGCGGGACCGTGCTGTTGCGCGACGGCGGCGGGATGGTCGACATCCGCTACAGCGCGTCGTGCGGCGGCCACAGCGAGGACAACGACGCGATCTGGGGCGGCGAGCCCGACCCGTCGCTGCGCGGCCGGCGCGACGATCCGAAGGGCAACATCTCGCGCGTGACGAACGCGTCGATCGACGCGTTCCTCGACGAGGATCCGAAGACGTTCTGGTGCGGCCGCGTCGAGAAGAGCAAGGGCAGGGTCCGCTGGACCGAGACGATCTCAGCCAACGACCTCACGGTGCGCCTCGCCGCCGACTATCCGGAGATCGGACGCGTGAAGAACCTGACCGCGAAGCAGCGCGGCGTGTCGGGGCGCGTGCAGGTGCTGACGATCACCGGCGAGAAGGGCTCGGTCGACATCGCGGGCGATCTCAAGATCCGGCGTACGCTCGGCGGCCTCAAGTCGTCGCTGTTCGAGGTGACGAAGAACGGCGGCTCGTTCGTGTTCCGTGGCGCGGGCTTCGGTCACGGCGTCGGCATGTGCCAGCTCGGCGCGATCGGCATGGCGCAGGCCGGCAAGACGCACAAGGACATCCTCGGTCACTACTACCGAGGAACGCACCTTCATCGCCTGTACTGAATCCGCGTAACACCTCGATGACAGCGCCCGCCGCGCGTGGGCCGGGCGTAGTATCGGCCCACCATGCTGCTTCCGACGACGATGGTGGGTTCGTATCCGCGGCCGTTGTGGTTCACGCAACAGCTCGCGGGTCGCGATGTGCTCGAGGCGTTCAAGGTCGCGTCGCACGCCGAGGCGTTCCACGATGCGACGCGCGTTGTCATCAAGGACCAGGAGGATGCCGGCCTCGACATCCTCACCGACGGCCAGATGTGGTTCGACGATTACCACATGGGAATTGGCTCTTTCCTTTGGTACTGGCTCGAGCGCACGAACGGCTTCTCCGCCGAGAAGCTGCCGCATCCGGCGCGCGCGAAGGCGAAGGGCCGCGACATCTGGGCGCTCGACGAGGCGGGCGGCGTCGCCGTCGAGGGACCGATCGAGCGCGGCCCGGTGCGCATGGCGCTCATCTATCAATGGGCGCAGCGTCACACCGAGAAGCCGATCAAGGCGTGTGTCGGCGCGGGCCCGGTCCAGCTCTCGACGCTCGCGCACTTCCGTTCGGGCCCGGTGAAGAACCGCTACGATCTGTCTCGCGCGCTCGCCGACGTGTTTCGCGCCGAGATCGGCGAGCTCGTCGGTGCCGGCTGCAAGCACATCCAGCTCGAGGACCTCGGCGCGTGGATGCCGCACCTCTCGGGCGACAAGGACTGGGACTGGGTCAGCGAGACCGTCGACCGCACGATGGCCGAGATTCCGGACGGCGTCGAACGCGCGTGGCACTTCTGCATGGGCAACGCGTGGGGCAACAAGCTCGAGGGCATGACCGCGGGCGGCTACCGCGAGGTGCTGCCGCACTATCACGGCGTGAACGTCGACGCGTACGTGCTCGACTTCGCGTGTCGCGAGATGGAGGACGCGGATCTTCTGCGCAAGCTGCCCGCCGACAAGAAGGTGCACGCCGGCGTCATCGACGTGCGCACGCTCGAGATCGAGCACCCCGAGCAGGTCGCCGAGCGCACGCGCAAGGTGCTGAAGCACATCGAGCCCGAGCGCGTGACGCTGACGACCGACTGCGGGCTCAAGCAGCTGCCGCGCGTCGTCGCGGTCCAGAAGCTGCGCGCGCTCGCCGAGGGTGCCGCGATCGTCCGCCGCGAGCTGCGCTGACCGCGGTTTCTCGCGCCGTGTTACCGTCGCATCATGCGAAGCATCGCGATGGCACTGCTGCTCCTCGTCGCGTGCGGCGAGGATTCCGATCCCCACGAGCTCACGACGTGCGTCGGCTGGACCGACAACAGCGGCATGCCGATCGAGGGCATGTGCGAGCAGGCGTGCAAGTCGCCGCCGCAGAGCACGGGCCTTCAGTGCGACACGCCGGCGAAGCTCGGCTGCGCTGCGTTCGAGGCCTCGGGCGTCGACGGCTGCTGTGTCCCGGAGGCCGGCGGTCCGATCAAGTTCGTCGAGTGCACGACGATCCCGCAGTAGTCACGTGTCGAGCAGGTCGCGCGCGAACGCGAGCGTCTTCGCGTTCTCGGGCAGGTTCTCGAGGAAGCTCGCGCGCCACTCGGGATCGGTGATCTTGGCGGCGCGCTCGAGCACGCGCTCGCGGGCGCGGCGGATCGCCGTGCACGCAGCCTCGCGATCGCCCGTCGCGTCGAGCGCCAGCGCGTAGGTCAGGCGAACGAGCGACTCGCCTTCCTCGACGCCGCCGAGCGTATCGAGCAGATCGTGCGCCTCGCGCGCTGCGATCAGTGCCTCGCCGGCACGCCGCTGCAGGAGCAGGAGCTGGCCGAGCGCGGCGAGCGCTCGCGGTCGCGATGCGGCCTGCACGGTCTGAAGGCCGAGCCGCAGCTCGCGTTCGGAGGCGTCGAGGTCGCCGCGCGCGGCGAGGATGTCGGCGAGGTAGCTGCGCGATGCGGACTCCAGGCGGCGATCGCCCTGCGCGGCGAACGCGGCGATCGCCTCGGACTCGATCGCGAACGCCTCGTCGAGGCGGCCCTGGTACTGGAGCGCACGGCCGAGGTTGTGCTTCGCGGTCGCGACGACGTTTTGCAGGCCCATGCGCATGCCGCCGTCGAGCGCCTTGCGCAGCCAGCGCTCGGACTCGGTGTACGCGCCGATCTCGAGATAGGCGTAGCCGACGTGGCCGTGCTGCATGCACGTGTAGCGGAGGTCGCCCGCGGCCTCGAACGCCTGCGCGGCGGCGACCTCGGAGACGACGTACGCGCCCGAGTCACCGGCGAACATCGCGCGCGACGAGCGCGTCTGATAGATGCGCGCGAGGATGCGCGGATCGGAGACCTCGTCGGCGATGCGATCGATCGCGTCGACGAGCGACTCGGCGAGCTGGTAGCGGCCATTGTTGTAGAGCTGGAACGCGGCGTGGGCGAGTGCGGAAACGCGCGCTGCGCGCTCGCCGTCGAGATCAGGTGCGCCGACGAGCAGGTCGGCGATGCGCGACAGCTGCGCGACGTCGCCGAGCTTGCCGCTCGCCTCGGCGGCCTCGCCGGCGGCGGAGAACCACGCGGCGGAGCCGGCGAGGAGGAGCGTCATCGCCTCGATCGCGCACCGCTCGGCAACGGCGAACTCGCCGCACCACTTGTGCGCTTCGGCCTGGGCGCGGCGAAGGCCACCGAGCGTCTCGCCGGTCGCACCACACGCGACGCCTCGCTCGGCGCGATTGGCGGCACCGCGGAAGTCGCCCGCGGCGAGCGCCTGATCGACGGCGGGCTTGTACCAGACCGCGGCGCGCGCGGGCTCGCCACCGCGCTCGAAGTGCTCGGCGAGCACCATCGCCTCGGTCTCGCCCGCGTAGTGCAGCCACTCGCCGGCGAGGCGATGACCGAGCTTGCGATCGGCGTCGGTGAGCATCGCGTAGGCGGCCTCGCGGACCATCGCGTGGCGGAACTGGTACTCGTCCTCGCCGGTGAAGCGCGTCTTCGGTGCGCGCTGCACGAGCTCGCGCTCGACCAGCTCGTCGAGCCACGACCGGACGGTCGAGTCGCGCGCGTCGCCGCCGAGCAGCTTCGTGACGCCGCCGCGCCAGAACTGGTGGCCGAACACGCTCGCGGCGCGGAGCACGCGGCGGGCGTCGACCTCGAGTCGCTCGAGCCGGCCCTGCACGACGGCGAGCACGGTCTCGGGAATCGCGTCGCCTTTGCCTTCGGCGACGGAGCGGATGAGCTCCTCGAGGTAGAACGCATTGCCGCCGGCTTGCTCGACGAGCTTGGCGACGAGCATGTCGTTCGCGCGAGCGCCGAGCACCTGGCGGACGAGCTTCTCGCTGCCGCGCTTCGTCAGCTCGTCGAGGCGAAGCTCCTGGACGCCGCGCTCGGCCCACAGGCGAGGGAACAGCTCGTGGATCTCGGGACGCGCGAGCGCGACGACGAACCACGGCCGGTCGGGCAGGGCGCGCAGCGCGGAGTCGATCAGCTTCGTCGTCGGCAGGTCGCCCCAGTGCAGATCCTCGAGCACGATCACGACGGGCTGCGCGGACGTCTCGACCGCGAGGAAGTGCTCGAACGCGAAGCGCACCTGATCGGCCATCAGCTGCGTGTCCTGACGTGCTGCGCGCAGCTCGACCGATTCGTCGTCGGGAAACGGCACGCCGACGAGCTCGCCGAGGAACAGCGTCGTGCGCGCGAGGTCGGTGCCGGCGTGGCGCATGACGCGCGCGCGCAGCTTCTGGCGGCGCACCTCGATCGGTTCTCCGTCGAGGATGCCCGCTGCGTGACGGAGCGCGGGCGCGATCATGCCGAACGGCGAGCCGGTGCGGAGCTGATCGCCGCGGCCGATCCAGATCTCGACGGGCTCGCCATCGCGCGCCTTGATCCAGCGAACGAGCTCGTAGCGAACGCGCGACTTGCCGACGCCGGCGGCGCCTGTCACGAGCACCGCGCGCGCCATCGGCTCCGCGAGCGCCTCCTCGAACAAGCCGTGCAGCACGCCGAGCTCGCGATCGCGGCCGACGCACGGCGTGGGCTTGCCGAGCAGCGTGCGCGTCGCCTGGACGAGGTCGCGCTCGCCGAGCAGGAACAGGCCCGCGTCGTCGCCGCCGACGTCGAACCGCGTGTCGAGCAGGCCGGCGGTCACCTCGTCGACGCGGACCAGATGTGGCGATGCGTTGCGCGCAGCCGCGAGCAGCGTCGCCGCGCGATCGATCGCCTCGCCGACCGGCCAGCGTCCTGCCATCACGCCGCGCCCGGTGGCGAGCGCCATCGGCGTCGCCGGCTGCAGGTGCGCCTTCAGCGCGAGCGCACAGCGTGCCGCCTGCATCGCCTGATCGCTCGTGCCGCCCGTGCCGAGCAGCGTGACGACGAGCGAGCCGTCGACGAGTCGTTGCAGGCGCGCGCCGTGTGCCTCGGCCGCCTCGCGCAAGCTCTTCAGCTCCGGGCGATGCGACTCGGCGACGGTGTCGCGCGGCTGACTGCCGCCGGTGTCCGACGGGAACGTATCGTCGAGCGACGGCACGCTCTCGCGCGTCGCCTCCATGTCGATCGGCTCGCTCTTGCCGACGTCGATCAGCACGACGCACAGAAGGCGCCGCTCCGTCGAGGTCAACGCGGCGCTCGGCGTCCCGGCCGCGCGGTCACCCACGCCGATCGTGCCGATCGACGCCAGCTCCGCCGCGAGGTGCGCACCGTCGCGCGGCCGCTGATCGGGAGACTTCGACAGCGTGCGCGCGACGAGGTCGTCGAGCGCCTCGGGAATGTCGCCGCGCTCCGCACCGACGCGCGGCGCGTCCTCGAGCAAGATCTTCGCGAGCACCGCCATCACGTTCTCGCCGACGAACGGTGGCTTGCCGGTCAAGCACTCGAACAGCAAGCACCCGAGCGCGAACACGTCCGACCTCGCACCGACATTCCGGTCGCCGCGCGCCTGCTCCGGCGCCATGTAGCCGGGCGTCCCGACCATGACGCCGGTCCGCGTCGCCGATGCATCCGCGACCCGCGCGACGCCGAAGTCGAGCACCTTCACGCGCTCGAGATCGAAGTCGGCCAGAAACAAGTTCGACGGCTTCAGGTCGCGATGGATCACGCCGCGCTCGTGCGCCGCGCCGAGTGCCTCGGCGATCCGCCGCACGAGGTCGACGGCCTCGGCCGCCGTCAGCTCGCCGCGCGCGAGCCGCTGGTTCAGACTCTCGCCCTCGAGCCACTCCATCGCGAGCCACATCTCCCCGTCGGGCGTCCGGCCATCCGCGATGTACCGAACGATGCCGGGGTGGCGCAGGCCCGCCAGGATGCGCACCTCACGCGCGAACCTCTGCGCCGCGTCGACCGACGCACTGCGCAGCACCTTGAATGCCACCGGTGACCCACTCGTGCGATCGATCGCACGGTAGACCGTGCCCATTCCGCCCGATCCGGCGATCCGCTCCAGCTCGAAGCGGCTCTCGACGACCTCGCCCGGTTTCATCGACGAGACAAAGGTAACACGCGAATACTGCGGCAAAGAACGTCGGGCAATTGCGCCCGCGCCGGTGCCCGCGCGATCCTGGACTCATGAGGTGGATGGTCCTGGTCTCACTCGTCCTCGGCGCCTGTTACGACCCTTACGACGCCGACGACTACTGGAGCGAGCTCGCCAACGCGCACTGCACGGCGATGGAGTACTGCTGCACGCGCGCCGAGTACACCGACTGGTGGACCGACGGCGACGGCGATCGCCAGGATTGCTACCAGGCGCACGCCGACGCGGTCTTCACCGACGCGATCCGCGAAGGCATCCGCCGCCACACGATCTTCTTCGACGAGGCGCGCGCCCATGCCTGCGTGAGCGCGCTCGAGAACATCGCATGCACGCAGTTCGAGCCCGCGATCCGGTATCGCGAGACCTACTGCGAGTCGCCGTTCATCGGCCAGATTCCCGACGGCGACGGCACCTGTTACACCGACCACGAGTGTCGCTCGGGCCACTGCGGCCTCGATAATCATTGCCTCACCGCCGTCGCGCCGGGCCTTCCATGCAGCGACACCAACGGCAATCCATGCGACGGCGGCGCCTACTGTCATGGCGGCGCGTGCACGTTCGGCTCGCCCGCGGGCGCATCGTGCGATAGCGACAGCGACTGCGCCGACGACTGGTGCAAAGGCGCCGGCCTGTTCCAGGACGGCACCTGCGTCCAGGCCTGCGACGGCGTCTAAGCCACCGCCGGCCGCGCGGGCACGGCGACGATGTGGCGCAGGTTCAGAAAATTGATCGCGAAGTGCGCCGCGATCGGACCGCCCAGGTTGCCGGTCCAGGTCGCCAGCCAGCCAAACACGACGCCGAGCGCGAACGCCGACAGCGTCCACGGCAGGAACCGCCGGCCCGGGCCGATGTGCAGCGCCGCGAACACGGCCGCCTGGATCCACACGCCGAACCACGGCAGCAGCGCGCCGCGAAACAGCAGCTCTTCGCCGATCGAGCTCGCGAGCGCGAGGATCACGATCTCCCGCAGCGTCAGCGGCCCGAGCAGATCCCGGAAGCTCGTATGGAGGTCGCGAGCCCACTGAAAGTGCCTCGTCGCGACCCTCGTCAGCGCGACGACCGCTCCTCCCAGGGCCGCCCCGAGCAGCGGCGCCGCGGCAAGCTGCCAGGCCTTCGGGCTGCCGCCGAGCCGGTACAGATCCGGGTCGCCGCGGCCGGCGGCGAGCAGCAACGCGACGATGCCCATGCCCGCGTAAAGGCCGATCACCAGGCTGGCCCGCGACAGCGGGGGCGGCGGCGAAGACCCATACGTCATCGTCTTCTACTATGCACGAGCTGGTACCCTTGACATAGGTAGCGACGAGCGGTACCTAACCAACCCTCTTTCACAACTGAGCTGCGCGGGTGGCGGAATTGGTAGACGCACTAGCTTGAGGTGCTAGCGGGTAACACCGTGGGGGTTCGAGTCCCCCCTCGCGCACGAACTAAGCGGCCGAAAGGCCGCTTCTTCGTTTTCGGTCGACGCCACGACATGCCGGCAGATTCGGCACGTGCGCAGCGTAGAATGCGCAAGATGCGGGACCAAACGAAGGGCGGTCAGGCGGCGACGGCGGGGATGGACGACCCCGCAGCTGACCACGACACATCGATCGAGGCAGCCCAGACCACGTTCACCAGCCGCGGGAACATTCCTCCGGTGATGACCGAGGAGACCAACGCCGGGCCGTCCGCATCAGACCAGGCGTTCGGTGGCGCGCAGCGCATGCGGGTTCAACCAACCGCGCTCAACGTTCGGACGGCCCCCGCAATGGGCAACAACGTGATCGGGGTGCTTCACCACGGCACCGAAGTGTCCGTCGGGGGGCATGCCGGTGACTGGGTCAAGGTGAGTCATCGCGGCGTCGACGCGTATGTTCACGGTCGCTACGTGCAGCCGATCAAGCACGAAGCCGAACCGGACCCGCGCGCGGTCAATCTCGTCGAGAAGCACGTCGAGAAGGCAAGCTCCGACACTGCCGAGGACGCCACACAGTCGATCGAACCGCCGGCGAAGATTGCCCCACCCGTGGGTCCCGTCGACCAGACCGGCGATCACGAGCAGGCAGCAGCTGAGCCCGTTGCGGAGGAGCACCACGACGCTCCGGTGACGCACCAGAGCCCTCCGAAAGCTGCTTCGCAGATCGCTGAGATCCGCACGCCCGTGCATGACGTCGCCGAACAGGCGAATGAACAGGTCGCGCACGGCGAGCAGTCGCAGCACGGCGCTGTCCAGCAGATCATCGATGCCGACCATCAGCAGAACGGTGGCGCGCTCTCCGAGCTCGGCATGCAGATCATCGCCGGCGTGCTTGCGGCGTTTGGAGAACAGACGAAACAGGCAGAGTCCGTGAAGGCCGAGCCCGCAGCGCAGCCCACGGTCGCCGCATCGCCGAAGCAGGCGCCCCAGCCGGCGAGTCCGCCGACCCGCACGCCCGCGAAGAAGAAGTCGAAGTCCGACGAGACGACGGCCGGCCAAGCGTACCTATCGAGCTATACGTCGCTCGGCGGCACCAAGCTAAGCGAGCTAAAAACGACGCGTGGCGAGGCCAAGATCCTCAATGGCCTGCGCCACAAGAGCGAGCGCTTCGATCCCGCATGGCTCGCACGGGCGCAAGCCACGCTCGGTGTGAGCGCGACCGGCGCGATGAACACGGAGACGCTTCGCGCGATGCTCGCGCAGCGCGCCAATCTCGACGCCGACAAGATTGTCGCGAACGATGGTGGCTATCTGTCCACGCTTGCCAGCGGCGAGCCTTTCATCAAGACGGAGGAGGGCTTCGGCACGTACGGCGAGAAGGACCGCAAGGAGGCCAAGGGCACGTTCAAGGCAGACCGCGCGGCTCGCCGGCTCGGCTACGAGGACTACGACGACTACTGGAGCAACCTCGAGCCAGACGCCACGTTCCTGGGCAAGACGATCAAAGAAGCGCGTCTGCACCCGCACATCGTGCAGCGCCTGCAAGTCGCCCAGCAGTGGCTGCGCCAGCGGCATCCGGGGCTCGACGATGCACATGTGCGATCGGCCATCGGCTGGAACGGTGCGTGGAACGCGAGCTACGACGCCAACAAGAAGTCCGGCAAGTCACACTTCCACACGATGGGACTCGCGATCGATATCGATGCGTCGCACAACGGATACGTGCTCACCGGACGCAAGGGAGCAGTCACCGAGAAGGACGACGAGAAGACACGGAAGACGAAGGAAGGTGCAGACTGGTTGATGTCGCTGTGGGAGCGGCACACCAAGAACGCAGCGACCATCTTCGGCGGCGAGGGCATCAGTGCAGCGACCATGGCGTCGTGGTCGGATACCGAATCGACCGAGGAGATGTGGGCGAAGATCCACACGACGTCGGAGTCGTGGAAGAAGTACCTCGAGCTCGGGAAGAACCCGACGAAGGCCAAGGAAGAGTTCAACAAGCACGGACTGTCGGCGGATGACCTCGACCAGCTGACCGATTCCGAGAAGCTCACCAAGTGGTGGCGGAGCGGTGGTCGCTCGGCAGCGGATCGCCTGACCACTCATTCGCAGGAACTGCTGGTCGCCCTGCGCGATATCGCGGGCCTGTCATGGGGCGGTGCGGAGATGAGCAGCAACGAAAACGGCGACTTCATGCACTTCGATTGTCGCCACGATACGTTCGGCAAGAGCCTGTACGCCTTCAACAACGGCAAGTAAGCTCGCAGGCGATGAAGAGGACGCTCGCGCTGTGTGTCACGATTGCGGTTGGCGGCGGATGCAAGGGCAAGCAGCCGGAGACGTCGACTCCTGGCTCGGCACACGCTTCGGGGGTAGCGACCGAAGCTGGCTCTGCCGGCTCTGATGGCTCGGCTGCGGTCCCTGTTCCGGCTGGCTCCGCAGCCACGATGCCGCCCGCCGAGCGAGCGAAGCTCGTGCTCGAGGCGCAGGTGGCGGCGCTAAAGGCGGGCGCTGATGACAAGCTCGCGGCGACGTTCGACAGCTCGGCAGTCGTACTGGCGCGCGTCGGTTACGCGCTGAACGAGTCGGACCTCGCAAAGCAAGTCGCCTCGATCAATCCGCACGATACGATCAAGGACATCAAGGTGACGAAGACCGCGGTCGGCGGCAACGCCGATGCCGTTTGGTTCGTCGCGGAGCTCGCGATCACGAAGGACGTCGCCGAGCCGGAGAGCAAGCCAGAGACCCGCACGGAAACGGTACGAGCAAGCGAGCTCCTCACGGCATCGTCGCAATGGAAGGTCGTCGCGGCTGCCTTCAGTCAGCCTCGTGAGCTGCGCAAGAGCCGGCCGATCGCCGCGATGCCAGGAGCGTCGGCGCCGGGTGCGCTGAGCGGGCTGCTTGCGGATCCGACCAAAGCCGCGGCCTCGCTATCGACCGATCCTGCGGTCGCGGCAATCGGCGTCGGTGAGAACGACTTCGCGACGGGCAGTGACGCGGCGAAGAAGATCCTCGAGACGTTCAAGGACAAGACGATCACCGCCGACAGCGTTCGCGAAGTCCGCGATGCCAAGTGGGGCTTTGTCCAGGCGACCCTCGAGTCGCCGCCTGACAAGGGCTCCAATCCATATCGCTTCACCGGGCAGCTGATCGCGATCCCGAACCCCGACGGCACGTGGCAAGTCGTCGCCGTGCACTATCTCGGCCTCTGACGATCCCAACGACCGGAGGTGAACGGCGACGCGGCACGCGAACACGTGTTCGCGCGCATGAAGTGATCAGCCGTCGAACGGCTGCGCGAGCTCGTCGAGGAACGCGCACGCGCCAGGAGCGCAGGTGTCTCGGCACTGGTCGGCAAGGCGGCCGAGCGCGTCGCGCATCTCCGGCAGCGCGGCGATCGACAGGCCAGCCAGTTTGGCTACGTCGCCGATTCTTAGCGGTGCTTCTTCTGCGTGGACTTGTGGCGCCATGTCCGAACCAAAGTTCTGGAGTGAGGTCCAGGTGTCATCGGCTTGCCTCTGGAGTGCGCTCCAGGGTCAGGCTATGCATGTGCGGCTCAGCCGCGCTCGGGACTGCGGTGTTGCTCGTGAAGGAAGGCCGCGAAGGACTTCGCGGAGAAAGTTGCTGCGATGTCGACCACTGCTGCTGATACTGGCCGCGTCTACTGGGAGCGGCACGCGAAGCGCTACGACAAGTCGACGCGCTTCCTCGCGCGTCCGGTACCTCGCATGCTGGAGCTGTGTGTCGATGCCGCACGCGCGAAGGCCTCCGTCCTGGAAGTCGCCGCGGGTACCGGCCTGGTCACGACGGCGATCGCGGGTGTCGTCGGCGAGCTGATCGCGACGGACTACGCCGCTGAGATGGTGAAGCAGCTCGAAGTGCACGTGCGAGACGCGAAGCTCTCGAACGTCACGTGCGAGCAAGCAGATATCTACAATCTCCGATACGAGGCCGCGAGCTTCGATGCGGTGTTCGCGGCTAACGTGCTGCATCTCGTTCCCGATCTCGGGGAGGCGCTCGCGAGCTTGCGCCGCGTGCTGCGCCCCGGCGGAGTGCTTGTCGCGCCGACCTACTTGCACAAGGAAACGATCGCGGCCGCCGCGCTCTCGCGCGTCTTCGCGCTGACCGGGTTTCCCGGCCGGCGACGATTCACGGCGAACACGCTGCGCGATGCGATCGAGCAGAGCGGGTTCCGTGTCCGTCGGGAAGAAGTCATCGCTGGGCCGTTCCCGGTCGGCTACGTCGAGGCTGAGGCATAGGTCCCGCGAAGGCGCAGGCCAATCACTCGAAGACGACGGACGGATTCGTTCGACGTCAACGAGACGCCGAGTGCCCCTGCGACGTTCTCCGTGCGAGTCCAAGCGCTCCGAGGACCACGGCAACCACCCCGAGCACCAAGGCTCCGGCCCCACCGACGACTCCGTTGCCGCTACCGGGGCCTCCGTTTGCGACCACGAGGACCAGCCCACCGTTGATCGCGGCGATCATGCCTGCCAGCACGGCCACCATGGCGGCGCCAAAACGACTCGCGGGGCGGGCGAGCGCCACCCCGCCGACAATCACGCTCGTCAGCGCGAGCGCAGCGCCGATGGTGGCCCAGAGTCGCCGAGCGGTCGTGCCGTACACCGTCGCGGCGGCCGGCTCGGAGCGGTGCGTTGCGACCAAGACGAGATGTGTGAGCCCCACGATCAAGGCGATCGCGGCCAAGGCGGCGAGAATGAGAACGATCGTTCGCTTCATGGTGTCTCTCCCGACAAGCTGTGTTGCTGGCGGAGCGGCGATCACGCGTCGTTGGCGTCATTTCCGTCCTCCTACCGATGGGTAGTTGATCGAACGGAACGCGTCTTGGACGGATTTTACCCCTCAGCCGGAACGGCCACGTCGCGAACCAGCTGGCGCCTCGCTCTCAGCCGATCTGCTTGGTGGCGCGCAGGCGACTGATCTCTGCCGTCGCGCTCGCGAAGCGGCGACCGTAATTGATCGTCGCGACAAGCAGCAGCACGGCTCCGCCGATGACCCACACCCAGCCGAGGGTCGTCGAGCCGAACATCTTCATCTGCACCCGGATCACCCCGAACGATGCCGGCCAGAACACCAGCGACCAGCCAACGCAACCGAGGCCGCACAACACGGCATAGATCAGCGCCCCCACCCGCTGCTTCTTCAGATGATCGGTACGAAGTTCGACTTCCAGCGCCCGGTCACTGCTCGTTCGATCGGCGTCCACGGCGATACGCTATCTCAATTCGGCGCTGCTCGTTATGTGAGATTCCTGTGGAACGCGGTGATCTCGGCAGCATCGCGCAACAGGTCGACGCGATGCACCTGGACTCGATACACGGGGCGCCCGATCCGTTCCGTCAGATCGGCGATCAGCGCCTGCTCCATGCCCTCCGCGAGGAGCGAGAGCTTGTCGTAGAGAATCGGCGTGGAACCATGTCCTCGCGACTTCGCTGTGAGCTCCAGGATCGCTGTGGCACCCACGATCGCGGCGTTGACCGCGACCAGCTCGACGAAGCTGGTCTTCTTGTTCCAGACACCGTTCAGGATGCCGAGCCCGAGCACCATGAACAGATACGTCAGATCGCGCATCCGGATCTCCTCGGTCCGGTAGCGAAGGATTCCGAACACGGCAAACAGGCCGAGCGCGAAACCCATGTCGATCGGCACCCTGCGCAGCAGCACGCACACCAGATACGTGATGATGTTGAAAACGAAGTACGTAAACACCATCTCGCGATTGCGATACAGCCGGTAGTACACGACGAGAACGACCAGCGTCATGAAGACGAGATCGAGACCGAGCCGAGCCCAAAGCTTCGTGAGCTCTTCGGGATCGAAGACGGTCTCGGTGCCGAAGATCTGGTTCACGAATTCGTCCATGCGGCTCGCGTTCCTTTCGCGCGTGCTCAGAGTTGGTAGTGATAGCCGAGGCCGAGGATCGCGTACGTCGGCTCGTCGGGGTCGGCGTGAATTTCGGCGCGCACGAACATGTCGATGTCGAAGTCCTTGGCCTTGTACGTCGTGCCCGCCGTGAGGCGCGTCCGATCGTATTCGAGCTTGTCGAGGTCATCGAGCATGTAGAAGACCTCGACGCCGCCAAAGGGTCGCCACAGCCCGAGGCGGCGGTAGCTGACATCGACGCGATTGCGGAGCACTGTACGGAACACGTTGTTCGACATCGGCCGGCGCTGCTCGGCGACCATCAGCCGGTAGTCAACGCGGATCCGCGCGCTATCGACGCGAATGCGCGCATCGGCTGATAGGCGGTCGCGAATCACGAGCTGGCCGTACGCGTCGCGCTCGTACTCGAGCCGGTAGCCGCCGCCGACTCGGAGCCAGCGCTCGATGCGATAACGGGCCGTCAGCTCCGGAAGGAACGCGGAGAACCGGGTGACGTCTTGATCGAAACGGACCTGCCCGGTCAGGTCGACGTCGACACGGCGCACGGGCGCGACTCCGACTCCGGGCTCGAGCCAGAGCTGGCTGTCCGCATATGCCGGCGCGACGCACGCGAGTGCGAGCAACGACACGAGAGCAACGATCCGTGGCCTCATCCGATCCGGTGGAGAGCGCGCAGGCTCGGTAGCAAGCGGTTGTGCGCGGTGTCGGGGCGGAGCCGCGTGACTGCGGCGATGTACTTGCTGATCGAGCACTCGCGGTACCCCGTGCGAGCGAGCCGCGCCGCCATCGGAGAGGCGGTCGAGAGTCCGGCACGTTTGATCTCGACGATCGCGATTGCACCGAGTGACTTCTTCTCGCCCGCTTGCCCGGTGCAGTCCATGTCCACGTCGATGGTGACTCGCTCGTGTAAAGCGCGTCCGACCAGGCTCAACCGACGATAGTCGACGTGCAGCACGGGGCCGACCACGTCGGCAAGCAAGCCGGTACGAGCCCGCAGAAACGCGCGCTCGGGCTCGGCCAGGTGCTGTTGGTCGAGAGTCAGCGCGAGCCGGTGCTTGGTGGTCACCAGGTCATTGCACTTGGTCTTGAGCTCGAGAAAGCTCAGTGCGCGCGCTGGGTAGTGACGGATGCGGATCTTGTGACGAAGACGCCGGCCACGGCGGTGATCGTGGAAGCACTGGAGATCGGGCGTGTCGAAATAGGTGCTCTGGTAGGCGGCCCAGGCCGTGTTCCCCGAGCGAATGGCGGCATATGCGTGACCGAGGTCTGCGAGCAGCTCGCCGAGCGTCGTCACGGGCACGACGTACTTGGTATCGATCCGACTCAGCAGCTCCCGCTCGGCGATCAGCGCGGGCGACGCGTCCGCGAACGCGTCCGCGATCACCTCGAGCGGGGCGCGAGGCTCGAGAGGCAGGCTGGGCAGCTGCGTCGCGGTTCGGTCCGTCCCGTCGCACCACGCGTGGCGCTGCTGCATATTCGAGCGCGAATGCACGTCGCTTGCCGCGCGTGTAACGAGCGTGACATCGAATCACGATGTGGTCGTCGCCGTGCTGATCGACGCGCGACGAGCAACATGCGGTTCTGACATCACGTCGCGATTTGCGTGACATGTCGACGGTTTCATCTGAATCCGCCAGCGACGGGTCGAGCATGGGTGGCATCACGCTGCGCGTAATGTCGTAGTGCAGGCTCGAACGCACCAGCGCGCGGGGGCGCGCACTCTGACGGCAACCAAGGGCGGTCGCTTCGTGGGGTGAGCGGCGCAGAACGGCGCTGCGCTCGGCGGGAACGGTTACTGCACAGCGCCGTCCGACACGAACGGGGATGGTGAAACGGTGAGGCACAACAACGTGGTCGAGCGCGCTCTCGTCGGGACCTTCTCTGCCCTCATGCTCTGCGCCTGCCAGCTCGGTGAGGGAAACGGCGCGACGATGCTGCCGGATCCTGATGCTCCATTCACGCTGCCTCCGCTGCAAACCACCGTCGAGCAGTACGAGCTGGTCGTACCGGAGCAGACGTTGAAGCTGTTCGCGGACGACGTCGACGCACCCGAGCAGCCTGCGGTCTTCGTGCACGACGGCAAGCGGCACGACATCTTGCTCCGCCTCCGAGGCAATAGCTCCCGCTACTGGCCCAAGCGGAGCTGGCGCGTCGAGTTCGTCGACAACAAGTTCGAAGGGCGGAAGAAGGTCAATCTGATCTCCGAGTGGATGGATGGCACGATGATGGTCGAGAAGCTCGGATTCGACCTCCTCGCAGCGATGCACGCCCCCTCTCCTGTGGCGAAGTACGTACGCCTCGTGATCAACGGCCACTACGAGGGCGTTTACCTGGACGCCGAGCGCGTGGACAAGGACTTCCTGGACGCACACCGCTTCTTCGACGATGACGCCTCGATCTACCGCTGCGGGCGCAAGGACTGCGAGATGAAGCCGTGGCGCGCTGCGTTCCAGTCGAACTGGCAGAAGAAGACGAACGAGCACGAAGGACGCCAGGAGCTGGACACGATTCTCGAGCGCATCACGTTCACGCCCGAGCCCGATCTCGCGAGCGTCCTCGGCCAACGCATCGAGCTGGAGCTGTACCTGCGCACCATGGTGATGGACGCGCTCATCTCCAACAACACGACCGAGGACTCGCGCAGCTACTTCATTCACGACCGCATATCCGGCCGCTGGATCTACGTGCCCTGGGACCTCAACAACTCCGCGCTGCGCTGGACGCCAGGTTCCAATGTCGGGGGACGACCGCGAATCGACCGGCCTATGTTCGGGTTCAGCGTCACGGACAGCTGGGTACAGGCGAGGTACGAGGAGCGCGTCATCACCCATCCCGAGATCGCCTGGCACCCGATCTCGTCCAACCTCAACACGCGGATTGCCATGAACCCCGAGTTGCGCGCGCGGTTGGTCGTGCTCCTCGAGCGCGCGCAACGCGAGCTCTTCCAGGCGGACGTGTTCGGCGCGCGTGTCGACGCGATCCACGCGCTGCTCCGGCCGCACATGGCGGATGACCCCTACATGTCGATCGAGAAGTTCGACGACGCTCCGCGGTACCTCAAGGACTACAACGCCGCGCGCGTCGAGTTCATCCAAGCCGAGCTCGCGCGTCTGACGGCGCCGCCGACCCTGGTGATCTCGGCGCTCGATCCACACCAGCAGCGAGTGGCGCTGAAGAACCTCGGCGCGAGTCCGATCGAGCTTCGAAACCTGGTCCTGGTAACGAACGTCCGGTCGACGACTTTCTCGCCGAACCTGCCCGCCCGCACGCTTGGCCCAGGCGAGAGCATTGACCTCGAAGCGAAGGCTCTCGGCCTGACATTCTCGAGCAAGGGAGAGTTGGCGCTCTTCGACCCGACGCGCGTGACTCCGCTCGACGTACTCTTCTATGGCGAGATTCCGTCCGGAACTGTGTACGCGCGCGGTGAAGCGGACCCGTTACGCTGGGAGCTAGCGGACCAAGATGACTGAGGTCACCCGATTTCCGTTTCTGTCACGAGATCCCAGAGCTCCTCGTCGGCGAGTCGGTCGAGCAGCTCGCGCGCGCCTTGATCGCGCTTCGCGAGCCGCTTGAACCACGCGGCCGGCTTTCCGTCGAGCGCGCTGATCGCGAGCAACATGCGACACCAGACGTCGAGCTCGTGCGCGGGCAGAGCGGGCGGCTCGAGCAGCACGGGCAGGCAGCGCAGGAATGCCAGCCGGACTCCAGCCGTGATCGCGGAATCCTGGCCAGAGGTGGCGGCGATCGCGATCAGCGCGAGCGTATGTGCGATCCGCTCGCGATCGAGCGTCGTCGGGTTTCTCGTCGCCGGCAATGCGGGGCTCGCGGTCCTGGCGGTCGTGCTGCAACAAGGCTGGATCTCGGTTCCAGCGTCGCTCGCTGCAAAGGCGTCGGTGATCATCGTGGCCGGCTTCGTGGGGCTCGTGCTCGGGCCGTTGCTCGTATGGCGGTCCCGAGCGAGTCCATATGACCCGCGCGTCGTGCCCGCCGATCTGCTCGCATAGACCCGCAACGTGTTGGCGCCGGTCCTCGTGCGGATGGCGTCGACGATTCGGCCCGTCGTGTCGCGCTGGCGAACGTCGGTTTGCCTAACTATGATCACGAGCGATGGCGAATCCGCCTCCGATCGTGACTCGACCAACGGGCCGCCCGACGCGAGCCATTCGCAGATTCCGCGTCGTGGTGACGGCCGGACCGGCTGCAGGCAACAGCTGGAACGACGCCTGCGAGCGCTGCGCGATCGGCTCGCACCCGTCGAACGATCTCGTGATCGCCGACGACACCGTGTCGAGGTTTCATTGCGAGCTCGCGATCGTCGGCGGCGCGGTCCGGGTTCGCGATCTCGGCAGCCGCAACGGGACGCACATCGGTGACATAGCGATCACCGACGCCACGATCGGCGCTGGCACCGTGCTGGCTCTGGGCGACACGGACTTGCGCATCGATGTCGATGGCGAGGAGGTCGAGGTGCTTGGTTCGGCGTGTACCCAGTTCGGTGCATTGATCGGAGAGAGCGCCGCGATGCGCGAGGTGTTCGCCGCCCTCGAGCGAATTGCCGCGAGCGATGCGACCGTGCTCGTGGAAGGCGAGACCGGGACCGGCAAGGAGCTCACCGCCGAAGCGATCCACGATGCGAGCTCGCGGGCGGCCGGACCGTTTGTCGTCGTCGACTGCAGCGCGATCCCGCCGAGCTTGCTCGAGTCGGAGATGTTCGGCCACGAGGCTGGCGCCTTCACGGGCGCGGTGGCCCGGCACGTCGGCGCATTCGAACGGGCGTCCGGCGGGACCCTGTTCCTCGACGAGATCGGCGAGCTGCCGATCGCGCTCCAGCCGAAATTCTTGCGCGCGCTCGAGTCGCGCGAGATCCGACGCATCGGCTCGACCGCGAACATTCGCTGCGACCTACGCGTGATCGCCGCGACCAATCGCGATTTGCGCTCGGAGGTCAACCAGGGGACGTTTCGAGCCGACCTCTACTATCGGCTTGCGGTGATCAAGCTCAGGCTGCCGCCGCTTCGCGAGCGTGCGAGTGACATCTCGCTGCTCGTCAAGCATCTCCTCGGCGTTCTCCGTGCGTCGCCCTCCACGATCGCGGAGCTGACGAGTCCGGACTACCTCGAGGCGCTCGCGACGGCGCCGTGGCCCGGGAACGTCCGCGAGCTTCGTAACCATCTCGAACAGTGCGCGGTGTTCGGCGACCGCCGCTTGCCGAGTCCCGCGGCGTCGCCATCCGCTCAGCCCGACGCCAGGCTGCCGTACGAGCTTGCCCGTCGTCATGCGCTCGACGCGTTCGAGCGGGTGTACTTGAGCAGCTTGCTCGAGCGGTGCGCTGACAACGTGTCGGCGGCCGCACGCGACGCCGGTGTGAGTCGCGCACATCTCTACCGGATGCTCGGTCGTCACGGCTTGCGGTGACGCACGGTATCTAGCGACAGTCGTCGCGAAACCGGAACGGCGTGTAGTTGCCATCGACGACGGCGGTGACCTTCCACGCGTTGCCCCACCACTCGACCCAGGCGTCCTCCTCGGGATCGTGGCGCTTCGCCAGCGCCTTCGCCATGACCTGCGCGAGCGAGCACCTCGGGGTGGATACGAACCGTGCTGTGCACCCCGACAGCCCTGTCCACTCACGCTTGGCGCGAACCATCTTGGCCACACCTGCCATCGCCTCGACGCTGACCAGACATTGCCAGTCGAGCGACTCGTCGGGTGGGTGTCCCCGTGCCTCGGAACGAAATCGGTACGTCACCGTGCTCGGTGTCGGGCTCCAGTTCACGGTCCCGTCGGCCTTCACGTTGGAGATCGCGATCCCGATCAGCTCGGCATCAGGCTCGACCTTGCGCGCGAGCTCGCGTGCTCGCGGTACGTAGGCCAGAGGCTCGATCTCGTCGGGGCGGAGCGGGTGAAGGATCTCGCCGAGTCCCTTGTCCGTGGCGACGAGCTCGCGCGGTGATGGTGGTGGTGGCTTGTCATCATCGAATGCAGCGTCGGGAACCGGCGCGACGGGTGCGTGTGCGCGGGCTTTGGTCTCACGCGGCCGGACGCCCGTCGACGTTGCGGCGTCGGGAGGCACGAGTGCGACGGCCGCATCGATCGTGGAGGCCGGCACCGGGATTAGCACCGAGGTCGGACCCGGCGCGGTGCTGGTATCGAGCGGGCCGACCGGCGCGCGCGCAGAATGCATCACCAGGACAGTTGCCGTGATCGCAATGACGATCGCGCTCGCCACGACCGCGATGTGCCATCGCCTCGAAGAGCGAGGCGGCTCCGTCCGTTGCGGCTTCGGCGTCTCGGGGACGTCGAAGCGCCTGCGCGGCTTGGCTGCGGCGGTCTGGCGCCCGGAACGCATGGCGGACGGGGCGCTCGCCGAGTCTGCCGCGACGATGGCAGGAGGCGAAGCGCTCGCATCGTCGGGGAGCTCGGCGACGGTTCGGCCCAGTGCCTCTGCCATCGCCCTCGCGGACGTGAAGCGCAGGTTCGGCGACTTGGCGAGCGCGGTAAGGATCACCTGCTCGAGCGCTATCGGCAGCGCTGGACGCAGCTCGCGCGGCGACGGCGGCAACCGTTCGACATGCGCACGCATGACATCGAAGTCGGTACGACCTTCGAACGGTCGTCGGCCGGTCACAGCCTCGAAGAGCACGACGCCCATGGCGTAGAGGTCGGCTCGCTCGTCGGCCGCGCCGCCGCTGATCTGTTCGGGGGACATGTATTCCGGCGTGCCGAGCAGGACACCCGTGCGGGTACGCGGGACGTCGTGGTCAGGGAGCGGACGCAGGAGTTTTGCGATCCCAAAATCGAGCACCTTGGCGTGCCCGCGCGGAGTCACGAGGATGTTGTCCGGTTTGAGATCGCGATGAATGACTCCGATCTCGTGCGCCGCCGCTAGCGCCGACAGCACCTCTCCGAGAAGCTCGACCACACCTCGGATCGACAGCCGCTGGGCAGCGATCGCGTCGCGCAAGGTGATGCCGTCGACGAGCTCCATGACGATCACCGGCCGGCCACCATCGAGCTGTACGAGATCGATCACCCTGACGATGTTCTCGTGGTGGATCAAGTTGACCGCGCGAGCCTCGCCGAGAAACCGCGCCGTGAGCTCTGCATCGTGGGCGAAGCGCTCGGCCATCACCTTCACGGCAACGCGGGATCCGTTCTCGCCGTGCACGCCCTCGTACACGCAGCCCATGCCGCCGCGCCCGACGACGCGGATGAGCTTGTAGCGACCGATGTTGCTCCCCACGAACGGGTCACCACGGGCCACCACTTCGAGAAATCTATCGTGGTGTCACCCTGGATGCGACACCTGGCTCGCCGCTGGTACAGTGCGGTCAGGGGCATGCGCCGCCGTTCTGGGGAGTTGGCGATGATCCGGTCGCGGCATGCCCCTTGCTGGATGGGCCTCTCACATGAGGATCAACACGGTCGTCGTTGCGACGCTCGCCCTGCCGGCTCCGGCCTACGCGGGTGCGTTCGACTTCAAGGACGCTGCAGGATTCGAGAAGTGCATGCAGCTCGATCATCTGGTCGAGACCACGCGGACGGGTGCCGGCGCCGAGCATCGCGTCCTGGGCCCCGACGAAATCCAACCTCGCTGCGTCGCTGCCGAGGTCGCGCTCGTCGAGAAGACGAAGGACAAGGCACTCGCGGCCACGGGTGTCGCGATCACGCGGCGTGAGAGCTCGCCCGAGCTCGCTCTCGATCCGGTAGGTGCCCTCGTGAAGCTCTCGCTGCCCGCGTGCAACGACAGCGACATCTATTCGATCGTGATGCGGCCGATGTCGGAAGGCTACGATACCGACTACGGCAAGAAGCACGCGATACCGATCATCAAGCGGTGCCTCAAGGACAAACAGTTCAAGCAGGACTTCCTCGAGGAGAAGGACTCGAGCGACGCCGTTCGCGCCGCCAATGTCTGTCAGATCCTCCTCGAAGCAAAGCTCGTCAAGTCATGCAAGGGGAGCAAGTGATGCGGCTCGCGATCCTGCTCTTGATGCTCGTGGTTGCTTCGCCTGCGTGGGCCGGAGTCCCCAAGCCGTCCGGGCCACTGAAGGCTTACAAGGGACCCGAAGGCCAGGTTGTGGTGATGATCCTCGTCGACGATGACAAGCGGATGCTGATCCACCTGCGCGGAATCGGCGGCGACCTCGAAGGGCGCACGCTGCTGTACGACGTCAACGCGATGGGGAACGGCAAGACCGACGTCTTCGTCAACAAGAAGCGCGGCAGCAAGACGTACCGATCGCTAATACTCACTCAGCGCGACGGCGAGTGGGAATTCTATCACCCAACCAAGAACAACACTTCTTTTGGCATCTACTACTCGGAGAAGGAATCCGAGAAGTACAAGATCGACGACGTGATGAAGGCCTATAAACCGTGAAGGGAGTTGAAATGAAGCGTGTAGTGATAGCGGCGATGATGGTCCTGTCCGTGACTGCGCTCGCCGGCAAGGAGGAGCGCGACTTCATGACCAAAGAGGTCAAGCCTGCAGCGCAGGCTGCCGCGGCCAAGTACAAGTCTGCCTGCGGGTGTGCGCTCGCGATCAACATCGACGAGACGACGTTCAAGTCGAAAGACGACATGCCGGCGGCTCGAAATCTCTGCAACTTCATCGCCGAGGGTGTCGGAGACTACTGCAACGACGCCGCCTCCAAGAAAGCGATGTGCCAGATGAAGTCGCTCACGATCAAGAAGGGCGACGACGCGACGTTCACGTTCAAGGCGGGCAAGGGCGTTGCGACCGTGTACGGAATCACCGCGCCGTCCTTCGAGATGCTGACGGGCGAGCTCGACAAGTAGTCTGCGACGGGGCGCGAAGGCTCGGAGCGAGTATGCTTGCGAGATGGAGCGCATCTTCGCAGGCGTCGAGCCACTCGATGCGAAGACGGATCGGATCCTCGCATGCTCGGACACGTATCCCGAGCCGCTCGCCGAACGCATCGTTCCAGATGGCGCCATTCACCTGATCTTCAACCTCGGCGATCGGCCGAGCGGGGACCGCGGCGCTGACCTCGCATGCCTCGCGATGGGTGTGACCTGCGAGCCAACGCGCATCGTGCTCTCCGGCCATGTCGAGCAGGTCTGTGTGCGCCTACGAGCCGGCGCGGCTCCCGCGATTCTCGGCGTGCCTGCGAGCGTGCTCACCGATCAAGGCGTTGCACTCGACACGCTCTGGGGACACGCGGCCGGTGAGACACTCGAGCAGCTGCACGAGCTGCCGACCGCTGCCGCGCGTGCGGCATGGCTCGCACAGGTTCTCGACGAACGCGCGAGGCGTGGACATGGTGCAGCGAACGCGCGAGCCGCGATCGAGGCGATGCGCAGGATCGCGGCGAGCGGGGGACGCGTGCGCATCCGCGAGCTCGCTGCGGCGCTCGGCGTCACCGATCGCCGACTCCAGCAGCTGTTCCACGAGCACATCGGGCTCTCTCCGAAGGCCGCGTGCCGGCTCGCACGGTTTCGAGAGGTGCTCGTACGCCGCCGGCGCGAACCGGCGCGCTCGTGGGCGGAGCTCGCGCTCGATACCGGCTTCTACGATCAGGCGCACCTCGCGAACGAGCTCAAGGCGTTCACCGGCGTGACGCCACGCAACCTCGCCGAGAGCAGCGATTTCGGGTTTCTCCAAGACGCCGCCCCCACCGCCGCATAGGGTGTCCCCATGCAGACCCTGAAGGATCGAATCGCGCTCGTTACCGGTGCGAGCCGAGGTGCAGGCCGCGGCATCGCCGTCGAGCTCGGTGCAGCCGGCGCCACGGTCTATGTCACCGGGCGCAGCACGCGCAGCGGAGCTGCCGACACCTACGACCGGTTCCTCGAGCGCGCCGGGATGGACACGATGCCCGGCACGATCGACGACACCGCCGACGAGGTCACCCGCGCAGGTGGCCGCGGAATCGCCGTGCGCTGCGATCATACGGATGCGGCACAGGTGCGCGAGCTGTTCGCGCGCGTCGAACGCGACCATGGGCACCTCGACGTGCTCGTCAATAACGCGTGGGGCGGACACGAGACGTTCTCGCTCGAGTCGCTCGACGCGCCGTTCTGGCAGCAACCGCTCGCACACTGGGACTCGATGTTCGACCATGGCGTGCGCAACCACATCGTTGCTTGCCAGCTCGCAGCGCCTCTGTTCGCGCGTCAGCAACGCGGGTTGATCGTGACGACAACGTTCTGGGATCGCGATCGCTATCTCAAGGGCAACCTCTTCTACGACCTCGCGAAGTCGACCATGAACCGGCTCGCGTTCGCAGTCGCCGAGGAGCTGCGGCCGTACAACGTCACGTCACTCGCGGTCTCGCCGGGCTGGATGCGCACCGAGCTGGTGCTCGCCGGTCACAAAGCGGACGAGACGAGCTGGCAGGAGCGCCCAGCGCTCGCGCGCACCGAGTCGCCACGCTATCTCGGACGCGCGGTCGTCGCGCTCGCCGGCGACGCGAACGTGCTGAAGAAGACCGGCACGGTGCAGCTCGTCGGTGAGCTCGCACGCGAGTACGGATTTACCGACATCGACGGCCGCGTGATCCCGCCGTTCGAGATCTGAGAGACTTTTCCTTCCCACCTTCCCGCACGGGGGCGTCTACATAGTATGCGGCTCCTCGCGCTTGTCGTAACGACATCTGGATGTGGTGCGGCGATCACCCCGGCGTCCACGACAGGTGCAACCGAGACCGCGATCGGCGCTTACCTCGAGAACCCGCAGCCCTACGTCGTCGCGGGCTTCGACGCCTGCCACTTCACGGGGCCGGTGTCGCAGGACTTCCGGGCGACGGCGAGCGGCCTCATCACCGCGACATGCGATGGCGACGCACTCCACTGGAACGCTGTACCTGCGACGCGGATCACCATCGATGGACCCGCAACGATTCGAGCGCCGGCCCATGGCCTCGACTACATCTATCGCGTCAGCTACCTGGCCGACGCGAAGCACGTAGGTGGTCGCGGACGGATCGCCTGGTCGACAGGGCCCGATTGCAGCGGCCTTGCCGACCTCCACGGTTTCAACGATGCGACGTTCGTCGTGCCGAGAGCGGCCGGGCGTTGCACGCTCCACGCTCGCGACCACGACGGACGAACCGCGCAGCTCACGATCCAGATCGAATGAGCAGAGCCGGCAAACGGGAAGCGCGTCCTCCCCGCTTGGATCTGCACCGTCGGTAGCGCACGATAGTTCGAATGCGCGTAGATGTGGTTCGGTGGTCATGGCTCGCGCTGGTGCTCGCGGTCGGCTGTCGCGACAAGACGCCTCCGCCGACAGCGACGCAAGCGCCAGCGCCGGTCGTGCCCTCGGCTGCGGCGGCTCCGGCCGATGCGGTGCTGCCCCTCGGTGACGCGGCCCTCGCCGACGCAGCGATTCCAACCGACGATGCGGGGCGTCCCGCCGATGACGCAGCTGTCGGCGCGCTTTCGCCGGCGGCGCTCGCCGCGGCCGTATGGCCGACCGCGATCGAGTCGACCATGGTCGAGACCCAGCGCACGATCGGCGAGTTCGAGCTCGACGTCGCCTACCCGCGCTTCCGGACCCGCCCGCCCGAGATCGCGAACGCGCTGAACGCCCGGCTCGCGCCGCTCATCGAACACGGCCTCGATCCGAACAAGTACCAGGGGCGATTCGATCTTCACTGCGTCCCGCGCGTCGTCAACCGGCTCGTGGTGATCTTCGACTTCTTCGTCGACGCCGAGCTCGGCGGTAGCCTCGCAATCGCAAGCTTGTCGGCGAGTCGTGGATCTGCTTGTGCGGGTCCTTGAATCTCGCCGCGGACGGCATCCTGACAGGGTAGCAGTTTCTGTGCTGATTCCTGATCCTGCTCGGGCCGACGACTAAGAACGGACCTTGACGTGACCCGTGCTCCACCGCGTCGCCCACGCTGGAATGGGACCGTCGGTGGCGCAAGACATGGTCGTGCGAACCTCCCAGCCACCAC